>CAYQRB010000001.1:0-60008 GCA_964420145.1 uncultured Candidatus Saccharibacteria bacterium
TTTATATTTTGAACCAGAAAATCAGTGCGTTAACTCACTAGATTGTGAGAATCCAAAAATTAGCTTAAAGCAACATAACTTACGATCCAACACCAACAAAGCACTCTTTAGTAAAACTCAGAAGAACAGGAAATTACCACTTATTAAATTCCCTACTCGACTAAACAAACGATTCGAGTTCGGAATTACAGAGGATCCACTTGATTATACTTCTGATGTTACTGACGCTATAGAAATCAATCTGGATACCGGCAAATCCAAGAAACTCAATAAAGATCAACTACTGGTAAATACAATCAAAAAGTCCTTACCCGCAAACCACAATAATGCAGAGATTATATCCATAGAAAGCTCCATAAAGTTAGACAAGCCTTACAAAATCAAAATACGAAACCATAACAACGCAGAGGAAACTATTTATTTAAGTCAAAACACTAAAAACCCATGAAAAAACCTATCTTATTTCTTGTGATAGCTGGATTATCCCTGTATTTACTCTTATCTCCAGTTAGTGCGATAAGTGATCCTACAAACTATCCGTACAAAAACTCCCCCAAAGGACAGGTTGATAAATGGGCTTTTTACACTCGTTATTGTACTTCGTATTCTGCTTATAGAGGAAGTCTTATAGTTGCAAACTTTCACAATACTATGAAAGGTCCCAACGGGAAATTCGGTAATTTTGGCAATGCTAATAACTGGGACAATAACGCTAGGAATATAGGCTATACTGTTACAACAACACCTACTGCCGGAGCTATAGCAGTTTGGGAAGCAAGAGCAGGTAACTCTGGATCTGTCGGGCATGTAGCTTATGTTGAAAAAGTAAATTCAAATAATACTTTTAATATTTCTGAATATAACTGGAACTATGGTGATGGAAATTATAATATTAGAAATAACTTATCTGTTATTTCAGGATTGAGTTTTATAGTGTTAGGAAATCCAAACAATACCTGTCTCCCACCCACACAAGGAGATTGGGTTATAGATGGAGGCAAAAACTGTGAGTTATCCAGCAACACCACACTTACTGGAAACCTCACTATCACAGATAATAGTAGCCTCACTCTCAAAGGAAACACACAACTAAATATAAATCTGAAAGATAATAAAATAGAAGTTAAAAATAACAGTAATTTATACATCAAAGATAGTGCGAGAATAAACCAATTATGAAAACCAAAATCATATTATTTACAAGTATTTTTATCCTTATGATCGGTAGTGTATTTTTATGGCGGGAAGATAGTCTGAAGCACATCTTTTCACCAAATTTACAAAAACCACCTACCTATACCAGTAACATAAACACAACACAACCAGAACGCCTATCTCCAAGTCTAACACCAGTTTTAACCATCTCTCCATCCCTATCTTTAGGGTGGAAAACCTTTAACTACAATTTCCCAGACTATAACCCCAATTTTAGTATTGACTATCCTGCCAATTGGGAAACCTTGATCGACTATGAGTCATCTGGAGGTAACGATGTTCGCCTAAGTAAGGGAACCAGAAAAATTGAGTTTGATACTACAGTCATAGGAGAACACCCCCACGAGGAAGTCCTTAGGTCTTTTTTAACCAACTTCAATTCCTATGGATTCAACTTCAAGGTCGAGCTAATCAAAGAAGAGAGTTTAAAATCTGGAGGCTTTCCACAAAGTGTACCCTACTCTATTTATAAACTTTCCAATACTTCGGAACCTTCTATTAATTACGCTATCATAGCCCAACCATATCATATGGAATACGGTAAAGGCTTTCTTTTGATCTGGGATCGGTCTGGGGAGGACTTGGAGTTAATAACAGAGATGCTTGAAAGCCTTAAAGTGATTCCCTGATACACCTCAGGAGTATTATACATTTACCCAAAATCTATCTTTTACTCTATAAAAAATAATATAAACCTAATTCTGATACGATGTGTATAGACGGACGAAGCTAAACACAAAGATTGGCATAAAACCCAGTACACTACACCGACATAGAAGCTCTTTTCCCACTCTTTGTCCTCAAAGATTCAAATACTCGTGCGGTTTTATAGTCTTTAGGATAAAACCTCACCAAAATAAATCTATTATCAAATTGAACCTCACTCATAGTAATCAGTATCGAAAGGGTTTTCCCACAGAACTCATAATAGAAATCATCTCCTAAAGAGAGATCTTCCTCTGTTACCAAATACTCGTGCCAAACTCGATTAAATAGAGGGTTTTGCTTCAAACGATTTACCTCCTCAATAGTACTTGTTTCTAAACGATATTTACCTATCATTTTTCTGTATCTCCATACCTGTTTTTTGACAACTTCTAGTAACTTATCTTTAGGAACTTTCTCTATGATTTTCATCTCTGGAGAAAATAGAACCTGCATATAGGTCTCTCCTATCAACAACTTCCTCTGATCTTCAGAAATATCAAACAGTCTTAAAGTTAAGTCATTGCAATACCATATACGAAATGTTGAATCTATTATATAAGCAGGAAAATCAGTTTCTGATAAGTTCTTTTTTAATCTATCAATTATACAATCAATATCCCCTCTGGAGGGATACACCGAGTTAAATCCAATAAGATAATTAAACTCTGAGGAATCAAGGCGTAAAAAGGTAGATATTCTATTTAGTGTTTCTTTAGTAGGATTTATTACATTGTTTTCTATCCTACTTATAGTACCAAAAGAAAGTCCTGTTTCAATCTCGACTTTAGTTTGGCTTATTTTTCTATCTTCACGAAAAGCGTACAATTTCCGTCCTAGTGGAAGTTCTTCTATCATAGATATTAGGACTCGTTTCGTGTCTAACTAGACAACGAACAAAGGAAATTGATATATAACTAAACGGATTATATATAAGAAAGGAATTCTTGTAATTGTACCGCAACGCAAATTTCTGTACTAATTTGCGTACTAAGAATTAAGGAGTACATACTTCTGCGAAGAAAAACCTAAAAACTGGATTTCTAGAAAATTCAACATAACAATCAGATCCACCTCCTACCATTACTGCTAAAACATTACCAACTATTACCCACGATAAATAATACAGAGCAAATCCAAGAACCCACTTCCCAAATCGTTTTTTTGCATCTTCTATCTTGCTTACATCGTCTGTAAAATACAGTCGTGCAATATTTATAAAATACCCCATCCACAGAAACCCACCCAAAGCCCAGGCAGTAACTAACAAATTCACAAAAATAAACTCGAACTGCTGTAAAGTAGGTGGACGGCAATTCTCATCTACACTATCTATAGGACAATTCTCCACAAATCCGGTATCTCCTCCCTGAGCCATAACAGGAAAGATAGGAATCCCCAAAATAAACAAGAGTAATACAACTGTAACATAGAGCACTAGTATGTTTTTTTTCATAAGCTTTCTAAATAATACCTAAAGATATAATAAGCTATAATCAAAACAAAGAAAAGAAAAAGGCTATCAAAGATAGCCTTTTATTTTTTATCATAAACTATTTACTGTTCGTTTTATCCGTGTGTTTAGATTGTTCTATTTATACAGTCAGAATCCGTGGGAACACCTGCCTTATATGCCTCCTCACATTTATTACAAGTAGCATCACCAACTCCTCCACTCATACAGGCATCGCAACCCACACTGTTTGGTGCACTCAGGCAAGTCTGAAAAAGTGAGGCATTTGGCTTTGTTGCACCAAAAAATACAAATACCAAAACAATACCTACTACACCTATCAACATTGCTGCTATACCCATAAATATGGCCTTAATAGCTTTTTGTGCTTCTTCGATTTTACCTGCATCTCCTTGTGATTGGATATACTTAAAAGCAGCTATCATAGCATATACTACAGCAACCAATACCAACACAGCTAGGGCAATCACTAGACCTACACGAACTCTACTTGTCAGGAATACCGATGTTTGAGTCCCATCTGGACCCATAAGATCAAAAATCCCGGTAATTTCTTCAGGTAAAAGTGATGCTCCCCAAACTCCTTGTGGTAAAAGTACCAAAGCAGATAACACAAAACCGATACCTACTAATACTGATAAGACTCTATCTTTCATTATTATTAAATTAAAAGAATAAAATATAAATTATCTACATAAATTATTAAACTGTATTTGCTCCCCCGGGTCAAGTGTCTCTCCTCCTGAAATTCTCGTAGAAAAAGTTTCACAAGTATTACAGTTTCCACCAGCTAAACCATCGACTTTACAGCTATCACACCCCGGGCTATCTGGAGCACTTAGGCAAGTTTGAAATAGATTTGGTTCTACTGAACCGGCTCCAAAAAACACAAATACCAAAACCACCCCGACAATGACGAATAACACAAGACCTATACCTACTAATACTAACAAGACTCTATTTTTCATTACAAAGAATAGAATATAAATTATCTACATAAGTTATTAAACTGTATTTGCTCACCTGGATCAAGTGTCCCTCCTCGTGAAATTCTTGTAAAGAAAGTTTCACAAGTATTACAATTTCCACCAGCTATCCCCTCAGCTCTACAACTATCACACCCCAGGCTATTGGGAGCACTTAGGCAAGTTTGAAATAGATTTGGTTCTACTGGACTGGCTCCAAAAAACACAAACACCAAAATCACCCCAACAATGGCGATCATCATCGCAGCAATCCCAAAAAATATTGCCTTAATAGCTTTTTGTGCTTCTTCAATTTTCCCAGGATCACCTTGAGATTGTATATACTTAAATGACGCTACCAACGCATACACAACAGCAACCACAATAATCAATCCTAGCGCAATAAACAAAGCTACTCGTACCCTACTAGTAATAAATGCAGCAGTACCAGTTCCTTGTGGACCAAGTAAATCAAAAATATCTAAGATTTGCCCCGGTAAAAAAGACGGATCTATCTGTGCGTAAGCACTAACGGGAAAAAGACTTAGCATGAATAAGATAATTAAGAGGCTAACTAGTATATATTTTTTCATAAACTTCTTACTAAACTAATGAATTCTAAAACAATTCTAAAAAAATAGCAAAATTATAAAATTAAGGTGCACACTTCATACCACCACCGGAATTCATACACGATAGACCGCCACAACAATCTGCATCAGAGCTACAATGAGAGCCTGCCCCCTTACATGTACTAGAAGGAACCCCACCCAAAGATTTACTACTGTTTACACTACATCCAGAAGGAGGAGAGGAAGAAAACCTTACCACATCAATATATTGTTTCCCTCCATTTTCACAACAAATAACATACATACTGGCTGCAGAAGGATTAGCTTTGCGAAAATCACTTGTCATTTGCATATAGGATATTCTTTTCCCTCCTTCAACTTTTCCCTGAAAATAAAATCTACCTGAAGCAGGACCTCCACTCGCACATTGCTGAAGGTTATCGACCCAGTTCCAAGGAGCACCAACACCTACAAATACCCCGACCAAAGAAATAACTGCAAAAAATAGAAGAAAATAAGTAATACCTATCCATACACTTTTAATAGTTTTCCAACCCTTTTCGATTTTTTGAGTATCTCCAAGACTAGAAATAATACTATAACCACCATAAAGAGAAAAACCAACCCAAACAATTACCAGAATAGTTATAAAAACAACTAAGCCCTGTCCAATAGCAGAGAAAATCCCTTTCTCAAAAAATCCTCCATAAGAAGGGAGATCTAAGAATATTTCTGAATCGGGAATTCCGACTTGATTGTATATACCAGTTAATTTATCCATTCAACTCATATAATTTAAGGTGCAGGTAATAAACAGTATCTGATATCTGTGCCTCCTGGGCTACGACAAACATAACCAGGTTCACAAACAACATATCCGACACCACTACACTGTTTAGAATGTCCAATAACTCTAGGTTGCGGAACAATCGAAATATCAAATAAACTCCCTGTCAAGCCGACAACTAGTGCTGTAACCTGTACAATTGCAATAAACAAAAAAGTAATTAAAGCACCTAGTACTGCATTTTTCGCTATTGAGGAAGCTTTTTCTATTTTTTCGGTATTGTCTGACGCAGTAGATCTCTCCCATACCACCCAGAAAGCTATTATTACCTGTACAAAGATTAGAAAGCTAATCACCGCATAAACACCAAGCCTCACAATAGTCATCATACAGTATGGATCATCTGGAGGCCTTTGTGCTGGGTCGGGACAAAGCTCTATAGAAAACAGATTAAAGGCGGGTCTTACCTTCTTGGGAACCTCGGGCCACAAACTTGCTGGATCTAGAGTTTTACATACAGAAGGTTGGCCAAATTCACAACTTTTTCCTCCAGTAACACAGCTTCTGGCACAGGTTTTGTTACACACGGGATTACGAAAACCCCCACTAGTCGTATATGCTATGCAAGTCGGTTCTGGGACCAACTCATCCGTACCCTGTGCCTCCACCCTATTCCAGAGCAAAGGAATAAGAAAGAAAAGTATTATTAAAAAAAATAATTTTTTAAACATTAATTTGTAATCAGCTTAATCTCAAATATGGCGGCGATTGTCTGAATTACTATAGGAGCTAGTATTATCAATATAAACCCCGTTGTAGAATACATCAATATTTGCATAGATTTTTTAGCTTTTTCTGGATCGGCACCAGCAGTCTGCCTGGTATAACCCGCATAAAGTACCATCCCTAAATACACAAGAACGGCGAGACTTCTAACCCATCGACTTATCGTATTAACCGCAGTAGGAAAATCTGCAAAAGCAGGACCAACAGGATTTGGAATATTGCCACCTTGTGCCACAATCAATGTGGGAGAAATCAATAAAACGATACAGATAACAACTATAATTTTTATTTTAGTCATATTCTTAACTTAAAAAATCAAAAGGTAGAATACTAAGTAAATTAATACCCAGGTATCTTAAAATTGGAATAGCAACAGCCAAAGTTACAAGTGCCACGATCGCCGAAACTACCATATCTCTTCCTTCTTGATGTTTTGCAGGGTCAGTACTTTGCATATTTACTGCCGCCATCATAATTCTAACTATAGCAAAACCCGAGAGTAAACCAAACCCTAATTGAAATAGTCGGGTTATAAATGCATCTCTGTCAGTATTAATACAGCCAAGAGAACTATAGACATATGTTTGAGGTTCTCCTGAATCATTGGGTGGGTTTTTACCAAAACATTCAAAACATCTCTTTCTCTCTACCTCGTCTAAACGCACACACTGTACTACTGCATTATTTAGGTGTGCAGCATCTTTTTCTTCTTCTGATACCCATTGGCCAGCAAGACAGTATTTAGTATTATCGCCAATTTTTTGACTATCCCTGGCGTAACACAATTTGTCCGTGACATTAGATAGGAGTGGGTTCTTATCAGTATTATTTGGTATGATATCACTATTTATATTGGTAAGACAGCCTAACTGTGGACACTCGTAAACAGGACCACTTCCACCAACAACTGGTGGACCAGCGTTAAAATCCTTATCTATAGATGGAAGACTATCACTTTTATCTGGTGTTGTTGCATTACCATTGACGCTCTCACAAAGCGTACCAATCCAATTAGGTTGGTATCCAACAGGACAACAAGTAAAAGTTAGTGTACGAGTAATAGGATGACTTATCGGACAACACTTCTTTCCTATTCTTAATCTCTTAGACATATCCTTATTATATGGTATAGTTAAGCCTTGCGATAAATCACAGTAAGCCATATTGTTACTTTTGATGGTTCCAATTTCAATATTTTGTGTAGTTAGACAGGCTCTAGCCTTATTAAGAACTTCAATCATTTTTGTTTTATCTTTTCCAAATATTATTCCCCGTATATCATCTGGTCGTATTTGACCAGGGCCACAATGAGACACCTCCACCCATGGCGCACCCGGGGGAGGCCCTGGAGGAGGAGGTACTGCTACTTGTGCAGATACCCTACCTAAATTAGGTAGAAGCAAAAAACAAAAAATTATAAGTACCAGAAGCTTTCTCATTGTATTTCGAATTTATCTAAACTATATATCACCATAGTATCCCCACTTTTGATTCTTTTTTCTATAATCAACTGTGCTATCAAATCTTCTACCTTATCTGTTACCATTCTTCTGAGTTCTCTAGCACCATATAGATTGTTATATCCCAACTCTACTAAATCACTTAGTAGCTGTGGGCTATACTCAAGTTTAATCCCTTTCTCTGCAATTTTCTCTACGATAGATCTCACCATTAAGTTAGCAATTTCTTCTACTTCTATTTTAAGCAAAGGCTTAAACATAATCAACTTATCAAAACGGTTTAAAAACTCAATCCTTAAATATTGTCGCAAAGTTGGCATAATCGTCTCTACTACTTCACTATATCGTCTGCCTTGAGAAACCAAATCGGCTATCTCGTTGGAAGCGATATTGGAAGTAGCGATAATAATAGTATTAGTAAAGATCACCTCTCTACCCATACCATCTTTAATCTTTCCCTCATCTAAAACCTGCAAGAATAAATCTAACACCCTTGGATTAGCTTTTTCGATTTCATCAAGAAGTATAAGTGAATATGGTTTCGCACGCACTGCTTCAGTAAGGTATCCTCCACTAAACTCTCCGTTTTCTTGTATCCCTATTAACCTACCTAAGTTTAGATCCTCGTGATATTCTGACATATCAAGACGGATCATTTTATCTTCAGCTCCAAAATAGAACTCTGCGACAGTTTTTGCTAGCTCAGTTTTGCCAACCCCAGTTGGACCAAAAAACAAAAAACTTGCAACTGGACGGTTTTTACTCGTCAGACCCGCACGAGAACGACGAAGAGCAGAAGCAACTGCGTCTACTGCCTGATCTTGACCTACCACTCGCTTATGTAATTCCTCCTCTAATCTCATCAAGAAGTCCGACTCCGTTGCCCCGATTGCTCCGATCTCAACCCCTACTTTGCTTGCAACCAATCTATCTACCACATCTTTGTCTACCAAAGATTTGCCTTCAGCCAATGTTTTAGAGATTGCTTCTTCGAGTAGATCTATTGCCTTGTCAGGCAAAACTCTTTCAAAAGCAAACTTATGAGACAACTCCACCGCCCTATCCGCAGCTTCAAAAGCGATCTTAACTTTATAAGTTTTCTCTAATGTAGGGATAAAGTCAAACAAAATTTGTAGTGCTATTTCGTCAGTAGGGATTTCCATTGTCATCTTATTAAATAACGAGTCAAGAGCTTTGAACGGCTTGATATGCCTGGTGTATCCCTCGACTGAGCTTGTAGCAACTATTCTGATCTTATGAATATCCATTGCGTCAGTAAGTAAATTTACTACCTCAGCACTTAACTCTTTTTTAACATTAACCAATTGATCTAAATCATCTATTACTAAAATTATATTTTTCGCTCTTGCAACCTCTTGGATTATACTCTCTACTTCTGTTTTAAATTGCTGTTCGTTTTTAGCCAGAGCATAGGCTCTATTAAAGTCAAACCCTACTAATCGCATATCTTGTATAATTTTAGGGACATCTTCAACTACCATTTTTATTCCGAGATTTTTTATAAATGTGGTTTTTCCAACTCCTGGCTGACCCAAAACAAGAGATGCACTCGTTTCTCCAGAAGTAACCATCTCAATAAGCCTTTGTAATTCCGCTTCTCTAGCATAAGAAAGTTCAAAATCTCCTTTGACGATTTCTGCCGTAAAATCACGAGAGTATTTCACCAAACTCGGAGAAAACACAGAGGTATATGCACGGTTCACGGTAGAGGTTGGCTTTAGCACACTCTTTTTTTGGATAATATCTAAATACCTGCTTCGTTTACTCAGATTTTGTGCCCACAAAAGCATTGCCTTCACTTCGTTTTCCCCAACCTCAATCTCTAGCAATAATTGTTTTAGATCGGTTAAACATAAATAAATAAATACCGCTAATTCATCAATTCTATTGAAATTATTATCTATTGCAAGAATAAAGCTACCTTTCAAGGTTTCTACAAGCATATCCTCTATACTACCCGATTCAACAGTACCCATCTTACTAGCAATATTCTCCAGCCCCTTTTCATCTATCCCCAACCTAGAAGATGCCATCTTCACAACGGACATAGTGGATAACCCCAATAGTAGATCCTTGCCATAAGACACCTGTTTCTTATTAGCAAGTATTTCATCTATTATATTTATTAAATCAATATCAAGATATTGTGTTATTTCTATAGGAGAAAGTATCTTACCAGCATCAACATCACTTTTTAGCTTACCGAGATCTTTACTACTAAATCTATCGAGAAATACACTACGATCACGAGTCAGATAAACCCCATAGGTAAAAATACCTACCCCCAAATATATAAATAGCCTTGGTAGGTCATCAACTTTAGTTATCTGAGAAATGATAAACTCTTGATGAAAATAAGCTTCGTATAAAGTTACCAAAGAAAATAACAATACTGTTGAAAAGACCAAAACCCAACCTATAAGTTTTTCTAGTTTCTCTAGTTTTTTACGAATTCCGAACTCCCGCCCAAGATATCCTAGATCTACTTTTAGTGTCATCTTTTCATATTTTCCTTGAGACATCTTTGTACCCTCCATAAACTTACTTTAGATATTAGACATATAAGATATAACTCCATACAATGGCATTATTGGCAACATCAAGTAAACTCCGATGATTCCTATAAAAAGAAATAGTAATATAGCTCCCACAAAAGTGCCAAATAATACCCAGGTCAATCTGATTGGAAATGCTATTAGTCTTCCCATTCTACTATAATCCTGATACAACGGCTGAAAAAGATTTTTCAACATTGGACCTATATTGAGAATATTTAGGATAAAGATCCAAGTCTCTAAGACCTTACCAACCATAGCCTTAGCCTGAACAAAATACCACCAAATAAAATAATTTATGAAATAACGATTAAGTAGATTTATCATAGATTTAAGAAGTTTCTTTTATTATAAAGGAAAAAAGAGGGAAATGTAAGAAAAGGGATATACAAGAAAAATCCCCCGATATTACGAATAATATCGAGGGATTAAAGACTTTGGTATGAGAGATTACATCATATCCATTCCTGCACCTGGGTTTGGTAGCATTGGTTCATCTTTTTTGGGCTTTTCTACAACTATTGCCTCAGTGGTCAAAAGCAAGCTGGCAACTGACGATGCATTTTCTAAAGCAAGCCTAGTAACTTTTACAGGATCTAGAATCCCTGCCTGAATCATATTAACAAATTGCTCTTTTCTAGCATCATAGCCAGTTCCTTTTCCAATCTTACTTACAATCACAGAACCTTCTTTCCCAGCATTTTCAGCAATCAATCGTGCAGGTTCTTCTAGAGCTCTGTTTAGAATATCTAGTCCTATCTGTTCATCTGCTGTAACTTTTACAGATTTGAGAGAAGACCTAGCATCAATCAAAGCAACTCCTCCTCCGGGTACAACCCCCTCCTCTATGGCAGCCCTAGTAGCCTGTAAGGCGTCATCAAGCCTGTCTTTTCTTTCTTTCATTTCAACTTCTGTAGCAGCACCAACCTCTATAACTGCAACTCCGCCGGAGAGTTTGGCTAATCTTTCTTGTAGTTTCTCCCTATCATAATCGGATTCGGTTTTACTAATCTCATTTTTAATCTGCTCAATCCTAGATTTTATAGAGAGCTCATCTCCATCTCCGTTTACGACAATAGTATCTTCTTTTCCAACAATTACTTTCTCCGCTTTCCCCAAATCCTCGAGCTCTGCGTTTTCTAGCTTTTTACCTAGTTCTTCAGAAATTACTGAACCACCAGTTAAAACAGCTATATCTTTAAGCATTTCTTTTCTTCGATCTCCAAAGGCTGGAGCTTTTACAGCTACTACATTCAAGATTCCTTTTAGCTTATTAACCACAAGAGTAGCTAGTGCCTCTCCCTCAACTTCTTCTGCAATAATCACAATATCTTTTTTCCCTGTTTGTGCAATTTTCTCAATAAGTGGAAGCATATCTTTCACTGCTGAGATTTTACCATCAGTAATTAAAAGATAAGGATTTCGAACTTCTGCAGTTAAATCCTCTCCGTTAGTTACAAAATAAGGAGAAATATATCCCTTATCAAATTGCATACCTTCCACATATTTTTCTACAAGGCCAAATGTCTGACCCTCCTCTACAGTTACAACCCCTTCTTTCCCGACCTTATCCATAACACTGGCTAATATATCACCTATTTCTTCATCACCGTTAGCACTTACAACAGCAACTTTACGGATTTCTTCTTTCCCCTTTACAGGCTTTGCCATAGTTTTAAGATCATCCACTACTGCTTTTACCCCTTTTTCTATACCAGTACGGATCTCCATAGGATTGGCTCCCGCAGCGATATTTTTAAAACCTTGATTAATAATAGCCTGAGCCAAAACTACAGCAGTAGTAGTACCATCTCCAGCCTTATCAACAGTCCTGGTAGCAGCTTCCTTTACAATTTGTGCACCTGCATCTTGGATCTTGTCTTCAAGCTCAATTTCTTTTGCGATAGTAACACCATCTTTTGTGATTTGAGGACTTCCAAAGGATTTTCCCAAAAGTACATTTCTGCCCTTAGGACCCAATGTAACCTTAACTGCATTGGCAAGTTTATCCACTCCTTTTTTTAATTCTTTACGGGCTTTCTCATCGAAAATAATTTGTTTTGACATATCAGAAATTTAGTAATAAATAAATTAAGGAAGAATTGCTAAAATAGCATCTTCATCCATTATTAAATAATCTTCTCCATCAACTTCAACTTCATCAGGAGAGTATTTTTTAAATAAAATGACATCACCAACTTTCACATTGAAAGCGAGCTTTTTCCCGTCATCGGTAAGCTTTCCAGTACCAACTGCAATCACTTCACCTTTCTGTGGTTTTTCACGATCTACTGTATCTGGCAATACTATGCCTGATACTGATTTTTCTGTAACTGGTTTGACCAGGATATTCCCTCCTAGAGGTTTAAGGTTAACTTTAGCCATAGGTATTCTACTTTAATAAATAAATTAGAAAAAACGAGAGTATTTAGCACTCTAACCGTCTTTGTGATAGAGTTGAAATTCTATGCTATATGTTAGCTTCTTGTCAAGAGGGACTGTACCAAAAGGCACATCAGTCAAGCTATTTAAATCTTATTCTGTTAAGGTCGTTTGGAATTTTTCTCCAACTTTCAGGAATAAAGCTAGGCTGGTAAAATATTGTTACCTTATCAATCTGTTCAAGGTTTTCAAGATATTCCTTAGCTTCCAATAGACTTTTTCCAGCAATATTGGATTTTAATTCTTCAAATTTAAGACTTTCATTGACTTCCCCTTGTGCGTATAGATCAAATGATACTTTACTACCATTGACCTTTATATTTTTAATACTAAAATCACCTATTTCCACCTCTGCTTCAGTAGTAGCACCTTTACTTTTTTTAATAATAAACTCAGCCAAAGACTTTATATCCGATTCTCGTAACTTTGTAGCTGTAACTTTCATCCTAAGATCTATAGAAAAACTCTCAGCCTCTTCCCCAGTAGGTACACTTTGAGTAAAACTTACTTCTTCATATCGTTCACTCCCTTCCAAAAGTTTCTCTCCTTTTCCTAGCTCTTTCTGAAGGTTGGTATTTAAAGTTCCTTTGATAGCAGTCTCTAGTGCCATCCTTGCTTTTTGTACATCTTCCGCAGTAACTATGACAATATCCTCAGTTGTACCACCAGCAATATCTCTATGACCATACCCTATAAGTTGCTCAGTAGTAAAACCCCCAAACTTAAATGTTCTACTTCTAGGATCTTTTATATTATATTTTTCGCCAAATTCTTTTGCTTTTATAGGGACATCTCGTTGATACTGATCTACGGGTATTGCAACATTTTCAGTCAACTCATATTGCAAATTGGTAGAAATATCTACCAAAACCTGTCCCGCTGATAGATTAACTGCTGATTCTGTACTTTTATTGCGAATATCTATAACTCCTCGTGCAAACTCACCTGTTTGTTTTTTTCCTGTAGGAGTACCGTCTCCTGATGAAGACTCTTCAATACTCACTTCATATCCTGGAATTATAAGATTATTACCATCTATATCTTTCGCTGATGTTGAGACTGTAATAGTCTCGTTTATACTCCCTTCCGATTGATTAAAGGTTACAGCAATATCTACCTTCGACAGATTCCAATAACTATACGCAAACACTCCTCCTGAAATAAATAAGGTTATTAAAAATATTATTCCCAAAATAGCTAATATCTTTTTTAATTTTTTCTTTCCTTTTTTAGGACCAGTATTTTGAAGTCGTCTATCAATCACATTTGAAGAGCCTTCTTCTCCTCCTTGATCACTAGTATCTACAACGGTTCTTTTCTCCGATTTTATATAGGATTTTTCTGCATTTTCTAAAGGTTCTTTCTTTTCCATACCTCTTGGGATATCTTCTACTATCAATTCATTTATATCTCCTCCTGAAGCAATTACTATTCCTTCTATTTCAACCATTTTGGGTTTTAACCTTGGTTTTTCTCCAAAGATATCAGGTAGTGGAGTAGGATCAATCTCCTCTCTATCTTCTAGCTCTATTTGATTTTCCTCGCTATTTTGATTTTCATCTAATACCACCTCCTCCTGTTGAGTCGTTTCCAAATCCTTTTCTATATCCTCTTTACTTACTTTTTCAGGTATCCTAGAAGCCAGAAGCTCGTTTTTAATCCCTGTTTTATGTTCCTGGAGTTCTTTTTTTATAGATAATGCTTCTTCCCAAGCAAATTTATCAACCATACTGATTTTATCTTTTACAACAAGGTTAGCTTTTGAAGCAAGCTTTTTGCCTGTGGGGTTATCTGTAACCATAACCATAAGCTTACTAGAATCCAGAAGCTGTCTAGACAGTAACTTTAGGCTAATAACACTACTCACTACACTACTACTTGCCGGAATAACTAAAATCACCCTTGAAGTAGGGGCTCTCAATATCTTCTCTACTACGAAGATAATTTCATCATCAGGTTCAACAAAGATTTTTTCGATTGTTTGCATTATTGTTTCTCTAATTCAAAATACATTCTAGCAAGGGCTAACGGAGCAATATCTTCGGGAGCTTTTATCCCTCCTGTTAGGTCTTCTATATCATCTAACTGCTTTGGATAAAGATGTTGAATTTTAGGATGTTTAGCAAAAGGGAGGCTTTGTAACCAACCATATTCTTGCATCGCCTCTTTAATTTCTGGAAGTCCCGATCCCCCTCCACACAAATAAAAGACCGGAGGGTAGTTATCTATGTCTTCGACTTCTGCCAAAGATAACTCTACCCCTTGAGCCCAAACCAACGAATCTTTTACCAATAACCCCCTAAGTGTCCTGGCCTGCGCTTCTGAAATATCACCATTACTATAATCGATTTTAATTTTTTCGGCATCTTCGAGCTGTATTTTAAGACCACTAGAAATCCTCTTTGTAAAGACCTTTCCTCCATAGGCAAACATTTTGGTTGCTATAACACTACCTTTATCAACTATTGCAATATCCGTAGTTCCACCACCAATATCTATTATTATTGCAGAAAACTTATCATCTTTAGCTCCTCGAACAGCACGAGCAATTGCATAAGGTTCGACCTCAATAGAGAGTATTTCCAATCCCAACTGAGAGGCTATTTCCTTCAGAGAATTAACATGTAGTGAAGGTGCAAAAGTTGAAAATACCCGGTAGCTGATATTTTCTCCGGTCATACCAAGTGGATAATCTACTTGTATACCATCTATATAGGTAGCGTTAATCTTTGTATTAATCTCTTGCAGTCGCTTTGTATCGATCCCGATCTCTTCTGAAATATCTTGTAGTGCCTGTGTAAAGGAATGTTCTTTGACACTCGTTAAAACCTCGTCTATTTCTCTTTGCTCAATCTTTGTGTCTGGTTCTTCTCTGGAGTAGTCAGCCATTATGGTTACTCCTTTTACTAGTTCCCCAGCTATTCCTAATAGAACCTTCTCAGGAGCAGGAGTAACATACTCTATACCTAATTCTTTAGATATAGTTTGATCCGCGCTACTTAATGCATCACCAATTGCCCGATCACAAGCATTTACAACCTGTTCTATATTGATAATCATTGCACCCTTCATAGCAGAACTGTTTTGTCTACTCCTACCATAACCGACAATTTTAATCGAAGTAGCACCATCATCCACAGTAAACAATACAGCTTTTACAAACTCAGTCCCCACATCTAGTGCAAGTAACACTTCTATGCTTTGCTTGTTTTTTTTATTTAGGAATGGCAGTCTCATTTTCATAGATTCTAGTTTAGCAGGTTATTAAAATAATTTTAATACCTAGAGAGTTTAATAAACTTTTATATGATATAATGAATATATTTTCACAACCTATGATTTCAATTGTTTATATAAAAAAAAACACACACACTTATA
This sequence comes from uncultured Candidatus Saccharibacteria bacterium, assembly GCA_964420145.1. Classification (GTDB taxonomy): domain Bacteria; phylum Patescibacteriota; class Dojkabacteria; order B142; family OLB20; genus JAJTYI01. The sequence goes on from CAYQRB010000001.1 coordinate 16,361, forward strand.
GGATTCACAAGGATTATCTACTGAAAAGAAATATGTATTTTCAGAAACGATTAGAAGATTTTGGTATTGAATCAAGTGGGTTTTTGATAGAAGGACAAGACGGTTTCCAATACACGGGAGATACGATTTTAAAAAAAGATACGAGGGTATTGTTAATTACAGATACCACACTATCAGTAGATGAGTTCCATCAAATCAAGGAGTTCCTAAACCTAGATAAAATCGAAGTACTTGGTTGTGTTGTCACCAAAAATCAACTGGGTAACAAAACAATCTTACACCCTTGTTTAGATAATCCAGAAAATATTCCAGATTGGTACAAAGAATGCCAAATCGATTTTTCCGACTTTACAATACCTGGCTATACTTGCTTCTCTTTGGAATCTGTAACCCAAAGTTTTCGAAATTTAAGAACAAAATACCCAAAAGAAACTCTACGACTCAAATTTGGCAATGGGACTAGTGGAATCGATCACTATTTAATTAAAACAGAAAAAGACCTGGCCAATATACTAATACTATTAAATAACTTCCCAAAACTATCAGAGGTAGGTACAGCTATAGAGCTAAATCTCACACAAATCGAAAGCTATGGTATCACAAAGCTTAAAATACTAGACACCGAACTAACCACTATTGGAAAACAAGCTACACAAAACAGTGTATATATTGGAAGTGAGTTAGTCACAGTAAGTACATCTAAAGAGAAAGAGTTTATCAAAATATGTAATAAAGCCTTAAAAAAGATAGAGCCTTATGCAGAACAACTGAACCGATTTAATATAGATATAGTTAGCGGAAAACTTGCTTCTGGAAAAATCATAAAAGGGATTACTGATATTTCATTAAAAACAGGCGCCGCAACTGTAATCGAATTGAACAAACTGATTTCAAATACCAATACAGGTGTGTATCAAATATATAGTACCCAACCAATCAAAATCAGAAATCAAAAACTACTAATAGATTTCCTAAAGGATAATAATTTAGACCTCACAGTTGTAAGTAGATATATTTTAACTATTAGTTATCCTATTGAAAACAAAAAAATTCTCACTTCTCCCAAATTCAAAAACCTTGAGAACAAAATTAAAAAAATAGATTACAATAAAAATATTCTTTTTTCTCCCGAACAACATTGATATATCCATAGTATATATAATATAATACATCATCTTATATATAAATAATTATTCTATGAAAGTCTTTTACACAGCTTCTTCTATGTTTTTTTATAACGATAAAAAACTTTACCAAAATGGGGTTAAATATATAAAAGATACTGGGGCAAAAGTATTTGACCACTTAATCTCTGCTCTTGAAGAAACCCATACCAAAGATATTTCCGAGGAGTTATTTACTAATGCTGCCAAAATACAATCGACCAATATCAAAAACTCTGATGTTTTAGTCGCTGAAATTACAGATTCATCTGGAGCTGTTGGTTTTCATATTGCAACTGCACTCTCAGAGAAAAAACCCGTACTTATTTTACGCAAGAAAAAGGATAAAACAGATCGTCTACCTGGTCCTATAATAGGTAATAAATCGAAACTAATGAGATTTTCTGAGTACTCTAATTCTGAAGAGCGTACCAAAGCTATTAAAGAATTCTTAAGTTGGAGCAAAAAGAAACTAGACTCTAAGTTTATTCTTATAATTTCCGCCGAGATTGATAGATACCTAGAATGGGCATCACAAGAAAATCGTGTACATAAAGCACAGATTGTAAGAAATGCTATAGAGAAAGTTATGAAAAAAGACCAAGAATACACAAAGTTTTTAGGAGAAGAATAACCCTCTTAGGAATAAACACCAAAGTCTTCTGGCAAGTATTCTCTAAAGTTTTCAGGTGTAATTTCAAATACACTCCCCTGTCCTTCTACCATTTTTTTAGCTATTTTACGAACCAAAGTAGTGATATTTCTCTCTAACTGACGAATCCCTGCATCAAAACCAAGTGGTCTTATCATTAATGGCCATACTGTCTCGCTAAATTTAATACTACCTGGATTAATCCCTGTAGCAGAGACTACTTTAGGGAATAAATAATCTTTTGCTATGTGTTCCTTTTCTTCATCAGTGTAGCTAGACATACGCACAACCTCCAAGCGGTCAAGTAAAGCTGCACTTATACCACCAAGATTGTTGGCAGTACAAACAAACATAACTTGTGATAAATCCACAGGATAATCAATATAATAGTCACGAAAAGTTGCGTTTTGCTCAGGATCTAAGATTTCAAGCAAGGTCGCCATTACATCTGCCCTAACTCCTCCAAAATCACTAACTTTGTCAATTTCATCCATCAATATCAACGGGTTCATAACTTCCGTGCGAATTAGTGCTTTAACTACTTGACCTGGTTCAGAATCAATTTCGCTACGAGAAGTACCTCTTAGTTCTGAAACATGAGCAATACCTCCAAGTGAAATCCTAACAAATCTTCTACCCATAGCTTGAGCAATAGACTTGGCAATAGAAGTTTTACCAATACCTTGTACTCCCACCAAGCATATTATCGGAGCCCGTGACGAGCTTCCTTCTAGTTTTACCATTTTGTCAATTTGAGATATTTCTTCTGGTTGTGGTAAATGGCTAGTTTGAACAGGACGAACTGGCTGTACTACACTAATAGGTTGAACTACCGAAGTCTGCGCTACTTGTTGTGTTTGCTCGAGCTGTAAAGACGGAGGATTTATAGTCGGGACTTGTTTTGTATTATCAGGGATTGGATCTCTTTTTTGACTTATCTGGTTTCTTTGATCCCTTTGTAAATGTAGTATAGCAATATACTCCAAAATCCTTTCTTTTACCTGATCAAGTCCGAAATGTGTACTGTCTAACTGGTGTTTGGCATTTGGAAGATCGAGATTATCTTGTGTATACTTTTCCCAAGGAATTTGACAAATCCAGGAAATATATTTAGCTATAGGTTCATATTCTCGAGAAAAATAACCATATCTAGCAACTCTTTGTAAACGGGAAACCATTGTTTTGGTCTTCTTTAATAACTCCTCTGGAAGCTCTGAGTTATCAAGTTGCCGTTCCAGGGCTAAAACCTCCTCAACCTCTTCATTTTCGAGACTTGGTCGTTGTGTAGTATTTTGATTATCATCCATAGTAGAAACAACTCTAGTATAGAGTTATTCTACACGAAACTCAACTTTTGGGATTATTCTCCTGTTTCGGTTTCAGACTTAGTTGATGTTTCAGCAGATTCTGTTTCTCCGCTTACTTCTCCACCTGTTGCTTCCTCAGGTTCTTCCTCCTCTATAGTCTTTTGTGGCGCTGCTATATAGGCAACAGGAGAATCAGGTGCTAGGTCGTTAGCAAGTACAACACCTTCCGGAAGTTTAATATCCCCAGCTGAAATAACATCTCCTACTTCTTTAAGCTCGTCAATATTTACATCTAAAGAAGCGGGTAGATCCCCTGGTAGACAAGTCACTGCTACTGATGCCATAGGGTGCACTAGTAATCCTAAGTTATTTTTAACTGCAAAAGATTCTCCCGAGAATACAACAGGAATATCTGCAGTAATATCTTTTTTCATATTAACCTGATAAAGATCAATATGAATAAATTCATCAGTTAAGGTATTTCTTTGTAAGTCTTTAACTAGTACTTTAACTTTATCGTTGTCCACCTCAAGATCGAACAGTTTGGAATATCCAACATCTTTAAACAATCTACTAAACTCTAAAGGGTCAATCGATATATTGGTCGATTTACGATTTGGACCATAAAGGACGGCAGGTAATTGATTATCCCGTCTTAATTGTTTGACTTTTTTACCTGTAATTACTCTTTTATTTGCTTTTATTAACATTTTTATTAATTAAAATTTTATTTATGTTTTGGGGTAATAACTACCCTGCGATCATCACCGTCTCCAGCACTTGAAGTCTCTATCCCTTCAGTGTCTTTGAGAGCAATATGAATAATTCTTCTTTCAGAAGGCTTCATTGGTGATAATTCTATAGGTTGCTTAGAACTCAATACTTCTTCAACTGCTCTCTTGGCATAAGATACCAGATACTCTTCTCGTTTCTCACGGTAGTTATTGATATCTAAAAGAACACGATATTTAGTTGTCTCTCCCTCTTTAGCAAGTGTTTTTGTCAGAATCAAACCGATAATAGTCTGTACTGATTCAAGCATATTACCTCTATAACCTATAAGTTCTCCAAGATTATCTCCCAAAAGAGCCACATTTAGGTATGAGAAACCTACATTATCTTTTTCATCTGATATATCCGAAACTTCAATCTCGGCATCCAGCCCAAGCTGAGTAAGGAAATCCAAAATAATATCATGTGTGATTTTTTTCACATCATTTATCTTTTCTTTTGGTTGATTAGCCATAATTATAAAATCAAAAATAAGTTAAACATTTATTATCTATCACTTTTACCTTCAATCAGCATAGTTATCAAAATAACCTTGAATATATACAACAGGAGTCCCTTTATCTCCACTACCACTTATCAAATCACATAAAGAACCAAGCAAATCAGTAAATTGTCTAGGTGTAGTTCCTTGAGACAACATATTACCTTTCAAATCATCCTCTTTATTTTTAATTTCTTGCTTTATTGCCTTAGTCAGTTCATTCCCTTTCAGATTGGTATATTTATTATCTGATAAATATTTAAGTTTTAACTCATTTGGAGTACCCACTAATCCATCAGTAAAAAAAGGACTAACTACCGGATCAGCTAGCTCCCAAATACCTCCGATCGGGTCTTTATATGCACCATCTCCATAAACCAATACTTCTACTTTTTTCTTTATTAGGTCAAATATCTTCTTTTTAATTCCAAGGATTACTTTTTCACCATGTTCAGGGAAAAGTTTGACCTGTTCTTCTGTTGCCTTATTTGATCCCAATAGACCATATCTAGAATTATAGCCACTTCCATTAACACTAACTTTTAAAATATCATCTATTCCATAAACGATATCTGTTTTATCTTTATAAAATCGTTTTAATTTATCACGGTTATGCACACTGGCAACCAGAACATTTTTTGTATAATCTAAAATCACCTTTTGATTATTTGCAAAAATAAACTCTACTTCACAGTTTTCACTTTCAACCAATTCTTGAAAATACTCGATATAATTTACACCCGTATATAAATGTTTTTCTTTTCCAAATAACTCTTTGTATTTAACTAAATCTAACACATCAGAATAGGGATTTAGCCTGTTTTTTTCTACTAGATCAGGATTAAACAAAGAATTCCCAACCTCATCATTTGGGTAATGCATTTGTAAATATATCTTTTTACTTGCCCTTGCAATGCCTTTTAGAATCAATGAAAAACGATTACGACTAACGGGAGTTGGAAATACCACTCCAAGTATACCTCCTGGATATTTGCGTTTCACATCTTCAGCAATTTGATCAACTGTCGCGTAGTTTCCTTCGGCAATAGCAACAACAGCCTCCGTTATACCAATAATATCCCTGTTTCTTATTACTAATTGCTTACTTTTATGAGCCTTCATAATTGAATCAACAACAATTTTTACTAAATCATCATTTTCTTTAATTACTGGAGTTCTGATTCCCATTGCTACCGTACCAAATACTCGCATACTATTATCCTTTAACTTTGTATATACCTAATTAATTTCAATTAGATATTTTTAATAAAAAATTAATTACCTTTTTTATCACCTTTTTTATTATTTTTGGTTAGTAGATTTTCTTTATAATTTTTAATCTTTTCTAAAACTTTTTCCCTATTGGTGATCAGCTCCTGGATTATAACAAAGCTATTCTGTCCAGTCCAGAAAAGGCTAACTCCTGTGGGGAAAAAGGCTCCAAAAAAACCCAGAGACCACACGACAGTCATCATAGGAAATACATAGGTCATTTGCTTAGATGATTGAGCAAAAACCTCTCCAAAATTCATATCCTCGGGTTTTTTATTTTTCTCATCCTTTTCTTTTTTCTTCTTTTTGGAAGACTCTTTTACTGATTTATCTTTATCTTCTTTGTCCTTATCCACCATCATCGCGGGGTTCATTCGCATTTGTACTTTAGAAGCAAAGATCTGTGTAATCCCAACTAAAAGTGCTATCAGTACATACGGAGCAACCTTTACGGGATCAGAAAACCCAAAATCTGTTGCCACTTTCGATAAATCTGCTCCCATAAATGTGAAGTTTAAAGGAACACCTTTTGAGATTTCAAGCTGTTCACTTCCAATAATCTCCCCGTTAAGAGTAACCACACTCTGTTCGTAATTTATAGCAAGGTTAGATGGTGGTCTTATATGTGCAGTTATTTGATCCAAATCTTCTAAAACAATTGGCTTGTCTTTTTTAAAATCTTTAAATTCCTCAATATAGAGTGAAATACTTGAGTTTTTGGCTTCTGTTTCTATTTGTGTTTTGTCCTCGTTTGAGATCTTTGCTAGCTTATCTTGAAGCTCCCCAGTAAGTTTATTGTGGTTTTCACTATCCGTAATTGCAAAAATAAATTGTTTTTGTAATCTACTACCATCTGCCACAATCTCATACTCCAAAACATGAATCCCAGTATCTAAATTAGGGGAGCTGATCGTAATTGAGTCTTCTGGTAATTTCATACTCTCAAAGTATGCCACTTGATTAAAGGCATGAACTCCCTGGTCAACCAGATTAATAATCACATGACGAACCTGAACAAGCAAAATCAAAGCTAATATCATATTTAGGCAACCACCCAATTGACCTGGTAGATATTTTGCCTGTATTTTTGCCATTTCCTGTGCTTGTTTTTCTTGATTTTTTCGATATTTTTTCTTTATAGCATTAACCTCTTTCTGAAACTCTTTGTTTTTCTCGGCATTTTTCATTTGTTTACGGGTAAGAGGCCAAGTGATAAGTCTAGACACAACAGCTATCAGTAAGATAGCGATACCTAGATTTCCGACAATACTATAAAAATACATCAATAGATTAAATGTCGGTTCGTAAAAGAGTATGCGAAAAATTTCCATAATTAAGAAGGCTAAGTTAGCTGTGATTCATGTTCGATTGCTTGTTTTGCAAGTCGAAGAACTTCATCAAAGTTTTTTTGTTGAAGATGAGTATCTATTTTTGTATTTATTTCCTCACGCATTTTTTTCTCATAATCCATCATTACAGGGACAATGACTGCACCTAACTCTTCAAATTGATCGTCTAACTTGGGAATAATCCTAAACAGCTCTTCTAAAGAAAGCTCTCCCGAGAGTTTATCCAAAATCATTTGTGCTATTTCTTTGGCCCTTTCTTGAGTCATATGCCCAGATTCAAGCTTTGCAGTTATCAAGTCGACTATTTTACTTTGAATAGTATTTTTAATTTCTACTGGGTCTTGTGTATCTGTCATAAGAATTTAGTAATCGGGAAATTATAACAGATACTAACTAGTTTATCTAAATGAATCAACCAAGATATCAGTTTAGTAGTCTATATTCTTTGGTATTATTTGTTAAGAAAATAATTAAGTTATCTGTTTTTGTAGTTCTCGTCTAATTTGCTCTATAAGTTCTCCACGATCAAAATCTGCCTTTAGAGAAAAACCACAAGCACCTTTGTGTCCACCTGCTGTTTTGGGACTAATCTTAAGAGCAATGCGTAACAAATCTAATTCTGAGTCCTTATCATAAAAATTATTCCTATAAAACCGAATTTTCCTATAATTATCTTTTTCGTGTGGCTTTATAACTACCAACATCCTGGCTTTTGGAAACTGGGAAGTATAAAGATAACTAGTAATTTTCTCCTCCCTCTTATACCCGCTTATATCAACAAGTACTATATCCCCATCTTCCGTATTATCTCGTATATAGCTTTCCAGCTCAGTTCTAATTTTCAGATAATTATCTAATCTCTCTTTAACGAAAGGATGATTGCAAGTTTTCTCTATTCCAAATCTTGCAAACATCTCTACAAGATAAAGATTAAAGAACTTCTCATGTCTACTAATAACCAACGCAAGTTGGATTAGTGGTGTTGGGTATTTAAACTCTTCTAGGCTTAGTTGCCCTGAGTCAAACTTATCGATAATTTGAATATATTCAGTAAACCCGCTCAAATCCACAGTATCTTTAAAGTAATCATAAACCACATGTGTTGCACTACCAAAAGGCTTCCACGAACCTATAAACCTGGTACCTGGATTCGGTCTATTACTCTCGTGATGATCAAAATAAAAACCAGCTTTCGGGGAATATCGTAAATCTGCAATTAGTGTTTCTTTATTTAATAAATGATCAATTTTTCCTTCTTGAATTTCAGAAGCATGACTTTGTAAAATTTCAGCCTGTGGGAACACAAGACGAAGTATCGCCCCACACATAACCCCATCAAAATCGCTATCTATGATTATTCTGGTTACACTATATTGAGAGATGAAATTTTTCCCCTCACTCATAATCTATACTAATAAACTCTGTATTATATTCTCGTAAAAAATTATTAGCAACGATATCACCGGAACAAACCCTAGTCCTCTTGAGGTAGAAGAATAAGTGGTCTCGCACTTGCCAGTATTTCTCGTATTTCTGTCTCGAACTCAATAGAGGTCTGTCCTCCCCAAACAATCACATATTGTCGTGTAAACCCCTGATAAAACACTTGCTTAGTCTCACCTAGTTTTGCACTATACATCTGTGCTTCTATTGCTGAGAACCCTGCAATCTGTGTATCTTTTTGAGAATAAAGAAAATCCCTGTTTGGATCATAGCGACCAGATAAAGTGCCCATACTTTTTAGATACTCTTGATAATTTTTCTGCTTTACTGGTGTAAATACAGATTCTTGTGTAAAAGGTATTATTGCTATCATGGTCCCCGGATAGTTTGCGAAAGAGGTAAAGCCAGATGTCCCCGAAGTACTTAAAATACCACATGTTGAGAGATCTCCTCTGGGAGAAGAAATCCATTCAGAACCTGCCGAAATCTCAATCTCACAATCAGTTAGTATATATTTTTGTTTCTTGATTACTTCTATAGTTGGAGTAGGAAGACTATTTGTAGGGGTAGCTTGTATTGTTGGGACTAGTGTGGAGGTAACAACAACAAGAGCTGTTGTAGGTTTAATATCACCAAGTTGCTCTTTTTTTGTAAATATAAAAAAAGAAACCCAAATTATAAGGACCAATATTAGAAATATCAAAATACCTAATACTATAAAAATTCTTTGTGATTTTAGTTTTTTCGTATTAACTGAATCAGATTGGATACTTGAATTAACCAGATTTATTTCCTGCATTCTATCAATCTAAAAAAATAATAAATTTGAATCAAAAATTTATTTCATTTACACTATACTAACATTTTAAAATAAGTTCTGCCCACTTTGGATCATTCTGGATTGATTACTGAACAATTACTACACTCTCTGCATAAATATTTACGCCTAGTAAATTATATGGGGGTTGCACAACTATACTTAAGAGATAATTTCCTATTAAAAGAGCCTCTACAAAAAGAACATATAAAGAAAAGAGTCTTAGGACACTGGGGTACTGTTCCTGGACTAAACTTTGTATATGCAAATCTCAACCTCCTAGCAAAACGCCATAACCAAGAAGTTATGTTAGTTGTTGGACCAGGCCATGGATATCCAGCATTACTTGCAAACCTTTATGTCGAGGGAACTTTCGGAGAATTTTATTCTGAATACGAATACTCTAAGAAGGGCTTCACTAATCTGATTAAAAACTTCAGCTGGCCCGGAGGTTTTCCTAGCCACTCTAACCCCGAAACACCTGGTGTTATTCTGGAGGGTGGAGAACTTGGCTATTCCCTATCAACAGCATTCGGAGCTTGTTTTGATAACCCCAACCTTATAGTAGCTTGTGTTGTCGGAGATGGAGAAGCCGAAACAGGTCCACTTAGCGCTTCCTGGCAAAGTACAAAATTTCTCAATCCACGAGAAGATGGAGTCGTTTTACCAATTGTACATGTTAATAAATATAAAATTTCGGGACCCACAGTTTTAGGCACAATGTCAGAACAGGAACTATACGATTACTTTAAGGGTCAAGGATACTCTCCACTTATTGTTTCAGGAGATTTTCTCTACGAGTCTATGATTGTAGCAACAGAGGAAGCCTACCAACAAATCCAAACAATTAAAAATAATCCAGATAATCCAAAACCACAATACCCTGTAATTATACTGATAACAAAAAAGGGCTGGACTGGACCACAATATGTCAAAGGATATATGAACGAAGACTCCTTCAGATCTCACGGCGTACCACTAGAACATACACTCGAAGATCAATCCGAATTTATGGAGCTTTATGAGTGGTTGCAAAGCTACAAAGTAACTGAACTATTAGATAAAAACTACATACCGATTCCAGAAATCCTAGAATTACTTCCTCCTAAAGACCTTCGACTAGGTATGACCAAACATGCCAATGGCGGAGAGATAAGTAAACCACTAATACTTCCAAACCTGAATTCGGTCAAAGTAACTGATGATATCTTGCTCTCTAAACACGGAGTAGGCAATATGTTGGTACTCTCTGACTATATGAGGGATATTATCTCTCTAAATCGCAAGAATTTTAGAGTAATGTCTCCCGATGAAACAGAATCTAACCGACTTGGTTCGTTATTTGAGGTAACTGATAGGCGGTATAACTGGCCCTTCCCTAGTGGCTCAGAACATATTGCTCCAGATGGTCGTGTTATGGAAATACTTAGTGAACACACACTCCTCGGATGGCTAGAAGGCTATATCCTCACTGGAAGACACGGAATATTCATCACTTATGAGGCATTTGGGATGATAGTCGCAAGTATGGTTGACCAATACTCTAAGTTCTTAAAACAATCCAAAGATGTGTATTGGCGAAAACCTTTGCCTTCGCTAAATATCGTTTTAACCAGTAGTAGCTGGAGACAAGATCATAATGGTTATTCTCATCAAAATCCTGGACTTATAAGCTCAGTTCTAAATGACTATTCTCACTTTATTAGAGTACACTTTCCCGTAGATGCAAATATGCTAATCGCTACAGCCGAAGAAGCTTTTTCATCGACTAATACTATAAATTTGATAATTGCAGGAAAAAGAGAATTACCTCAATACCTCACAATTCCCGAAGCAAAAAAGCAAATGACTAAAGGTCTTCATAGTTGGGACTTTGTTGGGAATAACTATGAAAACCCTGATATCATACTTGTAGCAACCGGGGATTATCCAACCAAAGAGGTTGTCGCAACACTACAAATACTAAAAGAGGACATACCTGAGATCAACACCCGTTTTGTAAGTGTGTCCGAAATAACATGTTTTGGAATTGGTGACCATCCAATACAAAAGAAAATTACTGATGAACAATTTATCGATGTTTTTTCAAAAGATTCTCCTATCATTTATGTATATCACGGATACCCTGAAGATATAAAACAACTAATCTTTAATCATCCCGATAGTCATCGCTTTACCATACATGGCTATCAAGAAAAAGGAACCATAACTAGTCCCTTTGATATGCTTGTTTTAAATAAAATCAGTCGATACCAACTAGGAATCGAAACTATAGAAAAAGTATTACAAGCACGACCAGAACTAAAAGAAAAAGGAGAAGAAATAATAAAAAAGTATAATAGTCTATTAGCAAAACATCATGAACATATACGAAAATATGGTAGTGATATTCCTGAAGTTACCGACTTTACTTTCAAATTTTACTAAATGTATCACATCCTCGCCGTTAACGCTGGCAGTACTTCAGTAAAATACAAACTTTTCAGTAGCTCTCTTGAAGAAGTGCTTTCCGGACATATTGAAAATGATAAGGGCAAATATATATCAAAACTAAAAAAATATGGTCAAAAGTATCAATGGGATCTCACAGAAGCCGAATATCAACGGCCCGATATAATCATAGCAAAAGAAATCGAAGGATATACTATTAAAAAAATCGGTTTTCGTGTGGTACATGGTGGAGAAAAATATATAAAACCAACAAAATTGAGTCTAGCGGTAATAGAAGATCTCGTAGAACTTAACAATCTTGCTCCCCTACATAATCCTCCTGCACTCAAAGTTATTAAACTATTCTCTAAAAAATTTCCAGAAACTTCTTTGTTTGCATTTTTTGATACGGCATTTCACTCCTCTATGAAGCCAGAGCAATTTTTATACTCCTTACCATATGATCTGTATAAGAAATATAAAATACGAAAGTACGGATTTCATGGGATTTCACATCAATATATTTATCAGCAGTTACAACAAGTTGAAAAAAAGACAGCAAGAGTAATATCTTGTCATCTTGGAGGTGGAGCAAGTATAACAGCAATTAAAAAGGGCAACAGTTTTGACACCTCAATGGGCTTTACTCCACTAGAAGGGCTCACAATGGCAACTAGATCTGGAGATATTGATTCAGGAATAATTTTTTACCTGGCAGAAAAACATTTATATTCTTTATCTGAAATAAAAAGTATTACTAATAATCATAGTGGGATGCTTGGAATTTCAGAAATTACTTCTGATATGAGGAAACTCTTGGAGTTAGAAAAAGAAGGAAACGAAAAAGCTTCTCTTGCAATAAATATTTATATTTATGATGTTTTGAGATATATTGGATCATATATCGTAGCACTAGGGGGGCTTGATATACTTGCTTTTAGCGGTGGTGTGGGTTCGGGATCTGACATACTTCGTGAGCGAATTTGTGAAGGACTCTCTGCTTATAACATAAAAGTATCAAGGACAAACAAAGGGAAAATCAATGTTGAACAGAATTTAAAGATAAGCTCTAGAGGATCTATTCCTGTTTGGGTAATACCAACTAACGAAGAAAAACAAATCGCTAGCGAACTATTGAAACTAACCTAAATAGGGATTAACAATCCTATCTAAATCAATAAAAATGCAGATACAACTAATCCAGCAGTTTCTGTCCGCAAAATAGGAAGGGTTAAATTTACTATTTGAAAATTGTGGGATTGAGCTATTTCAACCTCCTTTTTAGAGAATCCGCCTTCTGGACCGATACAAACAGTAATTTGTTCTTCTCCTTTTAGTTGAGATTTGATATCAGACAAAGACATAGTCTCGTTTTTCACATTATCAGTATGTAAAAGTATCTTTGTATCTGCGGGTTTTGCAATCATAGAAGTAAAATCAACTGGCCCATATATGGGTGGTAAGAAGTTATTACGACTTTGCCTCGCAGACTCTCTAACTATTTTATTAAGTCTTGTTAATTTAGCCTCATGATAATCTTTGATCTTTACAACACTGTGATCACTTTCAAATAAGACAAATTCGCTCACTCCTATTTCTGTATTCATACGAAGAATATTATCTATCTTGCCAGCCTTAGGCAATGCCTGAGCCATTACAATCCTTAGTCCGTTTTTACCCTCCATTTTATATTCTTCAATCAAACTTACTACTAACAAGTCTTTTGATAATATCTCTACTTCGGTTAAAAATACCATACCCTTTCCATCAAAAAGCTCTACCCTATCTCCTTTGTCTAATCGCAAAACTTTGCGTGCATGACGGATAATGTCCGTATCGTGAAGATAGTATTTACCCTTAGAATACTCTGCGTCAGAAATAAAAAACCTTGAAGCTCTACTCATGGATTCTCTCTAATGCCTCTAGCTAGATTTCCAATCATTATTGCTTGTACATGCAAATGATAAACCACCCCAATAGAAATTAATGGAGTAACGATTAATAACATTAATACAAAAAGTAGAGGAAAAAGAGAAGGGAAAAGAATCAATGCCAAGACAAAAAATATTAAGGGTAGATAGATAATTGTTGACATCATAAACTGTAAAAGATAATTTATAATCCCAACTAAAAATGAGTACATTGGATATTTACGCAATACTCTCCAAGTTTGAGCATAGTTAATAACATCAGTTATATTGGTTTGGTTGATATACCTAGAGGTAATTACTGGATTTATAAAAAGCCTGACCATCACCTGTAAAAGACTTCCTATAAAAGTTAGCCCATATCCTAATACCATAAATATGATAACTATTAACGGTGTTGATTTCTCAAAAATTGCGGATAAACCTATAATCAAATATCCTATGAATCCGATAGTAAACGGTATAATTTGATATATAAAAAATAATATAATTATTATCAATGCATGCTTTAGCCTACTAAAAAAATTCCTGATTGAATATAGATCCAGAATCTCAACTTGGTTAGAAACTGCTTCACTTTCTTTTATCTGGTAGCCAGTAGCAGATAGACCTGCAATAAAAATGAAAGGAATACTAAATATAAACAAGAGCATTAAAGGGAGTACCAATGGTGAAATTTCGGCCTTATACTCATCTCTTATCGCAATAAATATAATACTCCACAGAGATATAAAAAAGAGTAAAGAAGTAACAGTCAGTGGAAATCCTATATAGAAACTTCTTTTTTTCCAATCTTTTAGATGAAAAAAGCTCGTTACTATTTCGGAAATATCGAACTTTATACCCGAAACTTGCATACTTTTGTTTGTTTGCATAATATATATATTTAATACTTAATTTTAATCCATACTGTAATAAGATTCAATTATTATTTAATTAGAATTATACTCCCCTTACAATGAATATTAATATCTTCTATAATGTGATATCTTAATAAATTTTTTAATGGAAAACACAGTATCACCTGCACAACCAATACCAAATACAGCACCGCACAAACCTGTTATACAAGCAACTCAAAAACCTACTCCTCAACTCCGTCCAACTCCACAAGAAGACAGTTTTGCTACTGCCTCATTTTGGCTAGGGATCATCTCTTTCTTTATTAGTATATTACCTGTATGTGGTTTATTATTTGGGATTATTGCTATTGTACTAGGTATTAAAGGTCTAGAATCAAGCCGTAATTCGAAATCTGCAAAAATTGGAATCGTACTAGCTATTTTGGGGGTCGTGGGGTCTATATTGGCAAGCTTTGTCCTCTTGTATATGGATGTACTAACAAGGCTCCCTTTATAAACTCCAAATACTAGCCTCGATAATTGAGCTATAATAGTAATACTATTACTCCTATTATCAATATGGTAATCAAAACCAAAATCTCCAAAAAATATAATAGAACTCTCTACTTTCTTTTTAGAGCTACACTGGGCCGGATTAGGATGAAAACTTTTAATGTGTTTTTATTAGAAACATCTTCTGAAATATCATTCAGACCCGATATCTGTATAGAACCTATTGTAAGAAATATTCTATTGAATAGAGGACAAATGGTCTAATAAATGCTATGATGATTTTCGTTTTTATAAAGTAATTTTTATTATATATGGATACCAACACCCCAGGGAAAAAACGGCTTTTAAACAATATTACTTTTTTTGGTGATTCTGCAATCCCGGAAGATAGTAAGATCTATAAAGAAGTTTGGCATTCTGCAAAGATCTTAGCAGAGAGAGGTTATACTATAGTTAATGGTGGTGGGCCAGGTGTGATGAAAGCAGCGACTGATGGTGCAGAGAAAGGGAAAGGGAAGACAATAGCAATTTATTGGCAACCTAAACTCGCTTCGTTTTTTGAAGGAAGAAACCTAGCCAACATTACGGATGAATATGAGACTGCAAGCAACTATATGACCAGAACTTTGGGACTTATTGAGAAAGGAGATGCTTATATAGTTTGCAAAGGTGGTACTGGAACCATTTCTGAGTTTGGTATGGTATGGGCATTAGCAAAACTATACTATGGCTGTCATAAACCAGTTATCTTGTTTGGTGATTTCTGGGATCCCATTATAGAAACTATCCAAAATCAGATGAATATTGATGAGAAAGAACTAGCAGTACTCTACCAAGCTACAACCCCAGAACAACTTCTATCTATTCTCGAAAAACACGAACTAAAGATTGGTGATTGTGCTGAAAAAGAAATCTCAGGAGATGAATCTGCATTCATACTAAGCCCTAGACATTTGACTAATATAGTTGCCTTTGATCAAGAAGCTGTTAACTATGATGAGCAACATGCCGAAAAACCCGTCTCTCATGAACAACTTGATGAATTTATATCACTCGTCCACCCACCAGCAAAAGTACTTGATCTAGGGATTGGATTCGGACAAGATTCAAAATACTTATCAAGTAAATATACCATGACTGGTATAGACATTTCTCCAAAATCAGCGACTATCGCCAGGTTCGAAAACCCAGGAATGGAAGTTATTGTAGCAGATATGGTCGATTATGATTTCGGAAAAAATATTTATAAAGGGGTTTGGGCTAGAAACTCTCTCCACCACATCGAAGACAAATATCAAGATAGATTGTTTCAAAAAATCTTTGATGCACTGGTTGAAGAAGGAGTATTTTATCTAGTTGTTCGCGAAGGGGAAGGAGAAATAACCGAAACCAATGAAAAAGGTTATCAAAAAATAGAAAAATTCTATCATTTATTTAGTAAAAAGGAGGTCTTAGACAGAGCTTCAAAGGCAGGTTTCCTTGTTGAAAAAATTGAAACAGTAATCAGAAGTCATAAGTGGCTTAATATAATCCTCAAAAAACCAAAATCCGAGTTATGAAAAATCCTAGACTCATAATCACTACATTACTACACGGAACTATTATGGGTATCGCAGAAATAGTCCCCGGGATTAGTGCATCTACTGCTACTCTACTTCTTGGTATTTATGATGACTTTATTGAGCTCTTATCTGGAGTTACTAATTTTGTTCATATATTTTTTGATTTTATCCTTCAAAAACGCAAAAAGTCAGAAGTTATCAGCACCTTTAAAAACATTAACTTTACATATGGGATACAACTTATCACAGGAATGGGAGTTGGGATTGTACTTTTTTCTCATATTATAAGCTATGTCTATGATAGGGATGAGCAACTTATGAACTCTATATTTTTTGGAATAATTCTTGCTTCCCTAACAATCCCATTTAAGGTTATAAAAAAGCCATCACTCACCGATATAATCTTTTTTTCTATTGGCTTTATTATATTCTTTTCTCTACTACAGATTAATTCTGGACTTGAGTCAGACCAAGTACCCTTATGGTTAGTATTTTTTGGAGGAGCAATAAGCGTAACAGGTATGGTACTGCCCGGAGTAAACAGTTCTTTTTTACTTATTCCACTTGGAGTCTACGAAGTTGTTCTTAATATCATTACACAGTTTAGTAAATTTAATTTTCAGGCAGAGTATATTATTCAATCTATAGCCTTTTTTACTGGATTAGGATTCGGACTGGTTTCTATTGTTAAAATATTAAAAATAGCATTTGAGAAATACTTAACAAACTTATTTGCGCTGATAGCAGGCATTATGATCGCATCTCTTGCAGAAATATGGCCCTTTAGTAACCACCTTACAAGTAATCGCATCCTTCTACCAACAATATTGATAGTTAGCTCTACAATTATAACCTTCGTATTTATCAAAATCTCCAAACCAGAAAAAGAGTTCAAAAAAAGCACTTAATTGCCTTCTTTAAATGACCCCTTTATAATTTTACTATTCCATTTATCAGATTTTAAAATGGAGGAGAATAGTACTAAAAAGATAAGTGTATTTTTAATAGTCACAGCAATTCTTTTCGTGATTTCTCTAATCATACTCATTATGGTTACAAGTAAGGCTATATATGATACTTCCAGTAAGTCGTGTGAATATAATGGTGTTATTTATAAAAATGGAGAAAGTTTCAAAGATGACTGTAACACTTGCTCCTGCCAGAACGGAGAGATTGGTTGTACTGCTATGGGTTGTACTGGAGATATATCGAATTAGAAATTAAAAACTTTGGGCAGAAAGATTATAATTGATATAATTACCGCAAATATTGCTCCTATTAGTACCGCTCCTGCTGAAATATCTCTAGCATTTCTAGTTGCCTCATAATCAAGTCCTAGGTCATCTCTGAGTTTGTTACAAACATCTTCTAGTGCTGTGTTCACTGTCTCCAAACTCATCACCAATGCATAGCAGAGTAAAATTATAAGCCACTCTATTTGTGTAGTTTGAAGCAAGATTCCTACGAAACTTACTACGAAAACTGCCAAGATATGCACCCTCATATTTCTTTCTTTTATTACCAAGCCAATTCCTCGAAATGCATGAGGAAAACTTTTAATAACTTTTTGTATATCCATAGGAAATAATAACAACTAAACATGTGTATTACAAATATTATCTACTTGCCCTAACCTGGGATTCTTTGTTTATCTAAAGTTTGAAACTTTTATAAATTATATGATAGTATTAATTACTAACTTAGTGAAGAAGGGTGTGATTCCCTCACTGTGCCGCAGCGGTAAAAGTCCGACCCTAATTAGTCAATCTATTTTAAATGATTGATAGTCCCGAGCAGGAATCATATATTTTTCCCTCCAAGACTATCTCCAATTACCCTTATGGCGATTGCAGAGATACCAGATACAAAACCAGGCTTTACTTACTCGCCAGAATACTCTACTGTATCAGACTCCTTAGATACATTAAAACAGGTATTTTTTCAAATAGCAGGAGAAAGACTAGACAGTCTAAGAGGAACTGATTTCTCTTCACTAAAAAGAACATACTCTAGTCGTGGAAATACAATTAACTATGTAGTTGACCTATTAGAAACTTATACTAATTATTACGGGGACTATGAAAAAAGAGAGTTAGAGGTTAGTAATAATCTACTAACCGCCGTTATCGAGCACGCACTAGCCGATTCTACCGGAATATATACATATACAAACTTTTGGAAACCAGAGAGTGGAAGCTTGTCTCTTCATACCGAATATGGATCACTTTCTGAAATTATTCAAAACTCAATCGATGATGAAACAGGACAGGTCCCCGAATTTGAAGTTCATAGGAATATTCAAGAGCTATTATTTTTAAATAAACTAACTACAGCTAGAAATCGTGGAATAGATGAAACAGGGGTTGTATTTAGCCCAAGTCCAGATATGTCTAATCCCAAGACACAAGCGCGTGGATATCAAGGTAATGACCAAATTCGTATATCAAGAAAGGGAGAAAACGGAATCGAAGAACAAACTATATACTGGTTTCCCAGAGTGGAAACGACTCAATATATTGAGCTAGCACAACAACTAATTGAAGCAGACCCGAATCACAGGTCAAGCCGATATTTAAGAGATTCCGTAGTACAAATCATAAAGAATCCTACTGATATAAATATAATGGCGTGTTCAGACATATTTTCCGACAAACAAATGGAAGTTATTACACACTTTATAGAAAAGAATCAACAACAACTTCCGACCGATCATAGTGTAATTACAAACTATATAAATACAGCAATACAAGGAGTTACTACAGCAAAACTACTAAATTTAACCTACCAGGGGACAATATCTTTACTAGAAGATGATACTCCCTCCCTAAATCAGAAATTAGAACAAATTTTCGACTTAATTGAAGAGGCTCAGTTTGCTTTTAGGCTTTTTGTTCGAGACCATGGTGGTATAAATACATTCACTCCAGAAATCTCAAATCAGCTAAACTATACATGGTCACAATACCAACAGATGTCTTTTGAGAATCGTCAGCAAACATTTAGACCGTCTGGTTTTAGTGGAAGCGGTTGTGGGTTTAGTGGTCAAGAAATAAAACTAAAAAACGGTTCCAGTATTTGGGGGCCTATGTCAGTACATGCAAATATCATGGGAATTCAGTCCTCCTTCCCAAGTGATTTTGGGGAACCTCATCACGCTAGTTGCAAAGGCTGTAACAGCTATACAATAGTAGGTGGTTGTGACCTTTGTATTAGTTGTCATAATCGATTTTCTTGAATAGATTATACTTGTCCCGACACTTGTTTATTGTTGTCTGAACACAATCTTAATCTTTGTTTATTCTCGTAAATGCAGATCCTATCCTATCTTTATACTAGAGTCTCACCTCGAATTTCGTTAATCATTGTATCAAATGCATGTGCAAGATACCCTTGTGTAGTTCCACAATCTGTAAATATAGAGCTTAAATGTCGATTGGGGAAATCAAGACTACTAAACACATATGACATATCTCCATCCATATAGTCTCGACGCTTCTTTGCCGAAGATATCTTCTCTAAATTCCCTGAAATCCCAAGTAACATTTTATCATTCAAAAGATCATCAATACCAGCACCCACTCCCTTCTGTGATTTTATTATTCCTTGACGAGTTGGAGAACCCTCCTCGTATTTACTACACAAGTCAGTATCTTTCTTAGCTTTCCCAACCCGATTTTGCACATCATGCACATATTTCAACAAATTGCGCTTATACTCCTCTAGATAAGCTACTATATCATCTTTGTCCCGCCCACTATCAAGTATCTCGGTTATCTTTGTACCAATTTCATTACCGTCAACTATTCTTGCTATAGGTTCTAGCCAATCTTTTGCTACCGGGAGGAAAAATGCCGTCATCTCACGGCGATATCTGTCCAACCCATCAGCCATACCGGACAACTTATTTATTAATCCTGTGATATTTCCACCTAGAGCATACACTTTTCTATCTGTATCCTCTGCCAATCCTGCAGTATTTAGGCCGAAGATATCATTGCTCATAATCTTTGTCCCCTTTATAGTTGATCTAAGTCTATCTACTGGTCCATCAAGCGCATCAGTTCGGTCTTGAACTTTCAGTAAATTGTCCTTGGTATCCTCTACAAATCCTCCTAAGATAGTATATATATATGACCGATATGGGTATCACGGCTTTCAGGTAATAAACCTCTTGGTTGTTCGACACGGCCTGTATGGTTTGATAATGAACCGGATCCATCCCCAGTCTCGCTGGATGACGACATAGTTAATTATGATAAAAAATACTTATCTACATATTACTATAAAAAGCCTGGATTGTCTCTATTTCTATTTATAAATACTTTTCAACCGGTTCAATTATTTGGGGAACTATATCAGTACATACAAATATTACAGAAATTCAGTCATCCTTTCTCGTAGATTTTGGGGATCCGCACATAGGAAGCTGTAAGGGTTGTATGCAACTCACTACCGTAGGGGGGTGCAATCTTTGTGTTGAGTGCCACAACAAATACTAACCTCGCTACACTCCTATTATCTTATCGGACTCTAATGTTTTTTGTAGCCCTTCCTTTGACGACTTTATTTGGATACTCTACTCTTAAATCTAGGGTTTCTGTACAAGTTCCCTTTTTCTCCCCTTTTACTCCGACATTAGTTGTGGATTTAAAGGATTCAAGTGTACCTCGACATACTCCGTTATTTTTTGCTTGCCAACTCCAATTTATCCAGCTATATCCAGCAGGACCTTTATATGTTGAATCTAACCATACAGTCTCTCCTACCCTTGCACTTGATCGTCCAGAAATACTAATTCGAACAGTCTCAGAAGGAAGTACAGTCATACTATCACTAACACTTCCTGGTATTATCACTGTATCACCCATCTCATTACCAGTATTTTTTGGATAGTAATATGCTGAGGCATCAACTTTTACATTACAACTTCCGACCTTATCCATAGGGTAAAGCTTACTTGTATACCAGGTAGATGTAGTTGTAGTAATTTTCTTTCCACAGACATCCCAATTCCAAGAATATTTATCTGCATCCATCGTGTTAAGAAACTTCACTTCTAGCGAAACATTATCTCCTTTGGCAACTACTTTTTGTCTAGACAAAGAGAGGTTATTCCCTTGAACAGTAATATATTTAACTCCAAAGGCACTTACCTCTTCTTGTTCTGTTTTTTGAGAAAGATAGTTAGCAAAAAAAAGCAAACCAGCCATCAGTACAAAAAATAAAACAACCATTACTAAAGTTTTTCTTTGTTTATTTGAAGATCGTTTAGAAGCCATTGTTACTAATACTGAAATATAATATTTAATATAAGATAACTTATATACCACACTTTGTAAAGAAATCGCTTAATTATTATCAAAAACCCGATAGTCCCCTAGTTAAAGGTGATTTTGTCCCCAAACCCCTGTATGTTTTAGCAGAATCAAAATCATCAGAAACACCTTAAAGCAGAAACTCACAAACGATAACCAATATGAAAAATACCTTGAATAATCTACTTCACAACATATTTACCTAATCAACTATGAAATCGCTTCTTGTGGCGGAACTTGTGAATTAATTGTAACCACAGACTTATATTTTTTCGCACTAAGATAGTAACTTATCAAAACAACTAGTTCTGGTCTAGCGATCACCCGAAGATCCAAAAGGAGGGAATCTAATGAGAATAGTAATAAAAATATAACTACAAAAAATATCATCGATATGCCCATCGACAACAAGAAGCTCTTGTTATCAGGACCGTTATATTTCCGGAATATTTTGCTGTTTATATTCTTATATACAAGGAAAACGAAGATGAAAAACAATATTACCTCGATAAAAATACTTACATGTAAAAAATTGAAGCCTAAACGAATATTAAGTAACGCATTAATTATGTTTGTAGTAATCATAACTATGAACATAGCTATAACAAAAGGGAGACCAGTTAGTAGTATTAAACTTATAATATTTGGGAAAAGTGAATACCATAATAAATAATTTATTATTTTTGATCGTTTGTTATTCTCCTCCATTATTCAGGTAATAAATTAATTTAATACTATAACGACTCCTTCACTTTTATAAGTCTAACTGCTAAAGGCAAGATAATCAAGACATATATGACACCCCAAATAAAGTACATTCCGTTTATATTTACCCTTTCTATAATTAGTCCGGAAATCCTGATAATAATATATTCGAACATACTATCGGGACTTACAAACAATATTGACACTGTTTGTTCAAAAGCAAATACATAGTACGGTCGTGCGGTGGGGACAAAGCACCGAATTTTATTTAAACCATACATATTGCTATACTTTGACAAATTATCTAAATTTATTTCTAATTACATTATGAGTAAAACCCCATCACCTACTATAAAAATAGTTACTTCTATAGGACTAGGATTAACTATGGCAGTAGTTTCCTGGATAGTTTTTTATATTTCGTCCATTACCCTTGGTCATTTTATTCCAGAAGTTAGGGAAACTGAACTGGAAATAGCTTCTGCAGTAAGAACATCTCTATACTTAATGCAGGCTTTCTTTTCAATCCAAGTATGGTTTTTCTCAACACTCTATTTCTTTGATAGATATCGAAGATAAATTATTAAACTATATATGACAACACCCCCTCCCCCTCTAAACTCAAATTTGAAACCGAATAAAAAAAATTATAAAGAGGAAATTAAAAAATTATTAACAAGTACAAAACCAGTAGAGATGGTGATTTATATTTCTGATATCCTTTTTATGTTTTGTTCTTTTCTACTCTTCCTTATAATTTTTTTGACAGCTTTAAGTAATTATAAGACAAATTTCCCAGATACAATTTTTGCCAAATCAACAATAATCACCGGAATTTTACTATTTGCACTAGGGAAACATCTACAAAACCCCAAGCATAAAAGAAGTCGAAAAAAACAAATGCCACTAAGAGAAAGATTAAATAAAGCTGCTGAAAAGTACCTATTATATTTCCTATATTTTATATATGCAATAAGTCTCTCATATATAATCTATGCTTTTTTCTCGCCTGAAATGGGTCTACAATACTACGATATACTCAAAGATGGCCTCACTGAGATGTATCAATTCTACTATTGGTTAATTATTATCGCCATCCCTCTGTTCTTGCTTATGATTACTCTATCTACTACATTCTTTCTCCTGGCTATGTTAGGCAACCATAATAAAATTATAAAAATTATTTTTTCAATACTTGGAATGATCACTCTTTTGGGCTTCAGATATATTCTCGAACTAGATCTCATAGATTATATAGACACAGAAAAAGCAAACAGGTTAGGTACCTTTTTAGTTGGTCCGTTGGTCATTTATTTGGTAAGATTACTGTTCTTTCGACAATGGATAGTCTTTCCTGAAGAAAATGAATAAATTTAACAATGTAATTTTTGGACAAAAAGCTTTCGTACTAAAAGACGGGAAAATTTTGATAATCAAGCGTAAAGACGTCGATATTTTCTCTGGGATGTGGGATGTTCCTGGAGGAAAAATTGAGTCGGAAGATACTTTATCTGGTGCGATTGCTCGCGAGATTAAAGAAGAAACCGGTTTGAAACTAACCAAGATTCTTTTAATATTAAGTACCTCAAAATTCACCGAAAGCCTCGGTGACCACCCAACGATATCGAGAAATATTTATTTGTGTAGAGCCAAAGGCGAAGTCGAATTAAGCAGTGAGCATTCTGAGTTTTTATAGGTTAAGCCGGAAAACGTAAAAGATTACAATTTTCCGGAAGATGAAGATTTCAAGAGGGTGTTGGAACGGTTACCAGATTTGCTGAAAACACTTGAACTAAAACAGGAATACTCGGAGGTACTTTAAGTTTTGGCTTGTATTCTAACAGAAGTATGTGATATATTATCTATGATTTATTATAGATAATATGCAGACGACATCTACAGAATTTCAACAAAACGTGGGATTTTATCTAAGAGAAGCCGAGAAAGGTAAGATTATAACGATAAAAAAACTTAAACCCGTCAAATCCTCTTTTAAACTCACACTGGAAAAAAGTGAGCAAGACTACGATAAAAAACAGTCTCGGAACGAAAAGATCCTAAATCTTATTGAAGAATTAAACATACAAAACCCTTCCGAATCCGGTTTGGATTTCCAAAAAAGAGTTAGAAGCTAAAATGAAAATACTAGACACCAACTTTATAATCTCATTATTTAACCAAACCGACAAAAATCATACAACGGCGAAGGATATGTTCTTCTCTTTAGGTGAAGATGAAAAGATCAGAGTCCCGTTTATAGTTGCAGCCGAACTCGCGGTGAGTGAAGACTCCCGAAAATTACTTGAGGCATCGAAAGCAATAAGCTCGAAATTTCTTGTAAACAGCGAAACAGATTTAGATTATATTTCGAAAACTCCTACAAAAACTAAAAAACAGTTAAAAGCGAATGATTGTTTATTGATCGCACTATGCGAACGACATAATGCGGATTTAATGACCTTCGACAAAGCCTTGAAAACAAACTTTAGTATTAATCAAATTTAAAAAATACAGAAAGAAGTGGAAAATTCCACTTAAATGCTAAAATCTGAAGTCGTTTCTTCTCTGCGATAAGATAATTTTTAAAATACCTAAATGAACTGGAAAAATAAAAAAATTTTAGTCACCGGCGGTGCAGGATTTATCGGTTCTAATCTAACAAATCATCTGCTAGCAGAAGGTGCAGAAGTTACCATCTTGGATAATTTATCCAGACAAAATGTTGCCAAGAACCTTGCCTGGTTACAAGACTTCAGCTCTAAACTTAAATTTATAGAAGCTGATATCAGATCCAGTGAGGATCTAGATGACGCAGTCAAAGATAAAGATATTATTTTTCATGAAGCTGCACAAGTTGCTGTAACCGATTCAGTGGAGGACCCAATCCTTGATTTTGAAATAAATGCTAGAGGAAGTTTAAACCTACTTGAGTCGACTAGAAAACATAACCCCAAAGCAATTTCTGTCTATGCCTCAACTAACAAAGTTTATGGTGGATTAGAAAATTTCACGGTCAGAGAAGAGGAGAATAAATATACTTTTTCTGATGCCAGCTTAATTCAAGGGGTTTCAGAAAAAATAAATCTAGATTTCCACTCTCCTTACGGTTGCTCAAAAGGAACTGCTGATCAATACTTTATTGACTATGCAAGAATTTATAACCTTAAGACTTTAGTATTTCGGCAATCTTGTATTTATGGTCCACGGCAGTGGGGTACAGAAGATCAAGGCTGGATTTTTCACTTTTTAAAACTTGCGTATCAAAAGAATACTCTAAAAATATTCGGAAATGGGAAACAGGTACGAGATTTACTCTATATCGATGATCTAATAAATGCTTATGAATTAGCAATTACAAACATAGAGAAGACTTCTGGGCAAGCGTATAACATCGGTGGTGGACTGAAAAATTCTATCTCCCTTTTAGAGGCAATTGATGTAATCTCTCAAATTTTGAATTCGGAAGTTAAAACTGAATTTTTTGAGCCCCGTCCCGGAGATCAGAAAGTATTTATTAGCAATAATTCCAAGGCTTTGAAAGATTTTGGCTGGTCTCCAGAGGTAAGCGTATCACAAGGACTGGAGAAGTTACTGGAGTGGGTTAAACAAATTTAAGAGAGGTGAGGTTTAAGCTCACCCTGCTATGCACAACCCCCACATAGATGCTTATTTTAAGGTTGCCGAAATATCTGATAAAGATATTGAGAATACTATTTTTGGTGACGAGGGGTAAGACCGGAGAATGTTTAGTCTTGACGAGTTTATGAATACAAACGAAGTTGTAGAGTCATTAAAAGGGCGCCTAAAGACCTATCTTGACGCTAAAGTTCAGGGATAAGCTGTTTCAGGTCGTTTTCGAGTTGTTCAGGATTAACAAATGTTATGCCACGAATACCAACTTGTGAGGCAGCTTGTGCATTTTCTGGGTCGTCGTCAATAAATATGGTTTTTTCTGGATCTGCCTTTAGAACATCAAGGGCGTACTCGTAAATATCGCTACTTGGCTTGCGCAAACCTATCTCGTGTGAAAGTAATACCATATCAAAACCATCATACAAGCCAGCCTCTCGCAAGGCTTTTGCATGCGGTTCAATTGTATTTGACAAAACAGCCGTGTTTATACCAAGTTTACCTAAATCGTGAACAAGCTTGCTAACTTCTACAAAAGGAACAAGTTGTTCTATAAATGCTCGTCCTAGCAGGTTTTCACTTAAATCAATATTGCGTAATCCGTGTTTTTTACTTACCAGTTGCCAGAACTCGCTTTCATCAACTTTACCTGACCCAAGTAAAGGTATTTCCTCTGCCCAAATCTGCGACAAAACCTCCTTATCAATACCAAGCTCGTCCGTCAGGTCTTTCGTAACTGCCGAGTTGTTTTCGTGCAATACTCCACCTGCATCAAAAATAACAGTTTCAATTTTGCTCATAACCACATTATATAACAGATACGCTCCTCTGTCCCCTGAGACAAGAGTTAAAAAAACACAAAAGAATCGCTTATGGGAGTGATATTCCTGGAAAAACCCCGTTATTGGTAAAGATGGCAGGAATAGACACAGACCATAACTCAGGTTAAGTTCAAACTTCGCTCATGCTCGTTTTCACTAACACCTGGTATATCGAACCCTACGGGTTCTTCAGTTAGATATCCACACCGCTTTCGACTTTATCGGAATCACTGTGGAGATGGCGGGAATCGAACCCGCGTCCAAACCTGACCAAAACCTCCCACTACAAGTTTAGTTAATTTGGTTTGAAGTAGCTTGATCAAAATTAACAAAAGCCAAACTACTTTGATTTATAAATTCTTGGGGTTTAAGTATAAATCAAACTTAAACCTTGTATTTCGACTATGTTGCTCCTCTATCCCCTCGCCGAAAGAAGGAAAATAGAGAAGGTTGCCGATTTAATTAGGCAACAGCAAAGTTAATAGCTGGCTCTATGCCAAAAAATGCAGCTACTTTCGCAGATGCACTATCAAACATTGCTATAAATTTGTTTTTGACGCTTATTGTCAAATCTCTGATTACTCAGAGCCATTATGTCTTTGTTTAACGAAGCGACACAATGAACACCTCGACCTGCGGTAGATCTCGGTTCAAATCTGTCGAAGCCGATCATCCCCTTTTTCCCAAAAAATATAAATTTGTTGGCAAACAGGGAATACTACATTGTAGCACGGAATATGTGATATAGGTATCATCTGTAATACAAACTAATCTTCTTATCTTTATATATTTCCGCTATTATATTACTGATAGTTAACTAATCAATGCAACATAACATCGTCTTAATTGACGACAACTTTGCGATACGGCAGATTATCGAAGTATTTTTTGCCCGCTTAGAAAAAAAATATTTAATAGATATCAATGTGTTTTCGGCTGATAACGGAGTTGAAGGACTTGGCTATGTCTATATTATGACACCACAAATCGTGATAGTGGATACGACCTTGCCCAAATATTCTGGTCGAGAGGTTTTGGACTTTTTTATTCAAAACCCTAAATTCCACGGTCAAGATACTCGGGTAATCGTCTTGCACGAATTATCAACAATCGAGGTAAATCTACCACCTGATTTTTATTTAATTAGAAAAGATCAACCACAGTCTTTTCATCAACTTTCAGAGCTCCTGATCGAGTTACTAAAAATATCTGATTACAGCAAGACAAAAGCACTGTTTAATAAATTAGCAAACTTTGTGTTTCATAACAGTAACGAAGATGACTTACTCTTGAGGAGACTAGAAGGGAAATCTCTTTTAAGCAGGTTGGTACTACGGATAAAGTGGGTTTGGTTAGAATTCACCAGTAGTATAACCTTAACCCTATTATTGCTGATTTTTGGAAAACCCAACGATAATAATGTGACTCCAAAAGGTAGTAAAAAAGAAACTTTTCGATTCAAACACTATCCAATTCTTATTATCTCTATTTTTTCATTTGCCATAATAGTAATCAATTTCAGTCTATTTTTCCTTGGACGGATAAACACCAACGACCTTACTGGTGGAAATATCATATTGGAAGGAAATTACACTCCTTCTCCCGAGTCGATTACTAATCATCCTACATTTAGATCAATCACCTTAAACATAACTCAAACAATCAATTCTACAAAAGAACACAGGAGTTCTTCTACTAGCTTATTTGATACAGTTACAGGAGTAGGAGAAAATATTCAATTTTTAAATAATAGACTTAGGTATTTTTTATCAATGCAGTTTATACCAGATAATAAAAAAATCCTCTCCCCTACAAATCTCAATTTATTATTATTTTTTATAACCATCATTGTTATTTCTTTGCTATCTAAGAACAGACGATTTTTCCTCTGGAAAAAAGATTATGAATCGGTAAACTCATTTGAACTTGGACTCATAATCCTTGCTATTGGATTTACCTACGGAGCATTTGTAATTACTGATACACTGACTCTGATCAACTATATAGTCTTTACCCTATATCTACTTATAATTGTATTAGCAGGAGTATTTTACCTTATAAAAGACTAGTTGCTTTTGGAAACTCTCTGTCCCTCAGGAGTATCCTCTACTATGAGTGCATATTCTTTTTGTAATATATCTCTTAATTGATCTGACTCATCCCATTTACCCATTTTCCTTGCTAATTCTCGTTTATCAAGAAGAGCCCTTGCTTTATCCGAAATATCAGTTTTGTTTTGTTTTAATAAATTCAACCCCAGCACTTTGTCAAAATCTGCTATTGTAGCTAGTTTTGTTTCAATATCCAGGTCAGATTTTATAACTTCCCAAAGCAAAGCCAACCCTTCAGGAATATTAAAATCATTTTCGAGAGCTTTAGTAAATCTGTCTTGATATTCCTTCGATACCTCTCCTGGCGTATGGCTCTCACTCATAAGTGCTATTTGTTTTTTTAATCTATTAAAAGCTTGTTGTGAAGCGGAAAGAGCATCCCAAGTAAAGTTTTGTTTAGAACGATAATGTGCATTAAGATAAAAATACCTTAGTGATAGAGGTTCATATTTTCTAGTAATCACATCATCAAGGGTATACGCAGTACCTTCTGATTTGCTCATTTTTTTCCCTTCGAAAAGTAAGTGTTCGTTGTGTAACCAATAGTTTACAAATTTCACATCGTTTGTTGCCTCACTTTGAGCAATCTCGTTGGTATGGTGAATTGAAATATGCTCTACCCCACCCATATGTAAATCTATAGTTTTACCCAGTAGGCTTCCTGCCATAGCACTACATTCAATATGCCAACCCGGAATACCCTCCCCATTTTTGACTTCTTTAGAATTAAAAGGAGATGGCCAGTACTGTAAAGCGTTTGTATGTGATCCTGTCTTAAAAAACCACAACGCAAAGTCTTGTGAATCCTTTTTGTTTGGATCTGACACTTCTCCTTTCCCCTCTCCTGCTTTATTTTTTTCTAATCTTTGTCCACTTAGTTGTGTATAGTTCGGAAATTTTGCAACTTCAAAATATACTGCCTTGTCTGTTTCATAGGCATATCCTTTCTTTAACAATACTTTAATCATATCTTGTATTTGAGAGATATATTTACTTGCAACAGGTTTTTTATCCGGCTCTAAAACATTGATAGCTTTTGTATCTTTTTCAAAAATATCTATATATTTTGTAGCAATTGTTTGTGGATCGAGTTTCTCTCGCTTTGAAGCCTTTTCCATACGATCTTCTCCCATATCCGCATCTCCTAGATTGTCACCTGTAAGATGTCCCACATCTGTATAATTTCGGACAAAGTTTACATCGTAACCCAAATAAGTCAAACTTCTACGGATAAGATCTGCCATAACCATTCCCCTCAGGTTTCCAATTTGTTGAACCCAATACACAGTTGGACCACAATGATAAAAACTAACCTTTTTATCTATTATGGGCTTAAATTCTTCGAGATGTCGGCTTAAGGTGTTATAGATTTTGAGCATATGAGTAAAACTAAGTTAATATTTATCAGTAAAATATTCGTTATTAAATAATAACATTAAAAGCCACAATGGTTTGCCATGTGTAAGATTTTGTGATTTATGTTGCTTAACAGCTCTATATTTTTGAAAAAGATATTGCCAAACAGGTAGTCGATAAATAGGCGGTGCCTGCTCTATCTTCTTACCATTAGCCATATGCAACGGTAACTTCATATGTTTCAAAACATTTTTGGGTAGCGTTTTATAGAGTATTTTTATTTTTTTTTGTTTACTAAATACCTCACTATTCACCACATCGTATACCAAAGAAGTTAAAGCAATATGATCAGGATGTCCGTATAAACCTGCTCTTTCATATACTAAAATCAAATCAGGACTAAATTGATTAACTTCCTTAAGTAGTTTCTTTTTTATTTGCTCAATTCGCCTATCTATTTGACCATCTTGAAAATTCCACATTTCATAACTATCAACCCCCAAAATTTCTATAGCATTGTTGTATTCGATCTCTCTTGTTTTGGCAAGTTCAGCTTCTGGTATTTTAAGTAATTCATCTCCCTTCTCCCCTTTGGTTATACAAATATGCTTTATATCCACTCTTTGATCTTCACCAAACTTTGATAGGAAACCACCAGAAGTCATAGTTTCATCGTCTGGATGTGGATCTATAGCCAAAATTTTGTATTCCTTTTTTTTACCAAGTAGTTTTTCTATATGTAGTATTGGGAGGTCATATCTATTTAAATAA
This sequence comes from uncultured Candidatus Saccharibacteria bacterium, assembly GCA_964420145.1. GTDB lineage: Bacteria > Patescibacteriota > Dojkabacteria > B142 > OLB20 > JAJTYI01. The sequence continues at coordinate 47,621 of CAYQRB010000001.1, forward strand.
ATATTTAGTACTAAATAACAACCTCCAAGCAGAAATACTAGTCCTGATAATATACCGGTAATTTCTAACATAGTACTAAATTAAAAAATAAAAAGACCCCGTGCTTGTCTTATAGACAAAAACAGGGCCTCTTGAGCTGGCGGTCCCACCTGTGGTTATACTTAGGGGTTGGGTATTTAGATTTTTGCAGTTTTAGCGAAATACTGTCCGCTTCATTTATCGGTTTTCAACTATTTCCGATTTTCTGATTAAAGTAATTATAACAAAGCATATTCAGGAAAACAATTAGCGTTATCCTCCCACATGGGCAACGCCAGAAACAAAGTAGACCAAACTTAGTCTCTTGCAAAAACCAATCCATAAACTTCTTTGATACCATTACTTCGCAAAACCTTTGCACATTCTTCCAGTGTCGTACCTGTGGTCATAACATCATCTACAAGCACAACACTCTCATAAGAAACTTTATATCTTAAACCAAATACATCTTTTAAGTTTTTTTGTCGTTGGTTTCGATCTAATCCTACTTGTGTTTTTGTATTTTTGGTCCTAACCATACAGTTATCAACATTTCCACCTATCGATTTAGCTAGTAAATTTGCTTGATTAAATCCTCTGTAGTTTTCCTTAAATTTATGTAAAGGAACTGGAATCAATGCTTCACAGTTTACACCCGACTCTAAGTACACCTTTTTCATAATTACACCGACTTCTGAAGTTATGGAAAAATACAAATTGTATTTTAATTCCTCTATTATGGTTTTGGCAGGTTGGTTGTAATGCACTGCAACAAATACACCATCTAAATTAGTTTTACTTCGACAATAATCATGAACCAGGCTAGTTCGAAGAATCTTTTTACACACATGACAAATCTGCTCTCTGTAATAAACCAATCTTTTCTTTTTGCAAGACTTACAAACCAGACAACCTTGCGTATCACAAAACACACATGCTTTCGGAAAAAAGAAATTATCAATCTTAGTTAACATCGTTATTTAACTGATAGAGCAACGCTAAACCTCTGTCTAAATAATTTATACATTACACTTCTGATATTTTTCTGAAATTATCCACATTCCCAACTCTTTATGTTTTAAGCTTATGATCTTAAAACCCAAAACAAGCTGATTACTATTTACACATACAGGGCAAGCCGTTATTATTTATTAAGAAGAGAATTACCATTATGTATATTGCTATAGATATAGGTGGAACCAAAACAGCATTTGCCAAGCTAGACAAACTAGACCACCCCACTATCGGGACAAAAGAGATAATTTCAACTCCTCAAAGCTATGATGATGCACTTGACAAACTCTATACTCAAATAGATAAACTTAGTAAATGGCAAAAGATCGAAGGCATCTCTCTTGCAATCCCTGGCAGTGTGTATAATCAAAAAATAGAGCTACTTACAAACCTACAAGACTGGAATCGTAAACCACTAATTGATGATTTGAAGAAAAGATATAATACTAAAATAATTATTAAAAATGATGCAGTTGCTACAGCTCGTGCAGAAAGATACTTTGGAAAGGCAAAAGGATTAGATAGGTATTTATATGGGATCATTGGTACGGGTTTTGGAGCCACCTATGTACATAAGGTAGCTGATAATTTTCTAGAACTACCACTAGAACCAGAATATATGATTGTAAACTCAAAAGGCACACATAGAAATCGTTTTAATACACCAGGACTACTTGGTGCTTATGCTACTGGTGCAGTGATCCAAGAAAAAACAGGAATCCAATCTCTAGCAAGCCTTAGTGACGAAGATCCGATTTGGGATGAGATGGTACACTATCTAGGAATAGGACTCAACAACCTTATAACTTTATTCAAACCACCAGTAATTATTTTTTCAGGTGGTATAATTGTGCATAGACAATTTTTATTAAAAAAGCTACGAATGGAATTAGCACAATATATTGAATACTTGCCCCAACCAGAGTTAACCATTACAGACTTTGGTGACAATGCTAGCCTCTACGGAGCAATTTCCTTGCTTTATGAATTATAAATATGCTTCCCAAAGGGCCATATCAACCACAACTTACCGAAAGTGAAATTCTAAAATTTTGGCTGGATAATAAGTTTTACTCACCAGAATACAGAAGCGAAAAGGAGCTCTCTACTGCAAAAGAGGAAAACCGAGAAGCGTTCACAATAGTTCTCCCTCCCCCTAATGCAAACGGAAACCTACATTTAGGACATATGTCTGGTTATGCGTACCAGGACTTGATGGGAAGACTTGCTCGTATGCAAGGGAAAAAGGTGCTTCTACTACCGGGAAAAGATCACGCTGGAATCCAAACAGAAGTTGTATTTGAAAAAGAACTTGAGAAACAAGGAAAATCTAAGAAAGAGTTAGGAAGAGAAAAGTTCTATCAACTTTGTTATGACTTTTGTACACAAAAAGCAGAGAACGCCAGAAACCAAGAAAAGAAAATAGGACTAAGTGCAGATTTTGATCGTGAGCTTTTTACCCTAGATCCTAAAATTGTAAAAGAAGTTATGAAGGCCTTTGAGTTGATGTATCAAGATAATCTAATTTACCGTGATAAAAGGATAATCAACTGGTGTACAAGATGTCAGTCTGCACTAGCAGACATTGATACTGAGTTCAAAGATTCGGTGAGCCCGTTTTATTATTTTAAGTACAGTTTTATAAACCCAGAGCCAGAAGCTATACGACTAAAAAACCAATTTGAAGGACAAATAATAAACTGGGAAGTCAAACAATCACAAAACAAAGATGGGGAATCACTCCCTCCGTTCATACTTGGGGAGTATGAGAACACAGAAATCATAGGTATTGGGTATAACGATACTACGATAGTATCCAATAGAAAAGGGAAAGTAGTTGGGATAGAAATGAGATTAGATAATAAATTTAGAATAGTAGTTATAAATGAAAACTTTGATGGAGATATAAAAACAGAAATAAGTAAAGTGTTTCTGTTTGAGTCACGACTCTATGCAGGAGCTCATATTATATTATTCGATGAATACCCCGACAATAAATATTATACCAATGGTTTTATTTTAGGGACTGTACGACCAGAAACCAAGTTTGGAGATACTGCTTTGGCAGTTGATCCAGATGATCAAAGATACAAAAACTATGTTAATAATAAATTTGATGTACAGACTCTCATAGGAACAACTACAATCACAATAATAGCTGATAATGCAGTAGATGAAGGTTTTGGAACCGGAATGGTCAAAGTTACCCCTGCCCACTCTATAGAAGACTGGGATATTGCACAACGCCACAAAAACAAAGCAATGCCCGAAAAACAAGTCATCGGTTTTGATGGAAAACTAAACCATCTAACAGGACGGTACGAAGGAATGACAGTCAAAGAAGCTCGCAAAGCTATGATTCCAGATATGGTGAAAAGCGGAACACTCGTTTATCTTGATAATAATTACACCAATAGGATTCGAATCTGTGAACGATGCAAATACCCTATAGAACCTCTAATTTCTTATCAATGGTTTGTTGATACCAAACCATTAAAAACAGAAGCTAAAAGACTTGTAGAACAAGGATTTACTAATATTATGCCAGAAGGAAAGAAAAAGACCTATATACAGTGGATGAATACAGAGGAAGATTGGTGCATAACAAGGCAACTTTGGTGGGGTTATCGTTTACCAGTATGGTATAAAGGAAAAAGGGAGCAATATATTACAGAAACGGGAGAAGTCAAAGAAAAAATTGCTGGTAAAATTATCGATAGAACCGAAGATTACAAAGGATTGTTACAAGTAAGGTCGGATAATCCCAATACAAATTCAGCCGACGAATGGCAACAAGATACAGATGTACTCGATACCTGGTTTTCATCAGGACAGTGGCCGTTTGTTACTTTGATGGTAAAAGATGGTGATTACGAGAACTTCTACCCCACTCAAGTTATGGAAACCGGTTGGGATATCTTACTATTCTGGGTAACTCGAATGATGCTTTTAAACCCTTACCGAGCAAACCACTACAACAAAAATATAGATCGCACACAAAAGACTTCCTCCAACATTTTGAATTTCAAAGATCAAGAAAATAAAATTATCCCATTTAAATCTGTCTATTTACATGGATTAGTCTTAGATAAAAATGGTGTTAAGATGAGTAAATCCAAAGGTAACGGGATTGACCCTTTTGAAATGATGCAAAAATATGGAACAGATGCTTTGCGGTTTAGTTTCATCAAAGGGAACTCTGTAGGTCAAAACTATCGTCTATACGAAGAAAAAATTGCATCTAATAGAAATTTTTGTAACAAAATATGGAATGCTTCTAAGTTTGTACTTTTCAATATTGACGACAATGCGGACAAGTTAATAACCTTAACACAGCAGGAGTTATCCCTAACTGATAGCGATAAGGTTTTCCTTAAACATATAGAGGGGTTGATCACAGAAACTACTAGAAGACTCTCTGATTTTCAGTTTGGAATAGCTGCAGACGAATTGTATGACTCATTCTGGCATCAATTTGCAGATATTTATCTGGAACAGATTAAAACTAGGCTTTACACTAAGGATCGTGATGGTAATCCAATTAACACTACTTCTGTAGAAAAAGAAAGTAGACTATCTGCACAATGGATGCTACTCTACTCACTCGAAGTTTACCTAAAACTCCTACATCCATTTATGCCATTTATTACCGAAAATATCTGGCAAGCTCTTCCCAAGCATAACAGTGAGTCAGAAACTATAATGTACTCGAGGTGGCCAGAAGTTTCCTAAGACAAGAACCTTAAACAACACCCCTCGATAACATAAAAACTTATATCCTTGTGAATAAAAAAAGCCCATTATCTGTAAGATAACGGGCTTCCTTTTTAACTTAGTTGGTCAAACCACCAGATACGGTGTGTTTATTGGTATATAGATGTTACACCTGGTTTCGGTGTTACAGTTGGTTTCATTGTTGGTGTTGGTGTGGATACGGTTCGTTTTGATGTTGGTGTTGGTGTAGGTATCCCTGGCTTAGATGTTACAGTTGGTTCTATCGTTGGGACGGGCACATTGGAGCCTTTGTGTGTATATTCTGCAAGTCTTCTTGTTGGACTTAAAACCAACTTCCCACCAACCATATATCCATGATTGTTCCCAGTAAGGATTTCCATAGATTTAAGGTCTCTTGTGTTATATATAGAAGGTTTTATCGAAACTGTTGCCAGTATATCTCCAGGATTTATCACTCCAGTTTTGGATGTTATATCAAAACAAACAGTATTTGATGTGAAAGCTTGTTGGTTCCTACATGTTCCTATAACAAGGTAATTACTGTTTCCATTAGGATTAACCTTTATATTGGTTACTACTAGATTAGAAAAATCTAATCTCATCTGTATCGCAGCTACATTCCCTGAGTTAACAGGAATTGCAATAATATTAACATTAGTTACTTGGTTTTGTAAAACTGGCCCAGAAGCAGGATTAACTATTACTCCTGTAGATACAGCAAGGGATGGGGTTGGAACCAAGGCTGCTTGTGTATCTGCTGTATTTACCTCTCTACCCAATAAAAAAGCTACCGCCGTCAATGTAAAAACTGCTAAAAGCATACTCATAACTACTACTCCTACGACAACTTTCTTATTTTTGACCTTCTCCATTATTAATTTTATCAAAATATATTAAATAATAATTTATACTACACAATTCGAAAATCTGATGCAAATATTTTTATATCTTCAAACCCTTTTCAGAATTATAAAAATTTCAACCTTCCCCAAAATACCTCTAAAAAAACTATCTCTTATATCCTTTGTAACCAAAACCTATATTATGCAGATTTCAACCTAATACTGTTTAGTACTACAGATATAGAACTCAACGCCATAGCAACACTAGCGAGAATCGGAGAAAGCAGTAACCCTGTAAAAGGAAAAAGTACTCCTGACGCAATAGGAACTGCAAACACATTATATCCAAATGCCCAGAAAAGGTTTTCTTTCACAACCCTAATAGTTTTTTCAGACAAAGTAATCATCTCTGAGATTTTTTGTAGGGAGTCCGTCATAATCACGACATCTCCAGCTTCTATAGCAATATCTGTTCCTGTTCCCATAGCAATCCCTATATCTGCTTGAGCAAGTGCGGGAGCATCATTTATCCCATCTCCTACCATTGCGACTATATTGCCTGATGACTCAGATTTTTGTATTTCTAAAATCTTTGCAGATTTTTCTTGAGGAAGTACTTCAGCTATCACTTCCGTGATTTTTAACTCACTAGCTATGGATTTTGCCGTTTTATAGTTATCTCCAGAAAGCATTATCACTTTTATACCTCTATTTGAGAGATCAGAAACAAGGGATTTTGCCTCGGGTCGTAGAGTATCTGATAATGCGATAAGTGCTAGTATATCTCCGTCTATACAAACCGATACCACCGTTTTTCCCTGATCTTGGAAAAACTCAATTTCTTTGATTAGCTTACTATTTCGTTCAATCTTAAAATCTAAAAGAAGTTTAGAATTACCAATTATAACCTCTCTTCCTTCAATACTTCCAGAAACTCCCTTCCCCTCGTGATTTTTAAAATTTTTTACAGTTAACTTATCATATTCTATATTATCCTTTTGTGCCTTGTTAGTAATAGCTCTTGACAGAGGGTGTTCTGAATTATGTTCCAAGGATGCTGTATATTCTAATATTTTTTTCTTATCGAACTCATTTTTCGACAGACCTTTATCCAATAACTTAATATCTGTAACCTCGATTTCTCCTTTGGTAAGTGTACCAGTCTTATCAAAAACAATGGTATTTACCTTATACATCAACTCCAAAACTCGTGCATCTTTGATTAATATTCCTTTTCTCGCTGCCCTTCCCGAAGCCACCATAAGCGCTATGGGGGTAGCAAGCCCTAATGCACATGGACAAGCGATGATTAGTACTGTTGCAAATGTATAAACCGCTAACTGTAAGTATCCAACATCTATATATAAGCCCAAAGATGGACTTATCAGAAACCAAAACATAAAAGTTACAATTGCAACAAGAATTATGATTGGAACAAATACACTAGAGATTTTATCTGCTAGTTTTTGTATCGGAGCTGTAGTCATCTGTGCTTCCTCGACAAGTTTAATGATTTGTGAGAGTAATGTCTCCTCTCCTACCTTCTCCGCTCTAAATCTAAAACTCCCAGATTTATTTATAGTAGAGCCGATAACCATATCTTTTGGTAATTTCTCTACAGGCTTTGATTCTCCCGTTACCATAGATTCGTCAACTGTACTTCTCCCTGCTACAATCTCACCATCGACAGGGATTTTCTCACCTGGTCGAACCATTATGATATCTCCTTTTACAACTTGTTTTATAGGAATTTGTATTTCCTTTCCTGCACGAATAACTGTAGCTTCTTTAGCCTGATACTCCAGTAGTTTGCTAATTGCTTCGTTGGCATTGCTTTTTGCTCTTGCTTCCATCAAACGACCAAGCAAAACAAAAAATATTATAAATCCGATAGCCTCAAAAAACGGTTCTGCATCGATACTCGAAAATACTTTAGGGAAGAATGTTACTATAGTAGAAAATATCCAAGCAACACCCGTACCTAGTGCTATAAGTGTATCCATATTAGCGGATTTTATCTTTATAGCACCCCACGCACTACTAAAAAACTGACTGCCTCCCCAAAATAAAATTGGTGTAGCAAAAACAAACTGAACTAGCCATAGAACAGGAGGTCCCCAGATATTAGATACTCTTCCCATATCCTGTGATACAAACATTTGTATCATAATGAAAACAAATGGAATATTAAGGAACCCAATAATGATGACTTTTCTTTTTAAGTCTTGATATTCTTTTTCCTTTAACATCTTTGTATGGTTATGTTCCATATCATTACCGTGATTTTGTCCATCATCTATACTTTTTGAATCCCCTTTTGCCACACCATACTCTTTGGTTCCAGGAGAAGTCAGTACATCACCCAACTCACCTTTTACTAATTTATACGGACCAGCTTTTGACACTGCTTTGGCGATCTCTTCTAGGTTCATTTTCGTATCATCATATTCAACACGCATTTGCTCAGTAGCAAAATTTACCATAACAGACTCGACACCATCCATTTCTCCCACTACTTTTTCTATCAGTAGTTTACACGACGCACAATGCATACCAATAATCGGAAAACTTTGCCTTTGTATCATAAGTTCTAAACACAAAAACTAAATTACTGTGATTGTAATAGGAGACACCATCCCCATAGTACAGGTAAGCTTGTAAACTCCTTTTTTGGGAGTAAATTCTATATAGTTCCAACCTTGTTTTAGCTGGACATAGCCATCAAAGAGCCCTTTGGATGCCATAAATTGTCCGCAACCTTGTATTCCTTTATTGTTCACTGCTAAAACCGTCTGCTCTCCTGCACTGATCGTTGTACTTCCTGTTGGTCTATAGTTAAACCCGTCAGCAACAACCACTATATTTTGCAGATTTTTATCAATATCGGGGCGATCCTCCAGGATAATATTTTCATTAGCTGAGGGACGCATATCACTTAGACTTCTTACTCCCAACACATTGAGTTGACTATTTATGGTATATAGAGCAAATATCAATATCAGTACTCCTGATGCTTTATTAAATATTGATGACATTTGTATATGGGTGTTAAAGCCCACTCCAGCAAGGCTTATCCCTGCGAGTATCGGAAATGTCCCCAATGCAAAGAAAAACATAATCAGACCACCTTTTAGGAAACTTGCCGAAGCAAGGGCTACCCCTTGAGCAATCAGTGTAAAGCCACAAGGAAGCAGAAAAGTTAATACTCCAAGAACAAACGGCATATACTTTCCAGAAAAGTTTTTCTCATCTACTACATATTGACTTAAAAACCTCGGGGTTTTAAATTTAAACCTGTTTGCCTGTCGAACACCTAACATTTGCAATGATAAAATCAGCATAATAGCCGATATCACAATAACTATTATCGAAAACATAGTAGTGCTACCTAGTGAGACTGTCTGACCTAGCAAACCAAGTAACCCACCAAACACAAAAAAGCTGGCTAGACGACCAACATGAAAAAGTATATGAGGTTGATATTTCGAGGTTTTACTACTCTCACCTAGATATAGATCGTTCCATTGCTTTGTCATAACCAAAAGCAAACTCCCAACCAGTGCAGCACAACTAGATAATCCAGCCACTACTCCCAAAACAAAGAAAGCTACTAGACTAGAATTTATATCCACACTAGCAAACCTCCCTAATCCACTATTGTTTATAATTACTACCGCTATGAAAACTATACCTAAAATACCTAGTACTTTGAGAAACTCTTTGAACTTGTCTGCGTTTACTTCTAGTTTCCCATCCTCTACCCTGATAAATTTAGTTTTTTCACCCTTAGGCTTATTAAGACTAAATTTATAACCCGCTCCTGATAAATCGTTGTTTAATCTTTTGATGTCTACATCAGTCAGATTAGAACAAGTAACCTCAACCACTCCTTGGTCAAGAGAGGCCTTCACTCCTTCTACTCCATCGTATTTTTTAAGAGTTTTTTCTATTAAGATCTCGCAGGAAGAGCAATGCATTCCTTCTACAAAGATTTTATTTTTATTTGGTTTTGTTTTGTTACCCATAGATTATTTATATTCAAAAAGCTTTAATAATTCCTCAACAGTTGTCTTTTCTTCTCCATTTTTTATCTGGTGTATCACGCAAGTATTGAGGTGTTCTTTAATGATTAAAAGGTCTAGCTTTTTTAGTGCTTTTTGTACTGCCCTAGATTGATGTACGATATCAACACAGTATTTATCACTTTTAAGCATATCCTCAATTGATTGTAGGTGTCCTTGTATAATCTTTATCCTATGCAAAGCTTGGTCTTTGGTTGTAACTTTAAATCGTTTATCTGTTTTCATAAAAATATCCCCTTATGGGGGATATTATAAATTAATCAAAAAATTTATTCAACAGTTTCTTGATTTATTCCGTTTAGTTCTTTTTGTGGGAGATATATCTTTTTGGGTGTTGTAAACAATAGTATAACTCCCACAAAAAATGCCACTACTCCCATAAATGCAAACGAAATATAATAACCATATTGATCACTCAGTATCCCTAGTAAAATAGGAACCATAATAAACGCAAGCGATCCAGTAGCGTTTACCATACCAAACAAATAAGCTTTTTCCTCTCTCAACCTAGAAGCAAAATCACTAAAAACAGCATTATTTAGGGGACCAGCAAGTGCAAACATAAAACTAGAAGATAAAATTATAAATCCAACTATATATTTCTGCTCTTCAAAAAACATTAGAAGTGTCAGTAGTAGTCCACCCACTATCAAGCAGATATGAGTGTAGTGTTTTTTGTGTTGTTTAACAGGAATCCTTGACAAAAGAAGTGATGCAACTAGGCCAGGAACTGCAAACATAAACATTACCACCCAATCAAAACCCTCTTGTCCTATCAACTCCCTTCCAAAAAGACCTGCAAAAACACTATATGCAGTAAAAATACACTGCAACACAAGGGAAACTCCTAAGACCTGCCAAATACTACCCGACAAAATCTTCCACACCCTAAACTCCTCTATTAACTTCAATAATTCTTTACTTGTACTCCTAACCCTAGTAGGTCTATGAGTTTTTCTAATAGTACCTGATAATAAAAGAATAAGTAAAGCAAGGAAAAGTAACACTACAGCAAAGACTGTATACGCCATATCACCCAGTCGCAAAAGGGATGACCCTAAAATCGGTGTTATAACTGCAACTACACTTAGCAAAAGAGCGAGTAAACTCCACCCCTTGCTAAAGTTATGTGTTTCTCCTGTACTGACAATATAGTTTTGTTGAGAAAACTCAAGAAAGACAAAGTACATACCCCAGGCCATAGATGCCATAACAAAGAAACCAAAAACCTCAAACAAAACACCAAGATATGTGAACAAAGGAAAAAGCAAAGCAATAAATATACAAATCAGTAGTAATTGTTTCCAGTTTTTTTGAGATATCAAAGATGGAAAAAGGAAATCGCAAGTTAACCCGACTATAGAGGCAATTGCCATAATCAGTCCCATAGTGGTGTTTGATTTTACCGAAGTTTCAACAACTATGGGGAAGATATAAGCTAAAACACCATCTGCTATTTGAACAATAAGTATTAATACAAAAAAAACAGGAATAACCGATACTCCAGGAACCTGAAGGATCGGTCTTCTCCTAAGAAACCGAAGATTCATCTATAAATATTTATGTAGTAGGTGTTGTTGACTGAGTACCTTTATCTAGTGTTTTCCTGTAGAAGAAGTAGTAGTACAGGTCAGCAATAGGAATAAAAATAACTAATAGTAACCAGAGTACCTTATCATTATCATTTTTCCAGTTAGTCCTTTTAACAATATCAATTATTGAAAGAACCCAGATTACAGAAATAAAAAGACTAAAGATCATAATACTACACCATACAGCCATTATAAATACTCCAAACAACCCACCCGAGCCCGACACTCCAGTAGAGGTATAGGGATCCATCAATAAATCACTTTGTAGGTCAACTGCACTTACTGTCAGTGGAGCTAAAAATGCTAGGTATGAAGTAAATACAGCAGATAGAGAAAAAACTTTCCTTTTCATAATTATATTATATAAATTAATAATAGGATTCTATCTATAACCATAATCAATGTCAAAGATTTATAATTATTTTCTACCTATAAATACGAAGGGTTAGTTTAAGAGTCTATACCCTAGTAAATATCTATGCCGTAGGTGTTTCCATTACTGTTTGAGCTTCCCTATCGAGTTTTTTCCTGTAAAAGAAATAGTAGTAAAGACTGACTACATAAAGGTTGAAAAGTAAAATTATTAATAACCAAAGTATTTTATCATTTTCGTTTTTCCAATTATCTCTTTGTACAATATCAATTATCGACAGTACCCAGACAATAGTAGAGATAATCATAAAAATAAGAAGAATACACACCATAGCCAGAAAGACGAGCTCAACGAGCGTATCGATACCACTTCCGGTTGTAGATGAATAACCATTTGTAGAATAGTAACTCTGCAAATCAATAGCTTTTACCGCTAACGGGGATAAAAATACCAAGGGCATAAGTACTGCAAAAACCATAGAAAAAATCTTCTTTATCACGATTAAATAATATAAATTAATATTAAAATCCTATCTGTAGTTGATACAAAAGTCAAAAGTTTTTAGCTATTGTTTATGGCAAATATTACTTTTAAAAATAATGGGATATAATTAATTATGAGAAATATATGGAAGGATAACAATCTCACTGATAAGTGGTTCTATACTAATACAGACCAATTACTACGAACATTCCATATTTATGTAAAAGGCGACTCACTAGTACTTCTACC
>CAYQRB010000001.1:60018-74179 GCA_964420145.1 uncultured Candidatus Saccharibacteria bacterium
TTATGGGCTTTTATTTTAGTAACTGGTTTTTTTAGCTGGAAGTTTATGCTACTAGAAATAGGATTTTTCCTGTTTTTAAGAGGACTCGGGGAAATGATGTATTGGCTTTTACAACAATTTGGTAAAAAAACTTATCGACCAGAAACAAAACACAACAAACTTAGCAACGATGCTATCTATATACTCTATCAACTCTCAGGACTAAGAAATGCCTTCTTCGGACTTGTATTAATTGCATTTGTTTTGATTTATCTTTATTAAGTGGTTAGTAAGATTACTATAGTGTAAATATCTTCCGATATTTTATAAACAAAATAGTATAATAGGAATTATAGTTGTAAAATGACAGATAGTACCTTTATTAACTTTTAGAAATAAAAACTTATGTCAACCCAAAGACTAGATTATAAAAAGGCTTCTCCATCCGCATTTGAGGCAATGCTAGCCTTATCAAAGTTTACTGAAAATACCAATCTAGATAAAAAACTATTAAACTTGGTTTATTTAAGAGCTTCACAACTAAACGGATGTGCTTGGTGTTTAAATATGCACACCAATGATGCTAGGGAAAGTGGTGAAAGTGGACAAAGAATTTGTCTATTACCAGCTTGGTACGAGGCTCCCACTACTACATATACAGAGACAGAAAAAGCAGCTCTCGAGTGGACCGAAGCTATTACTCTAGTAAAAGAATCCCGAGTCTCTGATGAAATTTACAATAAGGTTAAAAAGTACTTTAGTGAAAAGGATTTGGTTGATTTAACTATGGCAATTATTGCTATTAACGGCTGGAATCGACTCAATGTTGCTTTCAAAACCAATATAACAGAGTAAAAATAAAAGTTGTTAACCCTATTATCAAGGTCTTTAGTTATCTTGAACTTAAGCCACCTTTCTGTAAAAAGTCAGCAATAACTCTAATATTTTTCGGGAAATTTTCTTTGTCTTTTACTCCCCTAGGAGTTAAAAAGGGAGCATCTGTCTCAAAAAAAATACCTGATTGATAAATATCTTCTATTTTGTATGGCTCATTATCAGGCAAAATACTTTTGACTGCTTGTCGTATATTCTCTGCCGACCTATATGTCACAATCCCATTGATCCCGATCATAAAACCACTATTCAAAATAGACCTAGCATCTTCAATACCCCCAGTAAATGAATGGAAAACACCATTTACTCTATGTCCTTTAAGTAACAATAAGCAATCTTTCAAACTATCTCTGTGGTGTATAGATAAAGGTAAATTGTATTTTTCTGCTAACTCGATTTGTTTTATAAAAACCCGTTGTTGCAGTTGTTTGCTTTTTTCAATCTTATCTTCGGATAGCCCACTTTTATAAATCCAATAATAATCCAGTCCGCATTCACCGATCATAATTAATTTCCTGTAATATTTATTAACAAACTCCTCAAACTCGGTCAAGATATCTTCAATCTCTCTCATATCCAAGTCTTTAACAAATAGTTCGGAGCCAGGAATTGCAATTTCTGGATCGATTCCAGCTGTTGGATAAACTACTCCAGGAAATCTTTCTGCATTTTCTAGTATTTTTTTAGAGGTATTGAGATCAACTGCAATATCTATGATTTTCATTACTCCTGCTTTTTTACTCTCTACTATAACCTCGTCTAAAATCTGCTCATCAAACCAAGTCAAGTGACAATGACTATCAAACAACATATCTAAACTACCAAACTTACTTAGAAAATATTCTAGTAGACTCATAGTGGATTAAAAATAAACACCCCATTCTATATTAAACTTTTTCTAAAAGTACCTTCTCTAGATCTAGCTTATTGAACAAAACTTCAACAGGAGAATTAAGTTTTATGTATTTAATTTTTTGCAACTCCCATTTGTTTACACCGATTTCACCTTCTAGATTATTTAAACTTATCAGTTTATTTAATCTTTCTGCCGACTCTGGAAGATAAGGACTAATTAAAACCATTAGATTACCCACAAAACTAAGTAGATTCGCCATAATTCCTTCCGCTTGTTTTCTATCTTCTTTAATTACCTTCCAAATCTGTTGTTTATCAAAATATTGATTAGCAGACCGAGAGAGAGCCATTATCAACTCTAGTGCACCTAACGCAGAACCTTTCTCTAGTTTTTCTCTAGTTTCCTTAAATGTCCAATCAATTTGCTTTATAACTTCAGGATCTAGCTCTCCTTTAAAATTTAACTCTCCATCAAACTTTGATTCCAAAAACTTTAATGTACGATTGATAAAATTACCCAAATTAGCAACAAGTTCATTGTTTATAGTAATCACAAAATCCTCCCAGGTGAAATTTCCTTCTTTGTTTTCAGGCAAATTTCTTGCAATGTAAAACCTGACAAGATCAACACCGTATCTATCTGCAATTTCTTTCGAGTTTATAGTCCAATTTCTACTTTTACTAAATTTTTTCCCTTCATAGTTAAGAAATTTATTGACTACTACATACTTGGGCAAAGTATAACCCTGATCCATCCCTATCAGCTCTGCCGGCCACATCAAGGTATGAAATACCAGATTATCTTGTCCCATAAAATTATAAATTATTGCATCGGGATCTTGCCACCAATCTTTCCAGTTATTTCCTTGACCTTGTTGTTTATTAAAAATTATATCTTTATCTTTTTGCTCAGACTCTGTTTGTGCCATATCACACCAAGCCCTCGTTGCAGATAAATAACCAATCACAGCTTCAAACCAGACATAAATCTTTTTACTAGTAAAATCAGAAAGTTGCTTATCTAGTGGAAGTTTTTTAATCTCCTCTATTGGCAAATCCATACTCCAATCCATATCTCTAGTGATGGCTCTCTTTTGCAAACCTTCTTTTAGCCAACCATCTGCTTCTTGCCAAACCCAGTTTTTCCAATTATCTTTATTTATATCAAGATACTTCCTAAGTGCTGGTTCAAGCTTTTTGAAATTCAAAAAATAATGCTCTGTATCTTTAAGAGTAACTTTTGATCCTGATAGTTTACTAACAGGATTGAGTAACTCCCCATCTTTTAACCAGCGACCGCAGTTTTCACACTGATCACTTCGTTGATTAGTAGCGTTACAATAGGAACAAGTTCCCTCTACATACCTATCGGGTAAAAACTGTCTATCATCAACAGAGTAATACTGCTCCATCGTGCCTTTTTCAATATATCCATTTACCAACAATCGCAGAAAAACTTCATGAACCACCCTTTTATGTTCTTCTGTTGTGGTTTTTGTGTAGAGGTTATAACTAAGATTATAAAGCTTAAATAATTCAATATCTTTAGCATGGTAAGTATCTACTACTTCTTGAGGTTTGAGTCCTCTTTTGTCTGCTTCTACTGTAATAGGAGTGCCGTAACAATCCGAACCCGAGACCATTAACACATCGTTTCCACACAAGCGGTGAAACCGTGCAGTAATATCAGCAGGTAATAAATATCCACCAAGATGACCCACATGAATATCTCCATTTACATAAGGCCAGGCAATACCGATTAGGATTTTTTTGTTCATTAGATAAAATTGATCTCAACAAATGATTATACCAGCTTGGGCTACGATTGTAATTTAGGGTATTATGTTCTTTAACTTATCTTACCGCATATGAATAATATGGACATACCAATACCCCACAACGAGTTTGAGACCAGATTTGGTAATGATCCTAAACTGAATCATTTTGTACAACAAATCATAGCAATTGATCTCCCGTTTAAAACAGATACAGCGATTGGTCATGTAACATTCCACGATTTTATTACCTCTGCATTGCTCGGAAATTTGGAAGTACTCGAAATCGAATTAAACAACCCGCTACAAGCAGGTCGAAGAGCAACTATTATACGAGGTTTGTTAGAAAGAGAAATTACAGCAAGGAAAGAACAACAACAAACCAAACCCGGTCAAGAACAATTAGAATATAAACTAGCATTGGTTCAAGACCTATATCACTACATTAATACTAAAACGGAGATGCAACCCGGTTACGAGACAACACAAATAAAGGCACTTAAAACCGCGGTACATTACTATTTATTTCCACAATTAGCATTAGATATCTTAAATTATTCTAAACTAAATAGTCTTGTACAACAAATCATAGCAATTGATCCTCCGATAACAGATACAGAGGATGGTCATATAACATTCAAAGATTTTATTACCTCTGCATTGTTTGGAAATTTGGGAGTACCCGAAATTAAATTAAATGACCCGAAAAGAGAAGATCTAAGAGCGAATACTACACGAAGGTTGTTAGTAGGAGAAATTACAGCAAGGAAAGAACAACAAAAAAACAAACCCGGTCAAGAACAATTAAAATGTAAACTAGCATTGGTTCAAGACCTATATCGCTACCTTAATACTAAAGAGAGGATGCAACCCAGTTATGAGACAACGGCACTTAAAACCGCGGCACATTACTATTTATTTCCACAATTAGCATTAAATATCTTAAATGAAACTGGTGGAAGATATGGAACCGAACCAGATAGTAATGGAAATCCGGAGGAGGGTACAGATTCTGATAATAACATCTACTAGCCTCGAGAAACCTATCTCATATAACATCTTTACCCCTCCTCAAATAAACTACACCAATCTCAAAAATCCCTAGCAGTAAGATCGTAATTGATGCAGTATACCATACGAAAGCACCTAGTAGATGTAGTCCTAAAAACATATATATTACAAAAAATACCAAAATACCTCTTCGCATAGCGGTCAGTAGATTTGGTTGTTCAAAAAGTTGTTTAAAAAAAAGCTTATCTATCGCTAAATGTAAAGATACAATAAAAGAAACCACTACCCCAGCTAAAGCCATAGACCAGGCTATTATAACTTTAAAATTTAGGAACTCCCAGACAACTCCAAGATCGACACTTCGAGAGACTATTTCTCGAAACTCATCACTTTCTGTAATCCCGTATCTTTGTATAATACCTTGTAACCCAGAATCATCAAAAGGGGAATATTGGTAACTAATAAAAACCAGTAATACCAGAAAAAAGATAGCAATTAGCAGAGAAACGAGGCTTTTTCTCATCTAGATGGTGCTATTAATTTATTTCAAACAGTAAGTTATGAAATTCAAAATACTTCCCCTGATCACCTGCACATCTCGCAGCATTTGCAGCATCTCTTGCTCGTGGATGTATTTGCTCTAGTGGAAAATCACGGAAAATAAATCTGGCTCTACCACTATCTACAAATTTCTCTTTGCTCTGAACCAAGACATTGTTTGCAAACTCCTTACAATACGGACATTGATAATCACTAAACTCCATCATAACAATCTCTCCATCCCCACTAACTACTCCATCCCCTGTGTTAAATGTTTGAATAATAAAACCTGTTTTAATTTGAGATCTTTGGTTTTCTATAAATTCATTTACCGCATCTTCCAAAGCCTGCCCTGTCAAACCACCTCCATCTGCCGAAGCGTAATACTCACGAACCTGAGGCTCAACGGCTTTCAAACTCTCTTCAAGGGAATCAACCCAATAAGCATGTGTTTCCTCAACAGAAGATTTTTCTAGCCTCTCGATAAGAGATTCGATATCAGCAGTATCCACACTACCTACATAAAAGCCTTGAAATTCGTCCCCTTTGCCCTTTCCGATGTAGAAGGATGGCGTTCCCTGAACACCATATTTCTCTCCTGCAGAAATTTCTCTATCTATCACCTCGTTATGTTTTTTATCAACTACACACTTTTTGAACTCATCACCATTTAAACCTAGGCTCTCGGCATATTTAGGAAAACACTCTTCATTTAATCTAGTATCTCCTGTACAATCTCCTTTTGTATTCTCTCCGCTACTATCTGCTATGTTGTTACTATCTCTGACAAAATCAAATCCACCTTGCCCAGCATAGTAAATAGAAAGAGAGATCAATACTCCACTTAGTAAAATACTTCCAGTCTTTATATATATTGCACTGTTTCTTGCATCAAATTTAGCCATTTTTATCTATTAACAATTTAACTACTATATCATAAACCTTGATAATATTTCTTCAAAAGCAAGGCATCCATCTCTAGGATTGGACTCTCACAAACCAGATATCCACCAATATTTTTATCTTTCAATGCCTGTAATAACTCCTGCCAATTAAAATCACATTTGGTAGTTTTACCCTTTTTCTCCAGATTTTCAAACACGGGTTCTAGTTCTGGTATGTCGATACCTTCCTCAAGATAATCTCTGTAGCTAGATAAAAATGTAAGATGGTTTCGTTCTCCTTTTTCGTTATAATTAATAGCTGAAACATGCATATGCAAACTATCAAGAAACTCTTTCCCTAGGGCTGACTCTACACTATCAAGTATGGTAATAAACTCTTTATAGCTATTAAATTTCCCATTTGAACGAGCAAACTTATGTGCAAAATCAATACAGAATTTAAGGTTCAAATCTTTGAAATCAACGGCAAGTCTAATCAGTTCTTCTAAATCACCAAACTGACTGGGTTTTCCGGTAAGTTCGGGTGCTAGTACAATTTGTGCCTTCTCTATAGGGTGATTTTTAAATTTCTCTTGACCAAAAGTCTCATAAATCTTTTCTATCGCTTTTTTCACTTTGGTATATGTTTCTTCCTCAGAAACTCCTTGATAAAAAGCAGGATGAAAAGTTACACTTTTTGCCCCTGCTAATCCACCTATATAAACCGAATCCGAAATATATTTGATACTGCTGTATAGTTTTTTGTTTTCAACAGAGGCTAAATTGATATAGTATGGCCCGTGAACTGTTAAATCTATCGCAGTTTCTTGCCTAGTTTGATTCACACTAAGTGCACTGTCAGCAGTCATTCGGACTCCGTGAACAAACTCCATTTCCATAAGGTCAAGACCTAGCTCTTTGATACGCAAAATACCTTCTTGAGTTGAAATCTTTTTTGTACTTAGTGGAATTCCGCCTACTCCAATTTTTAATCTAGCCATAACCAATAATACCAGATTTCTAATCTAACTCTGCGTCTTTTATCAAAATATTATTCTGAAGATAATCCATTTTTTGCAACCTTTCTACTCCCAGCTCAGGAGAGATAGGGGTATCAGGAACTCTTTTAACTAGATCAACATTTTGTCCTGAAATCGACATATAAAATTGATATGCAATAAATATCAGAACTTCGATAAAGCCTATTAGCACTAGCGTATACCAAGTCCTTTCACTTTGAAGCATTTTGATAGTAATAATAATTAACTTTAAGTGATAACACCGTATCACCTTTATTTGGAGAAAGGTTCATCATTTGAATATTTTTGTTACTAAATGAAATATCTTCAATAGCTATAATTGTAGGAAACTCTTCAAGTTTTTTTATAAAAATACCAAGTGAGGATATCTCCCCTTGCACACTCATAGTGATAGGAACTTGCCTAAGAGAAGTTGTGCTTTGACTTGATGTAGTAAGTTTAGCAGGAGTATCTACACCGAAATCTATTGATATCATTGTATTATGATTGAGTAATGCCATTTCGTTAATATTAGCCAGTACATACTCATCATTACGCTTATCTGGTAGTGAAGTATTGAGTAGTTGTATTTTTTCTTGGGATTGATCCTCTTGAGATAAAAGTTGCTTAATCGATTCCTCTTTAGTAGTTAGAGCTGTTAAGTATTCTCTTCTGACTTTATTTTGTGCCATTTTGTCAGTTATTGACTTGATAGCAGGGACTACTGCAAACACTAACATTACAGTTATTGTTACCATAGTAATAATCCCAATAAAGTAGGTTTTACCCTTTTTTGTTTCCATATACTCCCTTAGCTGTTGTGTACTTGTTTTTCCTTGCATCAGAACAACACCTCCCCTTTCCTTGGTAAGTTATTAATTTTTGTTTTTAGTGAAAAGCTATCTAATTGCTGACCTTGTGTTTCCACATTAAGAAGTTCAGTTTTGGTAAAGAACGAGGACTTTTTGAACTCCGACTCTATCCTAGCAATCGTCTCTGTATCTGCAAACCCTTTAATAACTAGCTCATCTTTGTTTATCAAAACACTTAAGTCCTGAACAGTTGTAGGAAGTATCCTTTTAATCTCCGTATATATATTACTGTAATAATATGTTTCCAAGTAAAGGTTTTCATACACACTTACTTTGTTTTGTGTGTTTCTCAAACGGGACTCACTATCTTGAAGAACCATTACGACCTCTTCCTTTGTGGCAATGTCTTTATTTAGGTTTTTAAACTGTAGGTCTACTACCACCCGAAAGCCAAAGGCAACCACTATAATTAACTCTACTATTACCATAATTCCTCTAGCAGTAGTGGTAGTCCACTGATAGACCTTAGTCCACATTGTTTGAGGCTCTACTTGGGTTTTTAGAAGATTAAATCCTTTTTTACGGACCATTATGAGCAGTTAAATAGAACATCAAGGATAGTATAGCGGATTTTTTGGTAAATGTATGTATATCTCTAACGAACTGAAATATTTTCAACCAATAAATAATCTTCACAATCACAACTAAACTCCCCACAAAGAAGTTTCTCTGTATCATAGATTGAGTCTATTGTAACTCTGGATCCGAGATAAGATCGATTAGTGAACAACGGATATGGTTCACCCCGTTTTGGAGTTATATATCGAAGAAGTAAAAAACTATCTCTTGGACTAATAAAACGACCCTCTACATCGAGATAGAAACCTTCTTGACAATAAGATCTTCCTATCTCACTACCCTTAACAACCTTTCCTACCGCTTCAAATCTATGCATCTTGTACTGGAAAGTACCTATTACATTGAAAGTTTCTCTAAACATTTCGTTAGTCTCTATCTGTTCCCTGTCAGGAGAGTAAACCGTAAACATAAATATATGCTTATCTTTTAGTAAATAGTTTACAATTAGCGTCTCGTCTGTTATCAAATTTCGTTCACGCCTTCTAACTACTGTATCCCCTTGTACATCAAAGTCTTGAGTCCACTCTACCATAACAGATGGAGAGCCATTGTTTTCTGTGGATCTACGAATATCTAATGTCCGTAAAAAATGTTCTATAAAGCGATGGTTACTGTTTTGCCAAACCACTCCCATCTGACTCCCGTCTTCAGCAGTGAAAGCAACACTATCCCCACGAGGAGTGTCGTGACTTACTTCCCAAGTAGAGAGATAACTCAATTTATAGAGATAAAACCTGTCAACATAGGGCATCCAGACACGAGGTTTTGCTACCACAGTAGGAGTAAGACCAACAACCACGGTTGGAGTTGGTGTAGTATTGTTATCTCCCCAGAGATTGTCCTTGCTATATCTTTTTATTGCAATAAAAATACCAGCACATAGAATTACTAGTAGGACTATTACTACTAAACTTAGTATGATAAAAGTTGATCGTGCTTTTTGTACTGTGGGGTCATCCATATTTTGTAGTTCGATTTCTGATATTTTCGCACAATTCTAAGGAATAATAAATAATATTAAGAACACACTTAATCTCCAGATTTTTTATTAGTCGTAAATCCTACTAATTTGATTTATACTTAAATATTATCTTTTAATTAATAAAAGTGAAAAAGCCACTTTTGTTTATTGCTCCCATAGCAGTACTTGGTGTTTTACTAATAATCTTAGGAATATTTTTTGGATACAAATATATAGAAGCAAAATCTGTGAGTAATTTTGAAGAATGTGTAGCAAGAGGATACCCTGTTATGGAAAGCTACCCCGAACAGTGCAAAACTCCGGATGGAAGACTTTTTATACGAGAAATAGATGAACCTATCGAAGAAACACCATCACCAGCTTCTGAGATTGAAGTCTATTATCCCCAACCAGAACAGTTTATAGAGAGTCCACTTCAAATCAACGGGCAAGTTCCAGGAAACTGGTTTTGGGAAGGCACTTTTTCTATTGACTTAGTGAGTGGATCCGGAGAGGTACTCTCTACCGTACAGGCAACACCTTCGCAAGGCTCGGACTGGATGACAGACGAAAAAGTAACATTTCAGGCAGAAATCGTATTTGATTCAACTACCTCAGGAAAACAAGGGACACTAGTTTTACACAAAGCTAACCCTTCAGGACTTCCTGAAAATGAGGAAACTTTTGGTATTATAGTTTATTTCAAAACCGCACAGGCAAAAGATCAATGCATCATTACTGGCTGTAGCGGACAGATATGCTCTGATAAAGATCAGGTTACTGATTGTGCTATCAGAGAGGAATACCTTTGCTATCGTAACGCTATTTGTGAGCGACAAAATACCGGACAATGCGGGTGGACTATGACAGAGGAGTTAAGACAATGTTTGGAACAACGAGGGGAGTGAATACAGATAAAGGGCGTGACACAATCGCAATGTCAATGAAGATGGAATAAAAAGCCAATACATTCTTACCTATTCCCGCTTTATCGAGGACTAGAGTAATACGAATCCACTGTTCGTAGTCTAGTGAAGCTAGAAGTATTTTGGCAAACTACACTGTTTATTGAATAAACAGTGTGATAGCTATGGGGATATAAAAAAGCGCAAAAAGTGTACTAAGTAGAACAGCTAAAGCTGCCTTGTCAGGATGAACATTTAGCTCTGTAGCAAAAGCCACAGTATTGGCTGCAAGCGGAACAATTGCCATAATAGTCATGACATGATAGATCGATGTACCGTACAGATGTAGCACTGATTGATCTAGAAAAATAACACCTGCAATAACCAGCGGCCAAATGATAAATTTCGCCAGAAAGGTCAGAGAGATAAACTTGAGATCAAGATGTTGCAACCTGACGGTAGCTAACCCCATCCCGATAATCATCATACCTAGTAAGGTATAAGCACCCTTGAAATGACCAATTGTGGTTATGGCTATATCACCCAAGTTGACGGAAAAAAGATTTAATAATATGCCAAGCGAGAAAGCGTAGACTATCGGAAGCTTAATAACTTTCTCAAGGCTGTCTTTAGCCGTGTAGTTGCCTTTAGCAATTAGGTAAAACCCAAGAGTATTATCATACAAATTAAAACCTAGAATACAGAGAGTGGCGAGGCTAAAGGCTTGTTCACCGAGAACAGCATAGATAACAGGCAAGCCGAAGTAGCCCGTGTTACCAGTACCCGAGGTAAACGCGAGAATGTTTTTAGTTGAATCTTGTTTGTAGATCAAAGTGCCGATACCATAAAAAAGTAGAGACATAAGACAAGCAAGAGTAAAGAACAAGAATGGAAGGGAGAGACTGGCGAAATTTATCTCGGCAGTAAACGCACCATAGAAAATAACTATGGGGATGATTATGTAAATAAGTAACTTGGCAATTGTTTCTTTTTGTGCTTTTAGACCTTTAGCTGCAAGATAACCGAGTAATATCATGAAG
This sequence comes from uncultured Candidatus Saccharibacteria bacterium, assembly GCA_964420145.1. Classification (GTDB taxonomy): domain Bacteria; phylum Patescibacteriota; class Dojkabacteria; order B142; family OLB20; genus JAJTYI01. The sequence goes on from CAYQRB010000001.1 coordinate 71,333, forward strand.
TATAGAGGAATAAGCTTCAGTAGAATTGTAATGAATATGTTCATAGGTTTTTACTCAAAATTATTTCCGACAATGTTTCGGTATATTTGATACTTCACTCTATCTATGGATTATCATTTTTATAGTCAGAGTAAAATATGAGAGAGTACTGGCTTTCCCATCCAGTTTATTTTACCAAATGTTTATCATACCCCAAGCTAATAAGTTGTTTATACGCCAACCATACATCATCTGGAATCTCCTGAAAAATCTGGAACCCTCTTTTTGGGTAGATTTTAATTCTTTGTAAGTCTCCGACCATAATATTTATTACCATTTCAAGTGGAATTTCATCATTTGAATACTTTTCAAAAGAAATTTGGGGCGATGTAACGACTAACTTTTTGTCAGGCCAATGCTTTTTGAATGTCGCGAAGCTTCTTCTTTCCATATACGGTTTTTGTACGACGATAAAACTTTGAGGATCTAGCCCTTTTTCTTTTAGCAACTTTTGTGTAAACAAAATATTTTCACCAGTGTTTGTCGATCTATTCTCAATCAATATTGCGTCACTCGGAACACCCATTTCTATAGCAATAGCTGTAAACTTGTCAGCCTCCGGTTCGACCCAAATTCCTTTTGTAAAATTTCCAAGACCTCCAGAAAAAATTATAAAAGGTGCAAATCCTTGTAGGTATAATTCCGCACCTCTCTTAGCCACTCTCACATCGTGACTACCCAAAACCAAAATACAATCAGATTTTTCAGGAGATTGATTAACATGGTGATAGTCCCATAATTTGTTTGCCAATTCAAATGTTTGTTTATCTACCATAGCGAGGAAGAGGTGAAAGCCACCAGATCAAAACTAAATTAGGTAATGGTTCAGCAAATTTTAGTTGTTCCATAGATAAGGGAATCATAGCATAATATATAAAGATAACGCCAAATTTTTCTGAACCGGATATGCCGTATTGTGCGACATAGCAAAAAATATTTTTACCCTATTTGCGCAAAAGAACAAGAACTGGCCCATATTTTAACGGAATTTCTTTGTACTCAATACCAAGCTCCGTTAGTTTCAGCTTCCATTTTTCCAGCGGAACCGACCACAAACCATCAGGCAGTTTTGGGCTGGTGGCTTTCACCTCTTCCTCGTCAAAAACATGAATAGCCACTCCTCCGGGTTTGAGCACATCAAAAGAATTTTTGAGCAAATCAAATTGTTTCTCATCTTCAATGAATTTAAGAAGTACATGAGCATAGGTGATGTCGTACGGCGGATTAGGAAGTGGTAGCGTACAGTCATGTTGAAAAACATTTGATTCACCAGCAAGGTGGTCTATAAAAATGTCAAATGTCGTTACTTCCACAGTCCTTTTAAGCACATTCTCAAAAATTCCTTTATGATGCACGACGAATCTTTTGTCGCCACAGCCCAAAACTGCCAGCTTCACTGGGTTGCTATCCGTATTTAGTGAAACTGCTCGAAAAATGGAAGCTAGCTCTTGTTCTTTTGCGTCAGCTTTGCGTTGAATTTCATCATCGCTTTGGTCAACATACTTTTGGTGATATGTAGATAATGTCATATTTCTCTATTTTAATAGTTAAAAATATTTCTCGCTATGTCGGCTAACATCAAGCGTATGCGGTATTTTTTACTTGCTTCCTTGTTATTTAATCAAAAGCAAAGTGCAGAAAATATGGGCGGAAGGAACAGGACATTCCTTAAGTTTTTTCAATGTGTCCTTTTCCTGTAGCCAGATATGCGTTGTTAGACGATGTAATCAATCAAAATTTACATCATTGAAAGCAATAACCTTGTTGTGCATCTAGATCCTGCATAAGTCTAAACTTTGCCATTCTTTCTAAGATACCACTAAACTTTGTAGGATCAGAAAATGTAAGGACGCCATATTGATCACTTAATGTTCAATACTCCTCTTTGTTAACTGCCATAACATGCCCTCCATATGATATACCAGATGTTTGACTAAACTCAACGCCATATCTAATACGCTGATCGATAGGCACATTGAAACCTAAACGATCTAAAGCAACGGCAACACACATAGGAGAATTCCTTTCCTGTAAGTTATCATTTGGCAAAAACCTTAAAGTGCTATCTAAGTGTTGCATCCCAACAGTATTCCATGAATTATCTGGTTTTATCATTGAAGCAACCATAACTCTAATGTTGTTGCCCGTCAAGCTTTCAATGTGCCGGTAAAGTTCATCGGGCTTGCAGTACATACAGTATGCTCGCGAACCTTCACACTCCATCACTTCATTAACAAACTTTGCCATATAGTGGTCACCTTCTAGCAGTTTATAGCGTTCAAGTAAGGTTTCGTTTGAATGAGATTCGACAGGCATTTTATTGTAGTTAAAAAATTTTGATTGATTATGTCATCTAATCCGTGACGGCATATCTGTGGTAGATTTGCCCTTCTGGGCTTTCGCCTTCAACTCCAAAAGTTAAAGGGCGTTCAAGCTTTCTAGCCGATGGTTCTAGTTCCGTTTGATTTGGTTTACCTAATTCAAAATCGTCCATATTAAGTCAAGTTAAAATTTAATTGCATTTCATATAACTAGTTTATATACAAACAGTTTATTAAAAATGATTCATTTATTACATAATATACAAATAATTGATATCATCAACACATAGCTAATCTAGCAGAAATTATAGAACAGGAAATGAAATTGCGCAATTACAGCCCCAAACTATAAGAAACTATCTCTATGGCCTACGCGAGAATTTCTCTTTTAGAGGGAGCAGTTTTACAAAGCTTGATCAGGAAAATATTAGGAATTTTTCGTAAAGAGACCATAGACTGCGAAGTTACAAAAGTGTGCTCGCCTTGC
>CAYQRB010000002.1:0-68254 GCA_964420145.1 uncultured Candidatus Saccharibacteria bacterium
ATAAGAGTAAGTGTACAAATAGCTGTCGTATTTCTTTTGTATTGTGGTCCATAAATATAATAAATGACTAGTAGATATTAACAAAATTTAGGATTGCTGTTAACTAAAAACAATAATGCTTGAGGTAGTTGTATAAAATGACTGGTTGCTCTAAACTATAGTTTAACGATATTTTTTAAAATGATTCAGTACCTAAATGTTAGTAAAAAATATGGGGATGATATTGTTGCTATAGAAGACTTGAATTTTCAAATAGATGAGGGGGAATTTCTTTTTTTAGTAGGATCTTCGGGATCAGGGAAAACTACCGTGATTAGGTTGTTGATTAGAGAAGAGAAACCCACTTCAGGTAAGATCTACTTCGAAAATTCGGAAGTGACGAGTTTAAGAAGAAAACATATTTATAATCTTCGCAGAAAGGTTGGAGTCATTTTTCAAGATTTTAAACTGATTCCCGAGCTCACTGCATATGAAAACATTTCCTTTGCGATGGAGGCAGCAGGGAAGACAGATAAAGAAATTAAAGAGAAAGTCCCATACTTACTTGAAATTGTTGGGTTAGAAAATCGATTTAAGTCGTTCCCCTATCAACTTTCCGGTGGAGAAAAGCAAAGAGTAGCTATAGCAAGAGCTATGGCAAATAACCCTAAACTTTTAATTGCAGATGAACCTACTGGAAATCTTGATCCTGATTCTGCGTGGGATATTTTACAAATATTAACTAAAATCAATACTTGGGGAACCACAGTGATTATGTCGACGCACGAATCAGATTTTGTTAATACTCTGCATAAACGGGTTATTAAACTTGAAGGTGGGCGAATAGTTAGAGATGATAAACAAGGGAATTACTTTGAAGATTTAGATGAATACAGTATTAAAATTTTACAAAAAGATTCTCTAGAGAGTAGTATTGAAGAAGCAAGCCCAACTATGTTTACTGAGGATAATTTAGATCATCCTAGAGAAAAGCCAGTTACTAGGAAATCAACTAAGGTTTCTAGTACAAAAACTAAACGATCTTCAAAAACCAAAAAAGTAAAAAAAGATCCGGGAAAAGTAGTAGAAGAGAAAGATATACTAGGTCAAGCGAAGGATATTAAAATAGCAGATATTCACTTTAGCCTAAAGGTGAAAAAAATTCTCTCCGAAGAAGGATATGAAAGTCTAGCAGATATAATCAATGCCGGAATAGGGGAAGTTAGTAAAATCAAAGGATTAAATGATACAGATCTAAAAAGAATTGCCAAGGTAATTACAACATTTATTAATAATCTCTAAAATGACAGATTTTAAGCGAATTTTAAAAAATACCTGGAAACAGATTAGAAGAAGTGGCTGGCTTGCCATAGCTTCTGTATTTGTAATGACACTAGCCTTTTTTATTTCTTCTATATTTACAGTTATTGCTTATACATCCAATCTTTTTCTAAAATCAATAGAAAATAAACCACATATTTATGTATTCTTTAAATCGGGAACTGCTGAGGAAGATATTCTTGCTAAAAAACAGAGATGGTCTGAATTACCAGAAGTTTCTATGATTGAATACACAAGTGAAACTGAAGCACTAGATGAGTTTCGTAATGTTCAGCAACGAATAAATCCAGATATTGCAGAAACTATTCGCTCAGATGTTTTACCACCTAGTCTTGGAATTCGTCTTTATTCGATTTCTGATGCAGATACTATTATAGACCTGGTCACACAAGAGCAAGAAACTAATGATAGTATTTTTGCTATTAGATTTAGTAGAGAGACCATCGATACTATGAAAACACTCTTCTATTGGGTGCGACTGGGAGGTGGAATTATTATGGGATTATTGTTAATTGTAATTTTCTTTTTCACACTTCTTACGGTGGAGTTTCGGACATTTATCAGGTCGGAAGAGATAGGTATTATGCAACTTGTGGGCGGAAGTTTATGGTTTATCAGGTTTCCTTTCATTATTGAGGGTATATTTTACGGATTACTGGGAGCTGTTATTTCTACCCTGACCCTCGCTACTATGGGCTATTATGTACTTGTGGTACGAAGGGATAGTAATGCAGTGACTTTTGTCTATAATCTTCTTGGTGGCTTAAATTGGCCGAACTTAACCACAATAGATTATTTTATAGGATTTATAGCTATAGCAGTGATAGGTGTATTTATAGGTATGGTTAATAGCTTTATTGCGATTAGAAGATATATAAATTAGCATATGTTATACTAATTATATAATGAGCCTGCCCAATAGAAAACAAATTTCCTCAACATTAAGGCTTCTCACAGTTGTTGTTCTTATGTTCTCTTTTCTTTGGTTAAGTGTACCTCAAGTTTCTAGTGCATTAACTCTAGAAGAAGAACTTACTAAGGTAAAAAAAGAGCTAGAAAATATTAGGAATACGAAAAAATCCCTAGAAACAAATATAAAAAATGAAAAGTCTTTGCAGAATAAATACGACCAAGAATTAGTGAGTTTGAAAAATCAAATAGATATACTTACGAACCAAATAGAGGAAAAGAAATTGGTTATTAAAGAACTAGAGTTAGAAATTGAAATCTTAACTGACAAGATCTCTGAAACAAAAGCAGAGATATCTACCGCAGAGCAAGAGCTAGATGAGTTAGAAGTAGAGACTAATACTCGCCTTGTAGATATTTATCTCTCCCAAAAAACCCTTTCAGAGCTTAATCTTATCGTTTCTCCTAGTGGTCAATCAGATATTATTAAATTTAATCTTTATCATAATTCAGTACAAGATACTACTAATATTATGGTTGGCAATCTCAAAGAAAAGAGAAGCCAGCTAGAAACCAAAAAAGAAACAATTGAGGAAGATAGAGTCAAAGTACAAAGAGATGAGGTACAACTCAAAGAAGAGTTGATAGCTATAGAGAGAAAAGAATCTGATCTTACCAGTACTAGAAGTACATACTATTCAAAAAAACAGCAAAGTGTAGCCAGGGTTGAGAGTAGTTCCACAAAAATAGAGGTTCTTACTGAAGAGGAAAAAGAATCTCTGGCACAACTTAGAAAGCTAGAACAAATACTATTTAATAGTATTAGCTCCATTCCTAATGGTTCTCCAGTGGCCAAAGGGACTATTATCGGACAGCAGGGCTGTACTGGACACTGTACGGGCCCTCATACACATTTCACGGTGAGCTATAATGGTGCTTTACAAAATCCCTGTAATTATCTACCAAGTGGCGTTGTATCTGGTTGCGGTATATCTAATTCTTCTCTTGTATGGCCTCAGAATAAACCTTTTTCCATTACAGGCTGGTATGAGAATCGTGGATATGGTCTTCACGGAGCAATTGATATAGCAAACCCTATTTCCAATGCTCCTGTCTATGCAACGCATGATGGATATATCTTGTATGGAGTAGATTCTTGTAAACCAAATCTTACTGCAATATGGGGTTGTAATCCTCCGGGGGGTAAATATGCTTTTATTTGTGAAAATAAAAATTGTAACGAAGGATTTAAAACTATGTATCTACACTTAAAGTAGTATTCTTTGGTTTAACTACAGGATGTTTTAATACTTCCAATTCTTTTCTGTGATGTTTTTATCTGTTTTGATTAGAGATTATTAAATAAAGATCAGATAGATTCTCCAATATTCAGAAGTTTTTCATAATTTCCTGCTAATCTTCTTGTAGTTATATTATTCTAATGAAATTATTTTTATTGTGTTTATCGTTAGCACTAGTATTATTTATCCCTTTAATCCCAGCGACTCAGGTGCAAAGTCTGTCTCCGTCTTTAATTATTACTGAGATTATGCCAAATCCTATAGGAGATGACACTAAGTATGAGTGGATTGAAATACAAAATATTTCTGCAACAAAACAAAACCTTAAGGATTGGAATTTAAATAATAAACCAATTTCAGAAAATATTATTGATCCAGGAGAGATAATTATTCTTGTGAGAGATGTCCCAAGCTTTCAGTCAGTTTTTTCGGTTGATGTGCGAGTTGTCACACTAGAGTTTAGCTTAATAAACTCGGGTGGTAGTGTGAAGCTAGAAAATATAAATAATGGAGAGGTGCATCAGTTTGAATATCTCCAATCTCAAGAAGGAAAAAGCTTTGAGCTTCTAGAGGGAGATTGTGGATTAATAAGCTTAAACACAACAGGTCATACCGTCGGTAAAACAAACACTAGTTGTAATAAACCAACTTCTCCGGCTATAACTACCGTAATACCTTCGATTACTCCCAGTATTGTAGACAACATCACAGGAAAGGTTATTATCAATGCAATAAATCCAAATCCCTTAAAAGGAGACGAATGGATAGAGCTTAAAAATATTGATAATAAAGAATTAAATCTTTCCTCTTGGAAAATTACAGATGAAAGTAAAAGTATATTTACAATTGGTGTACTAAACTTATTACCAGGACAAGTAGAGAGAGTATTTCCGAAGAGTATTTCCCTTAATAATGACGGGGATATAGTTACTCTCTATGATTCTCATAGTCAGATTATAGATACATTTCAATATGGTAAGACAACCAAGGGACAGATAGTAACAAAAGATAGTGTGTTTAGAGTAACAGATATTCTTTCTGAAGCAAATATAGAGCCTAAAGAACAAGAGAAGTCATCAACAGAAGAAACAGCTGTACCTATTAACCAATCTCCCATCACTAATACTAATTACAATAAATACTTTAAAAAACCAATATATTATAAATCTGAAGATTATACTCGTTAGTAATATACTGAGCTATATCAGGGCAGGAATTATCATAGGTCTGTGATTTTTATACAGTCATTTATAGATATATCACCAACCTTTGTACGAGTAAGTGCAAGTAACATAGCTGGCATATTAAGTTGGCTACCAATATCTTCTGCTAGTTGTCGTATATATGTGCCTTTGGAGCTATTCACCTTCACTTTAATATAGGGGAATTTTTGTGTTTCGGGAAGTGAAGAAAGTTTTTTGCTTAATTTGGTCATTTTCTTTATAGGTAAATCTCCACTTTCCAAAAGCTCTATATTATGAATTGTTATATCTTTGGCAGGTATTTTTAAGGAAAATGACTTAGGGCGAGAGTCTTTATTTATCTGTACTAAGTTTAGCTGTTTATGATTATCTTGGTCATATGTAATTTGTTTCTCGTAGTTTTTATCACGCATTAATATCCTTAATTTTTTCCCTTCTACCTTGACCGAACTATAAACAGAGACATATTGTTTTTGTTTTCCAATAAATTTGTTCAAGGTTGGTTTAATATTTTTAATATCTTTAATTAAGTAACCAGTTTTAATCTCTGTGATTTCTCCTTCCGTATCTTGTGTGTCTGTGGCAATCCCCAGAATAATAGTAGTGATATATTCTTTATCAAAGTGCATTAATTTATCTGAAAGTTTTGTAGCTTTTCCAATTAAGTAGATCATCACACCATCGGCAAATACATCAAGAGCCCCTGCATGCCCAACTTTTCTGATATCAAGCTGTTTTCTAATTCTATTTACAAGGTCATGAGAAGTAACATCAATAGGTTTGTTTATAGCGACTATTCCGGAAGGACGACCGTATTCATCCCTACTAATAATGTTGGTTTTATAGATATTAGAATCTTTCATTAAATAATTATAACAAAATATGGAGAAGTTAATTGAAAGTGAATCTACTATTGGCGTAATTTCGATAATTTTGTTCGAGGTCATAATATTCACGACTTATTCCTTTTATAAACAAATCGCCGTTAGCACGAATCTCTACTCCCTGTGGTAGATGGAAGGGGGTGGGTCCATACATATTGCCCGTAAGTTCCAAAAACTCTCCTACCCACGGTTTTACTGAAGTAAGACCAGTTGCTCCGTAACGCATAGGCGTATTATCGTTATTGATTAATATCCCAGCTACTATGATTTCAGGGGAGTATGCTATATAAAGTGTTTCTTTTTGAGACTCTGATGTACCAGTTTTTCCTGCTATATCTCTTCCGTCAAAAGAATATCCAGGGCCTCCCCTATTGCCGTTTAATATATCATTGACCAAATATATACCTCTGGGATCAGCAACCTGTTTGGTATCTATAGTTCTTTTAAATAAGATATTCCCTTTATGATCTGTTATTTTATCAATAGCTTCAGTTTTAGTAAGATAGCCGTTATTAGCAAATACACCATATGCTTGAGCGTGTTCGATAAGTTTCACCTCCCCTCCTCCAACAGCAAGAGAAACACCGTAACCTGCAGGGTTGTTCATAGTAGTATAACCCCAATCTTCTAGGGAGTTGATAAAGTTGGATACACCAATTTGATCTAAAAGGGTTATAGCAGGGATGTTTCTAGATTGTACGAGCATATATCGACTAGAGTTTACACCTGAGAACTTCCCATCGTAGTTTTTAGGCGTGTAGTTTCCAATTTTTATCGGAGAGTCTTTTAACGGCGCGTCAGGAGTAATAGAACCATTCATAAATGAGTGATAATAAATCATCGGCTTCATAGTTGATCCATATGCTTGAAGTGTATCTACAACATTAACTTTAGGTTCAAATTTACAGTTTGCACCTATATGGCAACCTTCTGGAGATTCTTTTCCAAAGTAGTTGTATGATCCGACCATTGCCAAAATCTCTCCTGTTTTTGGATTTAAGACAACCATACCTGCATTATCTGCACCAAATTTCTGACCATAAGTATCTACCGCTTTTCTTACTTGCTTCTCTGCTATGTTTTGTATTTCTAAATCGAGCGTTGTATAAATCCGTAGACCTTTTGTTTCTATATTTTCTAATCCAAAAGGTTCCCCGTTGTTGTAGGGCTTCCTTTGGAGTTGGTCTAGTGCATAGAAAACAAAATGAGGAGCATTGATTCTAAAAGACGGATCTTGGTAAATTAGTTGTTCTTCTCTTGCTGTTGTTATTATCTCTTTGTCTAGTTTTGGGAAGTCCTGCCCATATTGGCTTTCTATTTGGGAATTAATAAAGTTCATATTTGCTTCGAGTTGATTTAAAACATATTCCTTCCTTTGTTCGAGTAATGAAGCTGAGATTTCAGGATTAGTTGATTTAGTAGGAGATAACACAGAAGGATTTTGAGGAATAGAAGCGAGAATAGCCATTTGTGCAAGAGTTAGGTCTTTTGGTTCTTTTCCAAAGTAGAAGTTAGAAGCTCTTGTTACCCCGTAGATATTGCTACCACTAGGGACTATGGTGAAATACATTTCCAGTATTTCTTCTTTAGATCGTATTTGTTCTATTTTCATAGATAATAAAATCTCTTTTACTTTCCTTGAAATATCCACATCATCTGTAAGTGCAGTTTTGCGTATTAGCTGTTGGGTGATGGTACTTCCTCCACAGGTAATACCCTTGTGTTCAATATATTTGAGACCACAACGAGCTATCGCTTCTGTATCTATCCCTTCGTGTTGGAAAAACTTTATATCTTCAGCAGCAAGGTAAGACCATATTAATAACGGGGGTATCTCTTCTAGGTCGACTGGATCTCTATCCTCATCATCAAACACACGGTATAGGAGTTTTCCGTTTCTATCATAGACCTCAGTAGCAACATCTTTGATACCAAAAGGTTTGTCGGGACTTGGCAGATCTTGGGAAATAGTTTGTAAATATACAAGTATGTATATGGCCGAAAAAATAAGAATAGATAGTATGGTTGTGGAGGTTATTAAAAATATTCTCTGGATCGAGTCAAATCGAGTATGTTTTGTCATCCGTACTGACTGTTGTTTTTTCTTGGGATGTTTTTTATTTGTGATTAGCTTGTAACTTTTAGTGTATGTCATAGAAAGTTAATCCATATGTAGCTTTAGTGATGCAAAGCACATCTTAAACAAAGATTCTGGATAATATGGGAATAGCTATGCTTTATAATAATATATCAATTGCTCCCCTGTCAAAGATAAAAACTAGAAAATTTAAACACATCTTTACCTTAATAAAGAGTATAGGGGAGTAATATTCTTGAGTAGAAAGTTTATTCTTTGTTATGATAAGTTATGGATATAAATAGAATATTAAAACACGATTTTGTTGCGACACTTATTACGGCAGTTCTTTTAATTATCGGGACTCTTGTTATATATGGGGCAACCTTTAATACTACGGACAGTAATATCCTTGTAAAACAGCTGATCTTAATCACCCTTGGGCTATTTTTATATTTTTTGATTATAACGATAGATATTGCGTGGTTTAGGGTTTTTTCGCTACATATGATTATGTATGTTTTTATTATTGGTACTTTGGTTTATGTTAATTTATTTGGTTCTAATATTGCAGAGACAAATAGATGGATAGATTTTGGGTTTTTTGCCTTCCAACCATCAGAGTATGCTAAAGTATTGATTCTCCTGTTTGTTTCTCTTATCTTTAGTGGGGAGATATTACCAAACAAAGAAGATTTAGACAGAATAGAAATTTCGAAAGAAAAAAATCTCCCCTTTAGCAAGAAATTTGTATTAAACATCAAAAAATATTTACGGAGTGCAGATATTAAAGCTTTGTTTTTTGTCTTTTTATATGTATCCCCTATTATATTTTTAACATTTATACAACCTGCACTGGGAAATACAATCATAATCACTTTACTAACTGCCTTGACTGTCTTTTTTTCATTAAAAAAAACAAGCCCTATAATAATAGTTTTACTCCACTCTCTCCTTTTCACTATTTGGGTTTTAGGGTTTATCCATTTTGATTTCGTAAATAGTGAGTTTACTATAAGCTTTAATGCCGTTAAAACAATCCCTGTTATTGTTATCCCCATAATGATTGTTACTATTGCTTACTTTCTTAAAACAAAAATCTGGCAAGTATTTCTAATACTGGGATTAGTAGTTATGGCTACATTATCTTTTTTTCTTGCATGGAATAATATAAGTGAGTATCAAAGAGAGCGTGTAGTTACTTTTGTTTCTGGACCAGAGAGAGATCCTTTGGGAAGTGGTTTTCAAATAATACAGTCGAAAATTGCTATTGGATCGGGACAGCTTTTGGGTAGAGGATATTTACAAGGGACTCAGAGTAGTTTACATATTTTAACTCAAGCCCACACAGACTTTGCCTTTGCATCAATGAGTGAACAATTCGGCTTTGTCGGGGCAGTTTTACTCCTGACTATTTATATTTTTCTTATTTTAAGAATACTTAAAATCTCTAAAGAAATTAAATCGGGTTTTGGGAAAAATTTTTGTTTTGGAGCCGTAAGTTTACTTCTTATACACATATTTATCAATGTAGGAATGAATATTGGAAAACTCCCTGTTACGGGGATTCCATTGCCGTTAGTTAGCTATGGGGGGAGTTCGGTATTGATGACCCTGATTGTACTAGGGATAGTTCAGTCGATCTATGCTTCACGGCGCCCCGTTGACATGGCTGATAGTTTGATGATAACATCCTTAAGAGGGAAAGAAATAGATTAAGTTACTAACTCTACAAATACAATGGATAATTTTGCAATAGTACAAATTAAAAATTCGCAATATAAAATATCAGAAGGGGATGTGATTTCTATTCCAAGGTTGGATAGTAAGACTGGTGATAAATATAAAATTGATCAAGTTTTACTCACCGCCTTGAAAGATAAAGTAGAGGTAGGTAAGCCTTTTGTGGAAAAATCATTTGTAGAAACTGAGGTACTTGAGCATTACAGAGGAGAGAAAGTACAGTCCTCTACATATAAAGCAAAATCTAGACAAAGAAGAAAGGTTGGGAACAGACAAGAGCTTACAAAAATTAAAATTATTAAAATTAATTAATGGCACATACAAAGGCACAAGGAGCAGCAAACAGAACAGTCAATGTTGCGGGAAAAAGGCTTGGAATCAAAAAATCTGCAGGACAACAAGTGATCCCCGGTAATATTATTGTTCGTCAAAAAGGAAGTGTTTTTCACCCCGGAGTAAATACCAAAATGGGTAAGGATTTTACTATCTTTGCAACTTCTAGTGGTACCGTAAATTTTAGAAAAATGACTGGTTCTCATCGTGATCAGAAGTATGTTGATGTTTTAGTTAAATCTGTGTTACCCCCCACTTCTTCTAAAGCCCCCAAAAAGTCTTAATTGATATAAACAACAACTTAGCAGATAATATATTTTTATTATGTTTTGCTATGTATTTAAATACTGTATTAAATCTCACTAACTTTAATCAGCCTATAAAACTTATTGTTGGACTTGGCAATGTTGGGGAAAAATATAATAAAACGAGACATAATACAGGATTCCTCTTCATAGATTATTTACTACATATTTTTCTCAAAAAACAGGGTTTTGAAGTAGAGATAGAGACTAGGGATATGTATAAACTCTATAATTTAAAATTTCTAAACCTCAAGATTATGAAACCACAACTGATGATGAATCGATCAGGGATTTCTCTACACCAATACTTAAAATATCAAAACTATTCTTTAGATGAGATTTTGGTAGTTCATGATGATTTAGATATTGGTTTTGGTAAATATAAATTACAATATAAAAAATCACCCGTACAACATAATGGAGTTATTTCTATCGAAAATCATCTGGCGGATAACAATTTTTATCGCTTGAGGATAGGAATAGAAAACCGCAGTGATCGTGTGATACAAGGAGTTGATTATGTATTAATGCGTTTTTTAGAAACAGAAGAAAATCAATTAGAAACGATCTTTGAAGAGATCTGTTTAAAAGAGTTTAACTTTGTAAAGCCAGAGTATGATCCTCCAAAAGATCAGGATCTATAAGATTTTCATTTGACTTGTGTATTTTCTTGTTAGTTCCTCCAAAGTTTCTTTTGCGTGCACCAAAATCTAAAATTGCTCTTTTAAATTGAATAGAATCAAAATCGGGAAAATACACATTGGTGAAATATAGCTCTGAATAAGCTGCTTCGTAGGCCATAATACCGCTGGTTCTGTACTCTCCTGATGTTCTTATAATAAGATCCGGGTTTGGTATATCATGAGTATCCAAATAACTTGCAAAAGATTTTTCATCGACTTCTTTTACCTGTTGAGAGATAATTTTGTTAACAGCTCTGATAATATCGTCTCTACCGTTGTAATCTAAGCAAAGAGAGAAATTAAAATTAGTGTTTTTTTCAGTTTTTTGTTCGAAATCGTTCATCAGGTTGACGAGTTTCTTAGGTAAGCGATCTTTTCTTCCTATATGACGGAAACAGATATTTTCTTTTTGGAACTTATATAACCAACCTTTGAGAGATTGTTCTAAGATTTTGAATATTTCATCAATTTCTTTTTTATCTCTTGCCCAGTTTTCTGTAGAAAATCCCCAAAGACTTAAATATTTGATATTTAGATCACGACATTCATCAAAAATCTTCTCTATTTTATCTTGTTGTAATGCTCTTCTATGACCTATCCAAGGTAGCCAACCTTGTTCTCTTGCCCATCTTCGATTTCCATCAGGGATAATCACAACATGCTTGGGAATTTGATTTTCTCTATCTAATTTCAATATTTCACTAGTTAGGATTTCTTTGCTTAAGTTATAAAAGCTATCTGCTTCATCAACAAGTAGGGTTTTATCAGTTTTGAGAATAAATTTTTTAAATGGTTTTCCCGGAACTTGCCAAGAAAAACTCATCCCAGAGATTTTTACAGGGAAATATGCTTTTTGACACCAATTTAGAAGTTCTTGTAAGCGTTTTTCCTCTCCTTGAGCTATAATCTCTAAGCCATTATCTGAGTTTTTAGAAACATATCCTGTGAGACCGAGTGTTTGTGAAATGTTTACGATTCGTCGTCTAAGGTTTACTCCCTGGACTCTTCCGTAAATAGTGATCAAGATTTGATGCATATTATGAAGGTATATAATTAAATCAGATGACATTATGTCATAAATCGCAATATAATATAAAGCCTTTGTATGTATAAATGAAGAGAACAAAATTAAAAACAATTAATTTAAAGATATTATTGATTGTCTTTTTGATACTGGAATTAATTGTGGTTTTTGTTGTTATATTAAAACCACTAATAACCCTCCGTAGTAAATCTGTTATATTAAGTACAGGTGGCTATATAAATAACGATATAAATAACTGGGTTGAAGAGTTTGATTATTATTCCAAGTTAAATAAATTAAGTTATAAAACCACCGATGATATATTAAGTTCTTCCTTGTTGAATTATAAAAACTACCGTAGCAATAGCTATAAATTTCCTTTAATTTCTTTGCCTGAAATCGTTTTTGAGATTTCAGAAGAGAAAACGATAGATATTGATCCACCCATAGAGATAATAAAAAGTGAAAAGTTCCCGCAAGGAGAAAGATACGAGGTACAAAAAGGTGAAAGTGCTAAATACACATACAAAGAACTAACGATGATGACTAGAAAATATATAATGCCAGTATCAGAAGTCGTTTTTGAAAAAAATACTATAATTGCTGATGGAGGCGCTAACAGAGTACAACTAAATGATGGGTTAATTGATGAATTAAAAAGTATTCAAACAGGAGACTATGAAAGTAGCTATTATAGAAAACTTGAGCCTGCGGAAGTTAAAGTGTTAAGCAAGTTAGATATAAAAGGTGTTTCTTTTGATGTTTCGCAAGGAGAAATGATTTTAGTTGGGAAGGTAGAATTCCTTAATAAAAGCTGTTCAGAGCAAGTAGATTTGGAACTGGCTTTTGATCCGCAAACTCAACAATATTATTTCCCTGAACTAGGAACACTAAAACTGAAGGATTGTACAATATATACCCCAAAAGCAGTAGTATACGCCCCGATTGTTTATGGGCCTATAGAGGTAGTAACTTGTCAGGATTGTAAATATGCTCCAATTAACAAAACTACTGCACTTCCAAGCACATATATTCCCAATCTTATTGCTACTGGTTTACCAGGTGGTGGTATGTTGACTCCCGAGACAGTTACTGCCTTAAAAGCGATGTCTGAGGATGTACAGAGCAAAGGTATGACAGTTTTTATTACCTCTGCATATCGTTCGTATATACAACAACAGTCCACTTTCAACTATTGGGTAAATAGAGAACTTAGTAGGGGTGCTCCTATGGAGCTTGCGAGGCAAAGAGCAAATATTTATTCTGCCACACCAGGACATTCTGAGCATCAATTAGGAACTACTCTAGATATTCGTTGTATTGGTTGTGATGCGTTTAGTAAAAATGTTACTAATACTCCTCTATATCAATATCTACAACAAAATGCACACGAGTACGGTTTTGTTATTTCTTACCCTCTAGGTAAACAGCACTTAACAGGTTATACTTACGAACCTTGGCATATCAGATATATTGGAGTTGAGTTAGCAAGTGAGTTACAAGCAAGAGGTTATCAAAATATAGGTAATAATCAATATTTATCCGCATTTTTGCGTGAAAAAGGTTTATATTAATAATAATGCAAGAAATAAAAGAAAAAATAAAACTACAAGGAGAACGGATTTCAGATATTCAGAAGAAAAAAGATAGATCAGAAATTACTACAGAATTAGAAAATACAAAGCTTCTTGCTAATGACCAGTCTTTATGGGCTGATCAAGCTAATGCACAAAAGATTATGAAGAAAATAAGTGATCTCGGTGATGAGTTGGATATGTTAGATAGTATAGAAACGAAACTTACAGATATAGAAGTAATGGTAGAGTTACTAGAAGATAAAAGTACTGCTTCGAGTGGGCAAGATATTGAGGTAATGAAAGAAATTAATTCTATGGTTAGCGAACTCGATAATATACTCAATAAAATAGAGATTACCACATTTTTAGGAGGAAAATTCGATCAAAGCGATGCGATTCTCTCTATCCATGCAGGTCAAGGTGGTACAGAAGCAAATGATTGGAGTGAAATGCTAATGCGAATGTATCTTAAATATTTTCAAAAGCAGGGTTTTGAGAGTGAGATTACTAATATGATAAGAGGGAATGAAGCAGGGATTAATACAGTAACTATGGAAATCAAGGGACGGTTTGCTTACGGCTATTTAAAAAAGGAATATGGAACACATCGGCTTGTAAGAGTCTCCCCTTTTAATGCACAGGGTCTTAGGCAAACATCGTTTGCTTTGGTTGAAGTGATGCCTATTATAGAAAACGATATTGATGTAAACCTAAATATGGACGAGATTGAATTTAGTGCAGTAAGATCTTCGGGTGCAGGAGGACAGAATGTAAATAAAGTGGCTACTGCTGTAAGGCTAGTACACATACCTACTGGTATTACCGTTTCTTGTTCTACAGAAAGAAGTCAATTACGCAACAAAGAATTTGCTTTGAATATGCTTAAAGGGAAGCTCTACAATCTTGAACTAGAAAAGCAAGAAAAAGAACAGAAAGACTTAAAAGGAGAGCACAAAATTGCCGGCTGGGGTAATCAAATTCGCAACTATGTGCTACACCCATACAAATTAGTAAAAGATTTGCGTACTGATGTAGAAAGTCAAAATCCTGAAGCTGTTTTGGATGGAAACCTTGAAGAATTTATAGAAGCCGAAATCCGTCTATAATCCTCTAAGGTCGTTTGAACTAAAAAAGTTACTTGTATAGTTTGTCTTCATAGGTAGATATTTTTTCTAACCTTCGTATATGCCGTGATTCCTCGCTAAAAGGGGTGTTCAACCATATTTCTATAATCTTAAAATCGGACTTAGGATTAAATGTTAAGCTGTCAAGGACTAAAATATTTGTATCATCGTCCGTGCGAGAAAGTTTTGCATGTGTTTCTGACTCACAATACCCTGCTCTCACACCTTTTACCTTATTTGTAGCTATACAGACTCCTATACCAGAACCACAGATTATGATCCCTCTTGATTTCTCTTTCACTACTGTTTCGCCTAACATAAAGGCATAGTCAGGATAATCATCATCCCCATCGTATGTATGAGTACCTAAGTCTATTACTTGATAGTTTTTAGATAAAAGGAAGTTGTTAATCTCTTGTTTTGCATTAAAACCCTTGTGGTCAGAGGCAAGATAGATCATAAGGAATTAAATAATCTTTACTCAGTGTAACAGATATTAAGAAATTGTTAAAAATTGTCCTGCAGTGATTAGTGCTTGGCTACCATCTGGAAGAAATCCAATACTAGTAGGATTTGTTTCTAGTAATTTGTTCCATTGACTACCATCTCCATAGACTGCCTCTGCAATTTCCCACAGTGTATCGCCTAGTTGAACTTGGTAAGTTCCGGTGGTTATATCACCTTTTTTGTAATCAGTAGCCCTCCAAACTCCTGTTTGTGAAATTTTCTCAGCAGTTGTTTGCGCTCGTTTAAGGCCTGTTGGAGTAGAGGCCGTATCTCTTCTGATAGACTCCCCTCCTGCAATACTCCCTTCATCATCTTGGTTTTCTTTGTCCTTAGTGTCTCTATCATCTTGGGCTTTTTCTTCGTTCTTTTCCTGATTCTCTTGGTTATCTTTAATAAAATCTGGAAAGTTAATACTAACTCTATCTGAGAAAAATGGATAAAATACAAAAAATAATCCCAGAATAATAAATACTGTTCCAATTAGTTGGAGGATCCAAGGTTTGATCCTAAGTCGTGAACTCTCGATATCTTTGATAACTGATTTTTCATAACTTTCTTTTGGTTCCTTTTTTGTTATCTTGTTACCAGGGTTGGATTTAGTAGACTCCTTTTTCATAGAACAATGATGAAAAGTAAGGTTTGGGGTAGTATAAGTATATAATATAACAACTACTGTGTGTAAGTAAAGTGATAGGATTTCTAAGTGAATGTAGTTATTGATATTATCTTGCTAAATTTATCTCAAATTGCTAGAATCATAAGTGTTTTAATCCTAAAATAAATTACTGAAATGGCAAATACGAAATCAGCAAAAAAAGCTATACGAGTTAGCTCAAGAAAGAAAAAGGTTAATATAGTGACAAAGAAGTCATATAGAGAAGCAAAGGCAGATGTTATGAAGGCTGTTTCTTCCAACGAACCACAAAAAGCCAAGAAATTATTAGTAAAGGCATATAGCGAAATAGACACCGCAGCCAAAAAAGGTGTTCTCCATAAAAACACTGCCGATAGGTATAAATCAAGGTTAGCGATCCAGGTTAACAATCTAGGAGATAAGTAAGCAATTGAACATCTCTTGGTTTACTGTTAATATTGGAGAAATATATCGTACTTAACTATGAAAGTTACTCAGTCTTTTGTAACGCCTTTTGTGGCATTGATTATTGGAAAAATACTAGGAATACTGTTTACCTCTGTGGTCTTTTCTCTAGATATTGGAATTGGAGATATATTCTCTTTATTCAAATTAATGATAGCTTTTGATGAGGACGAAAAGCTGATTCACCTATCCTCTTATTCTGATTTATTTATGTTTACTATCCTTAGTACAGGACTTGTAGCAAGTTTATTCTCTCAAGTTAACCTTACTAGTCAACGGCTAACCAAAAAAGACCTTGAGCTCTATTTTCAAGGAGGGATTAAAAATATATTTCATACAGCAATGAGACTTTACGGACAGTCATTGTTTTGGTTTAGTTTTATCATTATAGCAAGTACTTATATTTTGTATAATGTACTTACTGGAAAAACCTATCTTTGGATATATTTGATTACACTGTTACTTACCATATCTTTAGCGATGTACTTCTACTATGACTTCCACAAAGAAGTTCAGTTAGCTAAAAACAAATTATTCAAAAATGAGTTGTGAATACAGAAAATATTAAAATAGAAATTACACTAAAGTCACTGGTTCTAATAACTGTATTTATTTTAAGTATTGTTATCATCTGGCAACTAAGATTAGTCTTTTTCTTCTTGTTTTTTGCTTTTGTCCTCAACTCTGCCCTTAGGCCATATGTGGATTATTTTCAGACCAAAAGGATTCCTCGTGTTGTTTCTATAGCACTTATTTATATCATACTATTCCTAGTATTTAGTATTGTGACGCTAACACTTTTTGGAGATACTGTCGAGCAACTCAAAAACTTGATAATGTTAATGCCACAGTTGATTTCAAATATCATAGCTGAGCTGTTTAATATATTTCCCTTCCTTGAGGAAATAATTGATTTACAGGAGTTTCGTAGTGAGTTTATCCGTGAAATAACTAATTTTATCAGACTGATAGGAGGTGGATTGTTGGGAGCCTATACAATCATAAATTCTGCAGTTACAAGTATTGGAGGGGCTATCACTATAGTTATGCTCTCTATTTATATGCTGGTGCGTAAAAGAGAGGTTTATCTTAGTATAATTAATTTCTTACCGATCACAAAGGAAAGTAAGAAAGTTTATACTCAGAGGTTTAAGTTGGTAGAAGAAAAACTAGG
Source organism: uncultured Candidatus Saccharibacteria bacterium (assembly GCA_964420145.1). Lineage (GTDB taxonomy): Bacteria > Patescibacteriota > Dojkabacteria > B142 > OLB20 > JAJTYI01. The sequence continues at coordinate 17,263 of CAYQRB010000002.1, forward strand.
AGAATGGGTAAGAGCTCAGATTTTCCTTATGGCTTTTATTGGTGTTTTCACCTGGTTTGGGCTAGTTACCCCAGTGATTTTTTTTGAAAATTATAATATGAACCAATATGCATTACCTATTGCTTTCATAGCCGGTATTTTAGAAGCTATTCCAACTTTGGGACCGATATTGACGGCAATAATTGCTGTTATAATAGCTATTGGTTCTGGGTCGAGTTTAGCAGTGGTGATATATGTGGTTTTACTCTTTTACCTTATCCAGCAACTCGAAGCCTCGGTAATCTTTCCTAATATAATGGCCAAGGTGGTAGGAGTTGATCCCATTGTATCAATAATTAGTGTGATTGGTGCATATATACTTTTTGGAGTTTTGGGGGCTATTTTTATCATACCCATAATTGCAGTTGGAAGGATTCTAATTAGTCCTGAAATTGATAACCTTGTAAATAGTCCTCAAGAATCCGATTAGTAAAAGTTCTCCCCTATTAGTTTTTAGAGAGTAGCTTTTTTCCCTGAAAGTTTCTCGTAAATATCACGCATTTCTGCTGCAAGTTCAAACTCCATCATATCAGCATAGACCAGCATTTGGGTACGAATATCTTCTAGTAGTCTTTGTTGTTCGTTTTTCTTGATGATATTGTAGCTTTCGGCTCTTTTTAGGATGTCTAAATCCGCTTTAGGTAAAGTTTTCTCTGTCTTTGTTTTACCAACCAGTTGGGTACGGATTTCTTTTGTGATTGTTTTAGGAGTTATATGATGTTTAATATTATATTTATTTTGAATTTCTCTCCTACGGAATGTTTCAGTTATTGCCTGATCCATACTTTCGGTAACTTTTTGTGCATACATTATAACTCTACCCTCACTATGTCTAGCAGCTCTCCCTATGATTTGAATTAAACTCGATGAAGTTCGTAGAAAGCCCTCTTTATCAGCATCGAGAATTGCTACCAAGGAAACTTCTGGTAAATCCAGACCCTCTCTTAAAAGATTGACGCCGACTAACACATCATATTTCCCAAGCCTGAGGTTTTTTAGGATTTCTACTCTCTCTAATGCATCTACATCTGAATGTATATATTGTACAGAGATTTTAATGTCTCTTAGATAATCAGTAAGGTCCTCAGCCATTTTTTTTGTGAGGGTAGTTATCAACACTCTTTGTTTTTTATTTATTGTATCTTGTATTTCGATTAGTAAATCATCTACTTGATTCTTGGGGGAATAGTTTTTTTCTAGAATAGACATATTTGGATATTTCCGATTTTTTATGCTTTTAATTAGTTTCTCTTTATGTTCTATGAGATCAGGACGCAGATCTATTCGAGGATCCAAGAGTCCTGTGGGCCGTATTAGTTGTTCTACAAAACCACGGTAAGAACTGGGCATATTTTTAGGTTTTATAGTGTTTACACTTTGCTTGCTTTTTTCTAGTTCAAAGTTACGAGGTGTTGCAGAAACATATATTGCCTGGTTGATTCTTTTGTAGAATTCCTCAATCTTTAAGGGACGGTTATCGAGTGCAGCTTTAAGCCTAAATCCGTACTCTACTAAAACTTCTTTGCGTGAGCGATCCCCATTATACATACCCTGTACTTGTGGTAGTGTCATATGTGACTCATCTATAAAAAGTAACCAATCATCAGGGAAATAGTCTAATAGAGTTGATGGAGGGGAACCAGCTGATCTTTTATCGATATACCTCGAATAGTTTTCGATCCCAGAACAATAGCCTATTTGCTCAAGCATCTCTATATCGTAATTAACCCTTTCGTTTAATCTTTGTGCTTCAACTATTTTCCTCTTTTTCTTAAAATCTGCTACTTCTTTTTTTAGATCATCTTTTATATTCGGAATTACTTGCTTTAAAGATTCAAAAGGGGTTACAAAATGTTTTGCGGGATATATCTTAAATTCTGATAGTTTTTTAATTACCTCTCCTGAGAGTGGGTTGATAAGTTTCAAAGATTCTATTATATCTCCAAAATATTCCATCCTCAGTGCATAATCTCCAGAAGCTAAATAAACATCAATAACATCTCCTCTTATCCTGTAGAGGCCAGAGTAAAAATCATATTCACTTCGTTCGTATTGCATATCATTTAGTTGAGTTAAAAGCTTTGATCGCTTATAAGACATACCTGTTTTAATATCTCTACTTAGTGCAAAGTAGTCATCAGGGTTTCCTAACCCATAAATACATGAAACTGAAGCGACTATAATTGTTGGGTGGTTACTTAGTAGAGATTGTGTTTCAGAATTCCGATTTCTCTCTATAAATTCATTAAGCGTTGATTCTTTTTATATATACTAGTCTCGTCTTGTGATATAGGCTTCTGGTTGATAATAGTCATAGTAAGAGACAAAATATTCTACTGCAGTCTCGGGAAAATATTCCCTAAATTCTGAATATAATTGGGCAGCTAATGTTTTATTGTGTGCAAGGACAAGAGTAGGTTTTTGTATATTGGCTATAATATTAGCCATAGTAAAAGTTTTCCCAGAGCCGGTAACTCCTATTAGTGTTTGATGTTCCAAACCGTTTTTAATACCTGCGCTTAAAATATCTATAGCTTGTTGTTGATCTCCTGCTGGTTTGTATTGACTTTTTAAGTGGTATTTCATTATTTACTAATTTTTAGGATTATTGTTAACTAACTGCTTCATAAACTCACTATAAAAGTGTAGATTGTGTATTGTTGCCAATCGGTAACCACTTCCCTCCCCTATTTTAAGTAAATATCGCAAAAATGCCCTAGATATTGTTTTACAAGCGATACAACCACATTTGGGGTCTATTGGCCCCTCATCAAACTCATATCGAGAGTGTTTAATTCGTAAAACAGAATATCTACTAAACTCACCATCTTCGTTGTTTTTACTAATATAAAGATAGCCATGTCTGGCGTTTCTAGTAGGTAAAACTGTATCAAACATATCCCAGCCGATAGAGATTGCGTATTCGATATTATCTGGAGTTCCAACTCCTAGTGCATAGCGGAGTTTATTTTGTGGAATAATTTCAGAAAGAAAGTGTAATAACTCTTTAAAAAAACCACCTTTGTGAGTATAATCCCAACTTCGTTTGGTTTGTAGAGGAACTCCTCCAAATCCATAAATATCAAAACCAATATTTTCTAGAGCTTCTAGGCTTTTTTTTCGTTGTTCAAAATTATTTGCCCCCTGAATTACTGCTGTTAAAAGAGGTCGTTTAACTTTTGGGTTATTAAAATCATTCTCAGTTAATTGATTTAGTTCCAAAAAAGCTTTTTTAGAACGAATAGCCCACTGTGTCGTCCTCTCTACTGATTTTTTAATTTTTGAAAGGCTAGTATCCCCAAGCACTGGTTCATCTAAGACAACCCTAATGTCTGATCCAATCTGATGTTGAATTTGTTGAGAGGTTTCAGGAGACAGAAATTTATAATCCCCACTTCGTAAGTCCTGAAAACTACACCCAGCATCAGTGATTTTATTAGTTTTGTTTGTAGTTCTGTTTATCAAAGAAAAGACCTGAAATCCACCACTGTCGGTTAATATAGGATTTTTCCATTTTGAGAATTTATGAAGTCCTCCTAGTTTGGCAATCTTGTCGCTTCCAAACTTCTGATCAAGGTGTAGAGTATTTGTTACAATTGCTTTCACCCCTGTTAATTCAAGATCTCGATAACTCAGGTTGCTTATTGTTCCATAGGTAGCATCGGGCATAAATACAGGGAAACTCAAATCGCCGTGTAGAGTTCTGATATATCCATATCTTTTGTTAGTTTGGTTGGTGTTAATACTTATCATAAATCAGAGATTTAATTTTTTCTGTAAATCAATCCAGTTTTCCAAAGTAAGCTCTCCTGCTCTTATGGTAGGACTTAAATTCAGAGTAGATAAAACTTCTAACACATTGTTTTTTTCGTAATTTTTTAAATTACTCGCAACGATTTTTCGTGGAGAAGAAAAACCTGTGCGAATCAGAGACCAGAGTATTTCGTGATTAGAAACTTTTGGTTTAATATTCTTAAAAGTTATTATCTGTCCGTCAACTTTTGGTACTGGATAAAATGATTTGGCACTAATCACTTTATCTAGTTTTACATCAGAATAAATGTTTGCGAAATTGCTTAGTAATGTCGCTTTTGGAGGTTTGAAGGCATATTCTTGGGCTACTTCTTTCTGAATGATAAAGCTAATTTTATCAGGCTTATTTGTAGCAGTAAGTAAATTATAAATAATTTTTTTTGAGACATTATAGGGTAGTGAACCTATAACTTTGTATTTTTCCCTTTGAGTAATCCGGTTTAGATTTATTTTTAAAAAATCCTGGTTGATTATATTGACTTGCGGATATTTGGAACTTAGGTAATTAATTAAATTGCTATCTTTTTCTATTAAAACTAAATTATTAACAACTTTAACTAGCTCATCGGTTAATGCACCTTGTCCTGGACCAATCTCTATTACTAAATCATTTTTTTGTAAATCCAATAATTTCAATAAGTCTTGAATAGCAGATTTGTTTTTAAGAAAGTTTTGTCCTAGGCTTTTCTTGAAGATGTGGAAACCATTTTTATTGTTCACTTTGTATATATTTTTTTAATAGTGTAATAAATTCGGGAGTAAGATTAACTTTCTTTTCTATACTTTTTTTAGTTTTGTTATCTCCGTAAAAAATTATTAATTTTACTCTTCCCGGGTTCTGGATTATAGCGTCTTTTATACTTTGTAGTCTATTCTTATCATTTTCTTCCGAGATATCAATAACCATTGTATTTTGAGATTTAATCTTATCAGCTTTTGCCACATCATTTATGACCAGACTAAGCTCATCATTGCGTGTACTCATCGAGGCTTCTATAAATATAACACTATTTTCAATAAGCTCTGAGCTGATTTTCTCATAAGTATCAGGAAATATTACTCCATCTATTTTTCCCTCCTTATCTTCAAGTTCAACAAATGCCATAGCCTTTGAGCTTTTTTTGGTGTATATCTTTTTTACTTTAGATAAAAATACGATTAGTTTTACCTTAGTACCAGATGATAGCTTTTTTACTTTCTCAAGTGTTGTGAAGTTATTAAGGAAGATTAGCCTGCTATATTTATCAATAGGGTGTTTACTAAGATAAACTCCTAGTAGTTCTCTTTCCCAATTCAATTTTTCGCTATCAGTGTCTTGGATAGTATTTGGTAGGGAGGTTGCGTGTATTTTTATATCTTCTGGTGTTCCACCAAATAGCATAGCTTGTCCTCCTAGCGTTGCTTCTTCGTTCTTTTTCACTTTCAAAAGTATGGTTGGTAATACTTCTAACAACTGATTTCTTGATCCGAACTTATCAAAAGCACCTACTTTGATAAGGTTTTCTATGTCTTTTTTAGATATATTTTTTCCACCTACTTGTATAATGAACTCATCTAGATTTTGAAAAGTACCGTTTTTTTCTCGGGTGTATATTATATTATCTATTGATTTAGAGGAAACGCCTTTTATGCCAGCTAGTCCATATCGGATCATTTTATCATTTTCAATTTTAAAGTCAGATGTACTTTTGTTGATATCAGGAGGAAGTAGATTAATCCCCATTCGTTTTGCTTCTTTTAAATCTCTTTCGAGTTTATCAATCGTATTGATATCGGTTTCTATGAGACCTGCTAAAAACTCGAGTGGGAAATGGGCTTTTAAGTAGGCAGTTTGATAGGCAATTAGAGAGTATGCAGCGCTATGGGATTTATTAAAACCGTAATCTGCAAAAGGTTCTAAGTATGAAAAAATCTTCTCCGCTATTTCTTGCTTTTGGCCATTTTTAACAGCTTTTTTGAAAAACAGTTCTTTTTCTTTTGCCATTACTTCTGGTTTTTTCTTCCCCATTGCTCGTCTAAGCATATCTGCTTCTCCGAGAGAGTAGTTGGCAAACTTTACAGCAATATTTATAACTTGTTCTTGATAGATTGCAAAACCAAAAGTATTTTTAAGAATTGGTTCTAAAGAAGGATGGATATAGTCAACTTTTTGCTTACCTTCCCTTCGAAGAATATAGTCAGGGATATATTTCATAGGTCCTGGTCGATATGCAGCATTTAAGAAAATCAGATCTTCAAATTTATTTGGTTTTAGGTCTTTTAGATATTTTTTCATTCCTTCGGACTCAAATTGAAAAATTCCTGTTGTATTACCTTTTTGGAATAGTTCGTAAGTCTTTGAATCATCAAGAGGGAGTTTGTTTATCTTTATAGTTTTCCCTTGAGATCTTTTGATTTGTTTTAGTGTATTTTGTATAACTGTGAGGTTAGAAAGCCCTAAAAAATCAAACTTCATCAGTCCTAGATATTCAATATTGTGTCCTTCTACCTGCGTGATGAGCTTATCTCCACGCATTTCCTTTTGGATAGGCACATAGTTTGTAATGGGGGCTGGTGTTACTAGGTAGCCACAAGCGTGTGTGGATACATGTCTAGCAAGGTTTTCGAGTTTAGAAACATAAGAAGCTAGTTCTTCGAGTTCATCTGAATTTTTGATAATATCATCAAATTCTTTTACCTCAGCTCTCATCTTTTCGATACTATACACTCTGCCAAATTTAACTATTACCATTTTAGAGAGTTGGTCGGCAATTTGTAGATCAATTCCCATAACTCTTGCAACATCTCTTATCGCAGCTTTTGTTTTTAGTCGTCCAAAAGTACCAATAAAGCTTGTATTATCTACCCCGTATTTCTCTGACATATAGTGGAATAGCTCGTCTCTACGATCATCTTGGAAGTCTATATCAAAATCTGGTGGAGATGGTCTCTCGGGGTTTAAAAACCGTTCAAAGATTAAATCAAATTCAAAGGGGTCTAACTCTGTAATACCTAATATGTAAGATACCACACTTCCGGCTCCAGAACCCCTACCCGGTCCGACCATAATACCTTGTGATCTTGCCCAGTCAACATAGTCTTCGACTACTAAAAAATAATCATCGTACCCTTTTTCGTGAATAGTTTTAAGTTCGTAGTCAATCCGTTCTTGAAGTTCTGGTGTAAGCGTTTCGTATCGTTGGGGGAGTTTGGTAAAAACATTTGTTTTGAGCTTTTCTTGTGTTTTGTTGGGGGAGAGGGTTTGGTCGTATTTAGGCTGTACCCGCTCAAACATAATATTATACTCCTCTACACTATCAGCTAGCCTTTGTGTATTTGTAACTGCATCAGGATAATCTGAAAATAGTTTTTTGAGTTCATCAGTATTTTTAATGTAGAATTCAGTTGATCCATACTGTCTCCTCATCGGATCATCTAGTTTTTTCCCGTCATTTATACACCAAACTATTTCTTGAACTTTATGATCTTCCTGCTCTATGTAATGAGTATCACAGGTCGCAACATAGGAGATATTGAGATCTTGTGCTATTTTAATTTGTTTAGGTATTAGGTTATGTGATTCTTCAATACCATTTCTTTGGAGTTCTATATAGACTTCATCACATGATTTTTGGAGAAATTTAATCCAATCTATTGCCTTTTCTGTTTCTCCTAGAAGTAGGTATTGATTGAAATTACTTCCTAAACAACCACTTAAAGCAATAATCCCTTCTCCGTATTGAGAGAGAAGGTCTTTATCAATTCTTGGCTTATAATAAAATCCTTCTATAAATGCCCTTGAAACAATTTTTAATAGATTATGATAACCAGTTTTGTTTTTAGCTAGAAGCGTGAGATGATATCGCTTGTCATCAATCCCTGCTGTTTTGTCGAACCTAGTTCTTTTGGCAACATAAACCTCGCATCCGATGATTGGTTTGATTCCTTGATTTTTACACTCTTGCCAAAACTCAAATGATCCATACATTACTCCGTGATCGGTGAGTGCGGCAGAGTTCATACCGTATTCTTTCACTTTGGAAACATAGTCAGAAATTTTCGCAATTCCATCAAGTAGGGAGTACTCAGAGTGGGCATGCAGGTGTATGAAATTGGATCCCATAGAAACAAATTCGGTTAAGAAAATAACTATGAATAGAAAGAGTATACTCAATCTATCGCAACAGAATCAAAAAATAATTAAATACTATTGGCGACTTTGAGCATATTCTTGGAGTGGAGTTCCCAGTTATGTTGTCCATATGCCCTAGAGAGGCTTACAAAATCCCAACCATACCTAGAGGCATATTGTCTCGATATTTTAGGAACAAGATCGCGAAAAGCAACTTCGTATGATGGGTATTTTACTCCATTTAAATATCCAAAACAGTTGTATGAAAATGACTGCCTACATGAACCTGATTCTATAACCATAATAGCAAGAAGTACCCTATAATCTGCATTGTTTTGCTCGGAAAGATCTACGATTATTGTTGCTATTTCTTCATTAGCAACAGGAGATTTCACTCTTTGTAAATGTGTTAGTGTTCTATTGATTTTATCTTCTAACATCTTCCTACGAGCTTCTATCATAGCTTGTTCTTCGTTATATTGAGCTAGCGCTTCTTCTGCTACTGTGTAAACCTCTCTATTTGGAACAGGAATATAGAGGTCATTAACGGGAGAGTTAAAGTCATATTGGAAAAAAACATCACTTCTAGCACTAGCCTGATTGTGATTAACTAAGATAGACATAAAAATAGAAGATATAACAACCATAAAAGTTACCATATATCTTCCCCAGAAAATAAACCGGTCTAGATTTTTTTTATTACTAATCTCTTTTTTTAACAAGTTCGTACCTAAATTAACATTAGAAAACTACGAAAGAACAATATAACAAAATTAAATAAGGCTTGCAATAAACCAAGAGCTAAGGAATAATGAAAGGTCATTAATTTAGACTATATACTACAAATGAAAGTTAAAACAGTAATCATCCCCGCCGCAGGTTTCGGCACTAGATTTTTACCTTGGGTTAAAGAAGTTCCCAAAGAAATGCTCCCCTTAGTAAACAAACCAATCATCCAACATGTGGTAGAAGAATGCCTATCTGCTGGTTTGGAGAATATAGTTATTGTAGTGAGAGAGGGAAACAACATTGTAGAAAATTATTTTAAGAAACCCACACCTGAGGTTTATGATCTTCTTCTAAGTGTAGGGAAAGAGTCGAGGTTTAGAGAAGTATCCGAAGTTTTGTCATATAAGGAAGTAAAAATTGTAAAACAAAGAACAGATTTACCTTATGGTAATGGATCTCCTGTGTTATCAGCAATGTCTGAGGTTCCACAAGGAGAGCCTTTTGCTGTTTGTTTTGCAGACGATTTAGTATTATCAGAGAAAAGTGGAATAGGTCAATTACTTGAATATTTTGAATATAATGAGATTGATGGAGTAATTGGAGCTCAGGAAGTGGACAGAAGCAAGGTAAACAGGTATGGGATAATCAAACCCAAAGAGGTGGTTGATGAAAAGCATGGTCAGGTTGAATATATTGTAGAAAAGCCTAGTGCAGATAGCTCTCCAAGTAACTTAGTAACATATGGAAGGTATGTTTTGCCATACAAGGTTATGGAGGTTTTAAGTGAAGTTAATGTTGGTCTGGATCAAGAGCTTTGGCTTCCTGATGCTAATCACAGAGTCGCTCAGAGTAATAAAATAATGTATAAAGTTATTGATGGTGAGTGGTATACAACAGGTGACCCAATAAATTACTATGAGGCTTTGACTAGGTTTTATCTAGCACACCAGGAGTATTCGGATAAAATTAGAGATATTATTTCGAACTTACCTACTTAATAGTTTGATAATTTCTCGAAAAATATTATCCGAAGCATTTGGAGGAACCATAAGTTTTGCAGATTTTTGGACTATGCCTAATGGTTTCTTATTAAAGCCAGTTTTTTCCAGATAGTGGTTATAAACATCTTGAATTGCGATATAGATCTCATCAGGAGTTAGGTTGGTGTGTTGGATGACTATTTTCCCAAGCCCTATTTTTGAAACCATCTTTGCATTTAGCTCTTGTTCACTATTTGATGACCAAGGTATTGGTATAAGTATAGATAGAACCCCTGTTGTTAAAATTTCTGCGACAGTATTTGCTCCTGCTCTCGATAAAACCATATTTGCGCTATTTAGATAACTATAATATTTTTTACTATCCGCTATTTCTACTACCTTGTAGTTATTTTTTAAGTTATCGGGCAGATTGTTTCTAAAAGCAACAGATTTCTGATAGTCGTTGGTTATGGTGGAGTTACCCGTTATATGAATAATATTCATTTTTTGTAGTAAGGTGGGCAGGATTTCTAGCAACCTCCAGTTAATTGTATTCGCACCTTGATTGCCACCCATAACTAGAAGGATTGGAAGATTATTATTAAAATTATATTTTTGAATATTTTTATCAAATAGTTCCTCTCTTAGAGGGAGACCGGTATAGACTATCTTCTTTTTGGGGAAATATTGTGAAGAATCTTCCCATGAGATACACACTATATCTGAAAATTGCGCAATAACTCTATTGGTAAGACCCGATATGATTGTTTGTTCGTGAGTAATCACTTTTTTTCTAAAGAGCTTTGCTACTATAACGATAGGTAGAGCTATATGGCCTCCGAAAGAGAGTATCAGTTTGGGATTATACTTAATTATAATAAAAATAGAATTTATAAAACCATAAGGGATAAGGATAGTATTGTAAAGTACAGGAATCAGTGTTTTTAAAGTTACTTTTCGCCATAACTTTCCTGATTTAATTTCAACAAACGGAATATTGTTTTTTTTAACTGTTAAATATTCAAGACTATAATTTTTATTTTGTGTTTGAGAGTATTTTGACCCAATCCAGAGTAAGTTGTTGAAACCATTTTTCTCTAGTATAGATTTGATAGCCATCGCTGGAGTAAAGTGCCCACCTATGATAGCAATTTTGGTTTGTTGTAGTTTTTCTTGTATTTCTTTATCCATAGGACATTATAAAGCGTTACTACTATTTATCAATAGGAGCTGTAGTAAATAAGTATTAGTTAAAAATATCACTAATCCAATTTTTAGGATTTATTTTACTAAGTATACTGGTTTTGTGTTTTTTAAGTTTCTTTCGTGAAGTTGTACGAGGGATTTTCTCTTTTGATGTTGTTCTACTAATATTGAGTAAAAGACCGATTGCAGTTAAGTTTATAATAGTGGAGCTTCCCCCGTAACTTATAAAAGGCAAGGTGTTCCCGTTGATAGGTATCAACGCCACATTTGACGCAATATGTAGGGTAGCCTGTATTGTAATCCAAGTAGTGATAGATATTGCCAAAAGATAGCCGAGTTTATCAGGTGCATTTTTAGCGATAGCGTATCCTCTATACAGGATAATAAAAAATGCTAGTACTAATAACACACTGCCAATAAATCCAAACTCTTCTGCAAAGATTGCAAAAATTGTATCACTAAATGCAGTATCACCGAGATAGTGGAATTTTTGTCTGGAATTACCAAAACCCACCCCCAATATGCCACCTGAGGCTACCGCAACTAGTATCTGTTTTAATTGATAACCTGCCCCATAAGGATCTTGTATTGCAGAATTAATCCAAAAATCTCGCCAATTAGTAAATCGTTCGAGTCTATAAGAAGCTGTTTTCATAGCTACAGTAAGTACCCCTATAAACATAAGCAATACGGAGCCCGATCCTATAAAATGAAGTAAGTCATTACCTGCTATAAAATAAACAATTAGACTAGTAGCTACTAAAATAAAAGTAGTATCTAGATCTGGCTCCATAAGAACCAATATAGAAACTACAAAAAGTGAAAACAAAAAAGGTAGGAGATCTTTGGTTAGATGTTTTGTGATATTTTCTCTTGTTATATTACTTACTTCTTTCCGTTTGGCAAGCCAACTAGATAAGTATATTAAAAAACAGAGTTTAGCAATTTCTGATGGTTGCAAGTCAAAAAATCCAAAATCAATCCAACGCTTTATTGGGTCATTCCAGTTTAATAATAAAACTACAATCAAGAGCAAAGTAGCAAACCCCAACATATATGGGGCTAGCTTGGGAAGTATACGGTAATCGATCTTAAACGCAATATATCCAGAAATCAATCCTATTGCAATCCAAATTAATTGTCTTATGAAGTAATGCTGAGGTTCAAATCCCAGTTTGAGTGCTACTAAAACACTTCCACTATATACCATTACAGCACCAAATGCTGTTAGTAAACTTATAGTCGCAAAGAGTGTAAAATCTAGAGTTTTGTCTGTTTTGGGTCGTTTGTGTTTTTGAAACATAGTTAATTCGTGCAAATAACTACCCCTAGTGTACTATAATATATTATATAAAAATATTAAAATGGCACAAATAGATAGAGACATCAATATTTCTGTCCTTGCTATAAATTATCCTGAAATAGTTGACTTTTTAATGCAAGAGTATGGTTTCCACTGTATAGGGTGTTTTGTCGCAGAGTTTGAAACACTAGAGGAAGGTGCTAGAGTACACGGGATCGTAGATGACGATTTTGACGAAATGCTTTTAGCTATTAATAACAAGGCAAAAGAAATAAGTAATAGCAAAACACCTTAAAAAGGTAATTCCATTTTTTCCTCAGAGTCATTATCACTGGTATCATCGTCTTGATAGTTTAACTTGATCTCATTGATCTTCATCTCAATTCTCTTTAAATCCTTTTTAACCTCAGAGACTAGTTTTGATGCTTCTTCATATTTTTTTACAGCTTCATCAAGCTCAATTTCCTCTTGATTATTAAAATATTGACTAATTTTTTCAAGTTCAGTGATTTTTTCTTGTAATTTTATTTTTTTATCAGCCATTTCAAATTTTATAATAAATTATTTTATCTTTTTGACTATAGATGTGATTTCGCCATCTTTTACTACTAGGTTTATTTGGTCACCTAGCGAAACTTTACTAATAGAACTTATTATATCTCCATTATTCTTTTTTATAATAGCATATCCTCGTTGAATAACATTTTTAGGATTTAGAGAATTAAATAAGTGTTCATAATAAGATATTTCTTTTAACGAGTTTTTAATATATTGATCGAACCTGTCTAGTATAGAGGAAGTAGTAGCTACTCTGTGTTTATAATTATTTAGATAATTTATAATTTCAGTTTTGAAACTAAAACCATAATTATGAAAAATTGTATTTTGTTGATTTAAAATAGAAAGGATCTTGTCGTACAGGTTGTCTATATAGATTTCTTTCGTAGTAAGTGTAATTTGTTGTTTTATCAAATTATAGATTTGGTCCGTCTGTGTCGTGATAGCGGTAATAACAGAGGTGGTATTAGAGATGAAGTAGTAGGCGGCCTGTGAGGGTGTAGATGCTCTTATATCTGCAGATAACTCAGCTATTGTGATATCCTTTTCGTGACCTATTGCAACCATAGTTGTAGATTTGCTAGCAAAAATTGCTCTTGCCACTTTTTCATCATTAAAGGCGCTCAAGTCTTCTAAGCTCCCTCCTCCTCTAGTGAGCACAATGCAATCGTAATCAAATGTCTGTGCTGATTTAAGTGCGAAAACAACTTCTTTCACAGCCTGTTTTCCTTGTACTGCGACTGGGTATAGATCAATATCTAAACAATTTGAATTTTCTTGAAGTATTTTGAGAAAGTCGGTTGAGGCTGCAGAACCTTTGGCTGTGATTAGTGCTATTTTGGTAACTAACCGTGGAAGCGGTCTTTTTCTCTAAACATCAAAGAGACCTTCTTTCTCTAGTTTGTTTTTTAAAATTTCAAGAGCTTTTGAAATAGCACCATCTCCAAGTGGTAGTATCTTATAGATTGAAATACTAAATTTACCGTAAGGAGAATATATTTGGGGCCGACCCCAAACAGCTACTTCTATTCCTTGCTCGATCATATTTAGTCCTTCGATTCTTGGTGCATATCCGCTAATACTCACTATTGCATTTTCCTGTTTATCTTTTAATACAATGTTAACCCCTTGTCCCTTGGATATTGAAAATTCTGTTACTTCTCCTTCTACTACTACTTCTCCGATAGTTTGTATTTGTAAGTTTACCAGGTCATTAAGTTGTTTAACTCCTAGTCTAAGGGTGGTGTTTGAATTAGATATATTCATAATTAGTCAAGTTTTCTAATATTATGATATCAGATTGTTTACTCTATATCTTTACATCAAATAGTATTTTACTATTTTTGAGTGCCAGGTATGCACATATAGATAAATACCAGTTTATTTGCCGATAGGGAAATCATAAGGTAAAATACAGTCACTTGTTAACTGTTGATTTATGACTACTCAAAGCAAACTTTTAACTATAAAAGAAGGGTTTTCCACACTGAAAATAGAGCAGGTTTACAAAGATAGTGCATTAGTAAATATAGAGAGATGGCTAACTGGAGAGGAGTTCACAGAATATATCCCACAGATTGATTATCTGATTGAGTCAAGAAAATGGGATTTATTATTAGATTGTTTTTATCAAGTTGTCCCGTTTGGTACAGGAGGAAGACGAGGCCCAGTAGGTATCGGCCCCAACAGGATCAATATGTGGACTATACAAACATCAGCACAAGGGCATTCTCAATATTTACTAAAACAGTTCGGAGACGAGGCAAAAGAAAGAGGTGTGATTATAGCTTATGATGTTAGAGCGTATCTAAACGAAACAGAGTATGATAATAATAGACCAAACCCAGTATACGGACTGGATTGTAAAACGCTAGCAATTAAAGCTTCCGAAGTCTATGTAGCCAATGGTATTTATGTCCGTATATTTTCTGAGATTACACCTACTCCCGAGCTTTCGTTTATGGTTCGTGAGCTAAATGCGGTTTCGGGGATTATGATTAGTGCGAGTCATAATCCACCTGATCACAATGGTCAAAAGGTCATAAACGAAACCGGCGGTCAGTTAGTCCCACCCTTTGATCAGAATCTTGTAGATGTTGTAGTAAACGAAGTTAAGCAGATACAGGTAGTAAATTATGAACTAGCTAGGAGAGATAATTTAATAATTGATATAACAAAAGAACAACACGAAAAATATATAGAAGCTACTAAAAAGATTTCTCTTAATTCAAACTATAGGGGAATTAAGATTTTGTTCAGCCCATTACACGGAACTTCTGCCCACACAATACCACAAATACTCTCAGGGATGGGGTTTGACTGTATACTGGATAAGGCTTCCAGTGTACCTGATCCGCGATTTTCTACAGTAATGTTTAATATCCCAAATCCCGAGGTTATAGAATCTTTTTCCAATATTATTCCACAAGCAGAAGGAGTGGGAGCTGAGATTATATTATCTGCAGATCCTGATGCTGATCGCATTGGACTTATGTCTAGGGAGCTAGATAAGTGGAGGTTTTATACAGGGAATGAAATTGCGATATTAATTACTAAATATGTTCTTTCCGAACTCAAAGAAAATGGCAAGTTACTACCTAGTAACACATTGGTTAAAACTGTAGTTACTACAAATATGATTTCTGTTTTGGCAAAACATTATGGAGTAAAAATAGAATCAGATCTCTTGGTAGGTTTTAAATATATTGCAGAAGTAATGGATAACCTCGAGGTTTCAGGTAAAATCTCGGATTTTTTACTAGGTATGGAGGAAAGTCACGGATATACAGCAGGTAACTATATTCGCGAGAAAGACGCTTCTGTTCCTGCTATATTGATTTCAGAACTTGCCTCAAAGCTAAAAATGCAAAATATGACATTGGGTGAGTATTTGGATAATATTTATCAAGAATATGGATATTTCTTAAATTATCTAACAGAGATAAGGCTTCCCGGTGCAGAAGGAATGTCCTCTATTGCTAAAATCCAAAGCACTATTAGGGAACAAAAGCCACTCAAGTTTGGTGCTTTTGATGTTAAATCTATTATAGATCGCTGGGAGGGTGGTGACTTTTTGTCCCCTACTGACAAGGAATCTCGCAATGTATTAATAATTAATTTTGAACCGGGAGACTCTCTCCATCAACTACAAGTAGTTGTAAGGCCTTCTGGTACTGAGCCAAAGTTAAAAGTATATATTGAAATCGGTGCCAAGCCTGATTCATCCAAGACGCTAGATGACTTAAAGTTACTTTCTCAAGATTATAAAGATAAACTTGAAAAGGCAGTATTGACTTATATGTATAGTATAATTGGTATTAATTTCCCAGAGAGAGGATTTCTTTTGTTCTGGCAACTCCCTGCACAAAGTAAGATGAAGTACTTTGAAATCGAACCAGAGATTGCTAATTTAAAATTAATAACAGACCTTACGGAGAGAAAGCAGAAACTGGATAAGTTACTTGCGTTTTTGGGAGCTGATCCTGTTGTAAAAGTAGATAAGGCGTTTAGAGCAAGATATGAGACTGGTATTTTAGAATATTTGGACCTAATAATTTTATATGACTAATTTCTCTAAAGAATACAAACGGCTTAATCCTGAGCAAAAACTGGCGGTAGATACTATAGAGGGTCCGGTTATGGTAGTAGCAGGCCCTGGTACAGGTAAGACTCAAACACTAGCCTTGAGGATCGCAAATATTTTACTAAAAACTCAAATTGACCCTAGAAATATACTCTGTCTCACTTTTACCGAAAGTGCAGCATTAGAAATGCTTACTCGCTTAAGGCGTTTTATTGGCCCAGATGCATATAAAGTTAGAATTTTTACATTTCACGCTTTTTGTGGATACCTTATGTCCTCAAATCTCGAGAAATTCCCACAGATTACTGAAGATAACGAAAATATTGATGAAAGTGATAGATACGAAATTTTATTAAATATCTTGAAAACTCTACCTGTAAAAGACTCTTTAAGAAATATAAATAATGAGGGGACAAACATAAAAGATGTTAGTGAGGCAATTTCTAGTTTAAAAAAGGAAGGAGTATCACCAGAAAAACTTGGACTAATAATAGAGAAAGAAAAAGAATATCTAAAAAATACTAGAAAGTATTTTACCGAGTTTCTAGCAATCAATGCTAGGAAAATTACTGCTATTGATCAACAAAACTTGTATAACAATCTTTTATCCAGTGCTGATTCAACGAGTATATACACAAAAGGAGTAGCAGAGCTAATCAGAGAATATGAAGGTCAAAGCAGTACTCAATTTAAGAAAGGTGTTCGTAAGATATTTGAACGACTTGATAATTATAATTATTTCCCCAAGTTGGAATCTCTGAAAAATATATATGAACGATATCAGGATGAACTTAGGAAAAGTAAGCAATATGATTTTGAGGATATGATTATGTTTGTATTGGATAGACTTATACAAGATCAAGATTTTCTCAGTAGTGTACAAGAGGAATTTCAATATATATTAGTTGACGAATACCAAGATACAAATGCTTCACAAAATGAAATAATTCAGCTTATCGGAAGTTTTTACGATAATCCAAATCTCTTTGTAGTAGGTGATGATGATCAATCCATTTACCGTTTTCAGGGAGCAAATTTAGAAAATATTCTACAATTTTCCAGAAACTATAAAAACTCTCTTAATATCATAACCTTAAAAAATAATTATCGAAGTCAGCCGTATATTTTGCAAGCTTCAAGGAAGGTTATAGAGGACGCTGAAAACCGTTTAGAGGATGAATTCCCCGAAGTTGATAAAAATCTAGTACCTAACAGGAAAGCGATTTCTAAAAAGATAGAACTTGGTGTATATAATACACAAGAAAGTGAAATAGCTGATATTGCTAGCAAGATAAAACTCTTATTAAAGGAAGGCACAGATCCAGGAGAGGTTGCTGTTATATTTGCCAAAAACGCAGATATGGAGCCTTTTGTAGAGATATTTACTAAGGAAAAAATTCCTTTTCAGGTATCAAGGTCGGGAGGTGTAGTTAATAATATACATATTAAAAATATTCTAATTCTTTTGGAATATCTTCAAAATCCATATACAGAGGAGCTACTCTCTAGGATTTTATATATGCCTTATTTTGGTTTTGATAATCTTGATGTTTTTAAGATCATTAACTTTGCCTATCGTAAAAGATTAGATATTTACAGAATTTTAATTACGGATACATTGCTTTCTGAGTCAGGAGTTACTAATATTAAAGTTTTTCAAAACTTTCTTAAAGATATCTCAGATTGGCATAGAGAAATTGTTGTTATGCATCCAGCACAGTTTTTTCCTTTTATAATTAAAGAAGCAAAAATCCTGGAGTATTTAAGTAAACTAGAAGACAATTATTTGGAGTTAAATAATTTTCATATTTTATACGATTTCTTAAAGAAACATTTAAGGGCTAATTCCAAATTCAACTTTGAAGATTTAGTAAGAAAAATTAATCTAATAAGTGAATATAAGCTAGGTGTTTTGAATAGAACTAATATTGTAGAAACATCCAAAGTAAATATTTTGACGGCACACAAGTCCAAAGGCCTAGAGTTTGAACATGTTTTTATCCCAGACTTATTAAGCAGTAAATGGGAAAAGTCCAGAGGTAAAGCTGGTTTGAAGCTACCTCAAAGTATCAATATTCACGACTACACTACAAATGAAATTGATGAAAGAATACGATTATTTTTTGTCGCATTAACTAGAGCTAAAGATAATATATATCTTTCTTATCCCCTACTTAATGGAGATGGTAAAGAAAATAAACCCAGTATGTTTATTTCAGTGATAACTCCGGAATTAATTGAGGAAAAGAGTTTTGATATATCCGAAAGTGACCATAAAGAGCAACTTATACTTTCGCTTAGCGAGAGTGTAGATATATTTAGTGATAAAGGAAAGGTCTTTTTAAGTAGCCTTTTGGAAAATTTTGCATTAAGTCCTACAAGTTACAATAACTATAAAAAATGTCCTCATTGTTTTTTTCTTACAGATATTGTTCGTATACCTAGTGCTATGAGTATATCCTCTGTTTATGGAAGTGTAATACATAAGACTCTAAATCTCTTTTTAGGTAAATTTTATCGGACAAAAGTTCTACCTAGCATGCAAGTGTTAATCGATATGTATTTAACAGAGCTAAAAAAACAATTTCTTGATCCCAACCAAATCAGAGATCTAGAAGAAAAAGGAAAAGCTACACTAGAAGTTTTTTATAATGAAAAATTATCTTCTGTCAATTCAACCTCTCTAACAGAAATAGATTTTGGTAGATACAAAATTAATATTGATGGAGTTCCCATCAAAGGAAGAATAGATAGAATTGATTTTATGGACGAAGCTATAAACAGAGTCGAAGTAGTTGATTATAAAACAGGAATAGAAAATTCACAAAACACAAGTGTTACGAATAAAGGTCCTTATTATGTTCAGCTTTTGTTTTATAAACTACTAATAGAAAACTATCCTAAATACAACTGGGAAGTGAAATCAGGTAAAATAGTTTATGTAGAACCAAGTAAAATTGGAGAACCACAAAAGGATAGAGAGATGGTTTTGCCAGATGAAGATGTGAATTGGCTTAAAGTAGAACTTAAAGATACTTATTCTTCAATTATGAATATGGAGTTTGGTATTAAAAATAAAGGAGATTGTTATAATGAAGAATTACATAATATTGATTTTAAGTTTTAAATAATGGAAAACCACACTGTAATTGTCCAATTTGATTACGACGAGAACTATGCAACAGTAGTAGATTTAATTTGCTTTAATCTAGGTGTTGATAGTGGGAAGTATTTCCGAACCATTAAAGATGCTCATACATATTTGACAATGATTGATAAATCTAAAGAGTTTCCAGATATTGCTATAATTACTAACTATCTCGGTCGAAGCAGTATAGATGGTGAAGAAGTAGCTAAAAAATTAAAAATCATAAGTCCTGATACTACCATTATCGCTTACACTGAAGATGACGAAGCGGATTGGGGTGATCATTTGGCTCTAAAATCAGGAGATGGGGAAGATAAGTCTCTTATTACTCTACTGGAAAAACTCACAAAAACCACTTTTAACTATGATAATTCCAAAGAGGTCTCTAACTAATCAGATTCTTTTTATCTCTATTTTATAAGTGTCGTATATAATATATTTAAACTCTTTTTAATCATATTATGAGTAAGTTACAAGTTTTTACTAAAGGTTGGTGTGTTTTCTACAATATTCTTCTTGTATTCTAAGCGAATTTGTAACAAATGATAGTGTTACCAGAAGATACTACAGATAGAAACTTAGCTATATCAAAAATGCAAAATATACCAAGTCCTTATTTAGATGGTTGGTTAGAAGTCTCCAAAACACACTCGATTTATTATAGTTTGTATGGCAATCCCAAGGGACTGCCGGTAATTCGCCCACATGGTGGACCTGGCTCTTACTCCAAACCTAAATATGCAAATCTCTATGACCTAGATAAATTTAATGTGATTTTCTTCGATCAACGAGGCTGTGGTAAATCTACCTCTGTCGTGCAAACAAAGGAAAATACAACTCAGGATTTGGTTAATGATATCGAGAAGTTGCGTATACATCTGGGTATAGATTCTTGGTATATGTATGGACCAAGTTGGGGTAGTACCCTTGTTTTGCTTTATGCTCAGCAATATCCCAAGAGAGTAAGGAGTATACTTTTGCAAGGAGTGTTTTTAGGAACCAAAAATGAGGATGACTGGGTCTATAGATTCGGTGCAAATCAGATTTTTCCCGATTATTTTCAAGAGTTTTCAAACTTACTACCTGCTAGCAATAAAGAAAATCTTACAGAGTATTTTTATAAAATAGTGATAGGAGATGACAGAGAGCTACAAGAAAAACTTATCCCGATGTTTAACAAATGGGAAGGGTCTCTACTTTCTATAGAACCTCAGGCAGATGGTATGGTTGATATTGAAGAAGAAATCAACTCTGCAAGAATTTATCTGCATTATAAGAGGAACAATTATTTTCTACGAGACGGAGAGATTTTATTTCCTGAAAATATTGCGAAGATTAAAAACATACCGATGATGATAGTAAATGGACGCTATGATATGGTTACACCTATGATCACAGCTTGGCGACTTCACCAAGCTCTTCCCAAATCTAAACTAGAGATTGTTACTCTAGCAGGTCACCACGGATCGGATCCTCAACTTCATAAGGCCTTAAAAACCCTGTTAAGGTTTAAGTGGTAAAAGGTTATATTATTCAACTAACACTCCGTTTGATTGCAATTCCCACAAGTATCTATAAATTCCTCCTTTTCTTTTAATCAGCTCTTCATGACTTCCTTCTTCTATTATCCTTCCTTGTTCAAAAACAAGTATTCTATCAACTTTTTCTATGGTAGATAGGCGATGAGCAATAATAATCGTAGTTCTGTTTTTACTCAAACTCCAGAGTGCTTTTTGTATTTGTTTTTCAGATATGGAATCAAGATTACTTGTAGCCTCATCAAATATGATTATAGGGGTATCTGCCATAAATGCTCTGGCAATCGCTAATCTTTGTTTCTGACCTCCTGAGAGTTTTATACCTCTCTCTCCTACCTGTGTATTATATTTCTCTGGTAATGTATTGATGAAGTCATAAAGATATGCATTTTGAGAAGCAGTTATTAACTCATGGGGTTCGTATTTATCTGCTTTGGAATACCCAATATTGAATCCGATAGTATTATTAAAAAGCACAGCTTCTTGAGGAACCATTGATATTAGCTCACGAAGATCTTTTTTAGGGAAGTTTTTGATGTTGATACCATTGATAAGGATTTCTCCAGAAGTGGGGTCATAAAACCGCATAAGTAGTTTTATAAGTGTCGTTTTCCCTACTCCTGAGCTGCCAACTAGTGCAATGGATTCTCCCTGTTGTATTTCTAAGTTTAAACCCTCAAATACACTATGGTTTTCATCATAACCAAACGATACATTATTGAAAGTTATTTTTAAGCCTGAAGTAGAGTTTTGTATCGTTTCCTGGTCTTGAGGGGAAAGTTTTTTGACTTTATCAATCACTACTATTTTTTCATCAAGTAATCCTAGATACGCTTTTAAGTCATTGAAGTTCTTAGCAACTTCTCTGAACTGAAAAACAAGATTTCGTATTTTTGGATAAAAAGTACTAGCAAAAGTTATTGCCATAACAAATTCTCCGGGGTTTATATATCCTTTGTTAAGATCATTAACTGCGAAAAGAATAGTGATTAGAAGGCCGATATTCACTAGACCCCCATTTACTAAATCGATCACCCTGAAAGTTTTCGTGTAGTTTATAAAACTTTCTTCCCAAATTTTAACTTTTTTCCCTAAACGAATTTGTTCGTATCTTTCTTGTGCAAAATACTTAACATTTTCAAATGCAATCATATTGTCTACTATTAACGCATTCACATCATCATCACAATCATTAAAGGTTCTTCGTTTTCTTACATTGTGTTTAACTGTAAAATACATTGCAAAGACATTAATGAAGAAAACTATAACCGTGATGGTTATTAACCGTGGATATATTGTTGAATAGATTATAATCAAAAAAATAAAATCAAGAATAATTCTTACTGCCCATATGTTAAGCTCGTCAAAAAAACTAATGAATGCTCCCTCCCCTCTTTTGAAAAGGCTAATTAGTTTACCTGATGATTTCTGAATATGATAATGAAAGTCTAAGTCATGAAGATGTTTGAAAATATCTGTTTTCAATTTAGCAGATGTCCTGACTATAGTAATATCAGAAACATACATTGTAATGGTATCACCTAGGTAGGTAACCACAGTAACTACACAGATTAATAGTAGGGAGTTAAAGAGTTTTTCATTGTCTCCTTCAAGGGATGCGTTGACACCATTTCGAAGAAAAAGAGGCAAGAGGTTAGAAAGCAATGCCATTAGGGTGTTTAGCAGGATTGCAGATAAATAGAAATACTTAAATTTCCAAACATAAGAATAGAAGCGTTTAATGTACTTTATATCCATAATTAAATTGATATTGAGTCTTCGAAACTTGTAGTAGTTTCTTGACCTAAGTTATTCTCACTACTGTGTTTATCACTAGTAGAGTGATTTTTTTCGGAGTTCTTTCTTTTACCTCTGGATTGATATATACCTATAAAATTAGAAACAAACCCAGTAAGCAGTGAGGTTACAAACAACAGGAATGCTACTGTATAAAGATTATCAGTTAGTGAGGGAGATAACGCAAAATTTATTTTCCAAAGGATAAGACCAGTTAGGAAATAAAATAAAAAAACATAATATATAGGTTGGAGTAAAACTATAAATAAAATTGATAGAAGAGGAACCAGGAGTACATCTTTTCTTGATTGAAAGAGATTGTTGAACTTGAAAATATAAACACAGATTAACCACGAAACTATATGTGAGAGTAAATAGAAAGTACTGACTACATAAATATTTTGAAATCCGCCTTGTAGCATTAAAAATGGATCTTCTTCTATAAATACTCCAATATAGCTAAAAAATGCAAAAATTAGGATTAGTAGTAATCCGGGTAACATAAATCTAAAATATGAAATTGTAGATTTTAGTTTTGTTGACATGATCCGTATACTTTAGAGTTATTGGTTTGTGTAATTTTTTGTAATTCTGAGATTATAATTTCATTTACAGGTTTAGAGGTCGTATCTATAGTAACTAGAACTGGCTCAACACTAATTGCTTCACAAATCCCAGTTTCTAAAACCAGTTTTTTCTCACTAGATATCTCAACCCATTTTTTGTTTTGACATTCGTATAGTTTATAAGTGTCTTCTATTGTATTTATTTCTTGAGACCAGAAAGATGGTGCGATATTGATTTCATCTCCTATAGAAAGTTTTGTTAAGAAGGTATTTTGAGAAAATATTTCTTTATTAAGTTTGGTAATAAAACTATTGATATCTGTTTGATGAAATTGTTTCTGGTCAAAATACTTAGATTCGACTTGAGAGATAGTGTCTGTTAAACCTTCCTGGTTTTTTATAGTTAGGTTAAGTTTAGAAACCCCATTTATTTTAGTTGTGTTTAATTTTTCAGAGCCTGTTTTTATGGATAGTTGGCTATTTTGCCTGCAATCCGTAAACTTGGGAAGTAGTTCCTTGTAGTTATTTGTAATCTGACTTAGTTTGCCAGGATTAGATTTGGCTAAAGATTCTATTATCCTAGAATCGTCAAGTTCTTGTTTTGAGTATTTTTCAATATATTCTCTTTCAAATTCTAATAAAATCTCTGGATTTAACTGATCTTTCCCTTTTGAAGCAGTATGGAAATCCTCTACTATCTGGTTTGTACATATTTCGACTGCAGAGTTAAATTTGGAAAGGCCAGTTCTTAAGAATCGGTCTTTTTCTCTACGAGTTTCTGCTAGTTTGTTATATTGATCCAGTGACGATTTTATATTTTTTTGTTCTTCATTATACGAGGCTATTAGATTTGCATTTTTTTCGAGTTCAGTATCAATAACATCTAAAACCATAATATTTGCAGTTTTTTCTGCAAAAAGTTGTGCCAGAGATTGTTTTTTTTCAATCATCCTTAGTGATTTTTCTTGTATGAGGCGAACTTTACTATTACTTGCTTTTAAGAGTTTTAAAAATGTGAATAATTGATTTGGATCCTCAAAGCCGTACCAAGAATGCTTTTGATCTAGGCTAAATGCAATTCCTCTTTGAGAATTTGATAATACCTCTTGTACTCCTTTACGATCTAATATGTTTTGTTTTGTTAATACCTGATAATCTCTTTTTAATTCAGAGTCTATAAGCTCAAATTCTTGCTGTTCACTTTTCATTCTGGTTGTAAGGAAGTTTAGTTTCTGGATAATATCCCCAGATTTTTGACCAAGATCGGTGTTTTTTTTGCTGATTGAGGTGATACTATCTTGTAAGTGATTATATCTCAAGCTTTTTTCGTTAGAGAGATTGACAGATTGATCCATATATTTTCTAGCAATAGTGTAGTGTTCGTTTTGAGTTTTCTGTTCATTAGAAAGCATCTGAATGATATCTGGTTCACAACGCATACCTTTATTTAGAATAGCTTCCAACACAGGATTAGAGTCATTTTGATTAACAAGGTTGGTTAAGGTGTTGACAGATTGCTGGTATTCGTTTTCTTCCCGACAGCGGGTTAGGTAGGTGTTTATTTCTGTTTCTAGATCTGATGCTATTTTTGTCAAACGATCTACTTTTTTAAATTTTGCTAATAATTTAGAGATGCTAGTATCCCCAGTTTGCTGATAGTATGAGCTGGATAGAGATCTGCAAATATCGTGCAAACCAGATATTTGAGATTCAAGTATTTCCAGATCATTTCTTGTAGGCTTGTCTATTTCGAGCACATTTTTATCTTCTATTGTTGTGTTCTTAGAGTATTGTGATTTTAGTTCTAAAAAAAGAGAATTATATTTGGGAGGCTCTATTTCGTCTAGAGTGAGAGCATGAACTTTAGATTCCGATACTATCGGACTAATCAACAAGTATGAAAATAACAATATAACAAATAACCTATACATATAAGGCAGATTGAAACAACATAGTATAAAATTACTTTGACTTTATGTAAAGCGGGCTCTCTTTTATAAGTGCATCGAGAGTTAATGAGCCAATCCATCTTTTTAGCTCATTGCCTTGATTATCAATCAGAACAACAGTATGGGGAGTATCGACTTGATATTTATCTTTAGTTTGTGTGTCGGACTCATAGTTTACTTTTAGTATGAGTATTTCATCGGGAATAGTAGAAATATTGTTTAGGATATCAATATCGAGCTGTTTACAGCTTACACACCAATCTGCCATAAATAGTAATAGCACCTGATGATTTTCTGCTAGAGAGATATTCTCTTGTGAGTAATCTAGATATTTTTTATTTATCTCCCCATTCTTAACAAAGGTTGTAGGGATGGCGGTAATATCTTCTGATATTGTTTGCTCTCTAGACTTTTTCTGATTTATGAAACTGTAGGTTAAAACCCCAATAATCAATATTACTATTATACCTGCAAAAATCATAATAGATTTTGACACTGCTGGTTGAGTGGTAGAGTTTTGCTTTTTTTGTGTATTTAATTGGGTATTTCCGTTTGACAAATTTTGTGTCTGTGTGGCGGTATTTATATCTTGTTGTTCGTTCATAATATTATTATAATAGCTTACATATATATTATTAACTATTTTTAATCATTAGTAAAAGTATATGAGTAGGGTTTTGATTTTGTATGCCACAATGTCAGGGAACACCGAAAAAGTAGCCTTACATATATCGCAAGAAATACCTAAAGTTTTGCCTGATAATGAAGTCGTCCTTATGGATATGATGGAAGCTACAGAGGATATATTTTTGGGATTTGACCTAATAGTTATAGGCTCCTCCACTTGGACGGATGGAGAGTTTAACCCTATAGCAGAGGAGTTTTTAGGTAGATTGAGCGAATCACAAATAGATTTTGCAATGAAGAAATTTGCAGTATTTGGACTTGGCGAATCGTATTATCCACGATTTTGTACTATTGTAGAAAAGACAACAGATTTAGTTAAGTCTAAAAATGGTGATGTGATTGGTGAGCAACTCAAACTAGATGGATATGTGGACGAAAATATGCTCGAGAGCATAACAGTATGGATTACCAATATAATACATATATTTCAAGGTACTGCAGACTTGCCAAGCAGTTAAAGTATTTTTGGTTAGTATTTTTCTATAAAAATCAAAACAGTAGCAGGTTTTTTGTTTATATCTTCTGACTTTGTTATTTGTAGAATTAATTTTCTTCCATCTTTTTTTGCTTCCAGGGAAAGAGAGTCGCTTTTAGGATTAAGATCTGGAGTCTCTGTTGTAAACTCCCACCCTAGTATTTTAATATCTTGTATTAGTGCAAATGTTAAATAGCTATACGCTTCTTGTACTACGATTTGTGTTTGGAAACTAGATGGATTATCAGAAAAACAATTTGATTGAATTGAAATTGTATTATCTAGCACAGGTAGGTCGCTGGGCCAATTTAGTGGTAGCTCTTCGGGAGAGTTTAGTGAGCAAACTTTGGATTTTCTCTCAACCTCAATCTCCGGAAGAGGAATTTCGATTTCTGTTTTTGTGGTATCGTTTGTAGAACTACTACGAGATTCTATATTACCTTTTTGGTGTTGGACAAAAATAGTAATTACTATAATAACAAAGAGTAGGAAGAGTATGATAGGAAATAGTTGCTTGATTAAGTTATCTTTCTTTGTCTTTTTTTGCATTGTAAGTATTTTTGTCTTGTGGGTTCAGGAAATCTTTCAATTGTATATCGTAACATGGTTCTAGGCATATCTATACAGTTTTTATCCAAAAACTTGGTAAGTACAGCCATATCTCTTTTTCCTATCTCTCTAAGCATCCAGCCAGAAGCTTTATGCATTAGGTCGTGTTTATGTGTTAGAAATATTTCTGCAAGTTTAATTGTATCTGTAAATTGATGGTGTTTGATATAGTGAAATGTGGCAATAATTGAAATTCTTTGATGCCAAAGTTTTTGAGTATGAGCTAGTTTATATAGTAGTTTACGATCTTTATCCATTAAAAATTCTCCTAGAATCTCGGCAGAAACATCTACCAAATCCCAGTTGTTTACCTGATCCAAATATTTTAAATAAAAGTCTATTAGTTGTTTTCTTTCGTGTTCTATTTTTGTTTTTTGAAATTTATTAACTAAGATAATAAGTGAAGCAAGCCTATATTCGTGAACTTCGTCCATCACTACTTTTTGTAGCTCAGATAAAGAGATGTTTTGAAAATTTTTGGTAACAGCTCTTATCTTTGGTACTGTAATACCTATAAATTTATCACCTTCGGCGTATTCCCCCTTTTGGGTTTTAAAAAATCTTTGAGAAAAAACCGCTTTTTGTGGATCTGCAAGTGATGATAGTTTTTGGATAAGGTTAGTAGCCGTTTGATCCATTATAATTTATTCAAATCTTGGTCAAGATAATTTGTCTGATTTGGAGCAGGATACGAGAATCGAACTCGCGACTCATCCTTGGGAAGGATGCGTATTACCTCTATACTAATCCTGCATAGAAGGTATTATACTTAAATTTGCTTAGGTATTGAAATATTAAAATACTCACAAAAATCTAGGTATGAAATAGTTCGGTCTTGATCTTCCAGATAGTTTTTTAGTTTAAGATGACTATCTTGTTGATAAGGGAAACATTCCTTTGCTGTTGTTGTATTAAACTGAAAATTTAGTAAGGTGGTTCGTTGAGTTTCCAAGAATGACCTAAAATTGGTTTGAGTAGATGTATATCCTAGTTCCTGAGCTAACTTAACAGTATTTATAAAAAACTCACTACTTCCTAGACTAGCCACATCTGCGTCTTGAATATATTGAGTCATGAGTTGTTGTCTGTTTTTGTCCCTCTCATCCCACGGAGATCCTATTGGTCGATAAATCCCCTGATTTGTAATTTGTGTATGAGTAGAGAGGATTAACCATTGTATTAAATTCCCATCTGCAGGGGTCAGCCCTTGAGAGGTTAGTTGGTTGACTGCTAATCTACCGCTCTCTGCCTCGTTGTTAATGAGATTACTAGGATTTTCTAATACTGTATCATGATAGCAGGCTCCCATTATAACCAAAGCAAGTTCATCATCTGTGAGTTTTTCTTCTCCTATTGCATTTAAATTCATATAGATGATGTTGGTAACAACAGTTAGGGTATGCTCTAAATTATGATAAGGTTTTTCGGGTTTCCTTGTAATAATTTCAGCACTATCTTGTAGAGCAAAACCAACTAGATGGTTTTGATTTATAAGGTTTTCAAGTGCTTCTTGGATATTAACTCCTATTCCCTCAGGGTAAATACCAAAGATATTTTTGGGTTGTTCAAATACATTTTCTGACATAGTGTATTTTAGCAAAAACAAGTGGATTTGATAAGATCAGTTGCAGGTTAATAAATGGAGAAAAGTGATTAGGTTTAACTATTCGGAAATAGCAAGATCTTGAGTGAGTTTTTATTTGGGATTAGGATTTAATTTTACAACAGTGAGGAAGATATAGATATTCAAGCCTTTTTAACTAAATGTGTACAGACATATAATGAAATCTGTATAGTTTGGAGCGGCGAACCGGGGTCGAACCGGCGACCTTCTCGTTGGCAACGAGACGTTCTACCAACTGAACTACCGCCGCTTAGGTATGAATTATTATAGAAAGAACATTGAAATTTTACTAGATTTGTTGATTATATACAATCGATTGATATTTTTCATACCCAATACGATAGTTTTTTATGCCAGTTTTGATCTTAAAGAATATTTCTTTTCCTAGTAGATTTCTTGTAAGATTTATCCCTGTATCCCCTATTGCCGTCCATGTACCTATAAGGTTTATATAGGTAGAAGAAATCACTATTCTTACAATACAAGTTCCTTTTAACTTACTACATTTAAAATAGCTTGCATAATCATTAAAACTTATAAAGAGATTTGTATAATTTAGGTATAACAAAGATAGTCTATACGATTGGGTTGTTGTGCAGAAGTCTATTTAATCAAATACTCATAAATATCTCTTTGTGGTAGCGTGGCTCCAGCTATTTCTTTGCCATAGATAATAACCTTAGAAGCGTTAAGACCTAATCCTCCATACGGAAGAAACCCCCTTTCGGTTTTATGAAGATCTGTGTTATAGATAATACTTTCGTGTGTATGTAGACCCTTAGTAACTAAAGTTTTTATATATTCTGATTCTCCGAAAACTGTTACATACATAGCATTGGGTCTATATTGTGGGTTTTCAAAATATGTTGATAAGTCCGTATCGTCTTTGTATGGTTGGATCATAATAATTGGGGCAAAGTATTCTTTAAGAGCAGGGCCCAAAGATAGTGGTTTTATGAATACTGTCGGGTAAATCATATTCTTGCGAATATTAATATCTCCTCCGTAGATACAAAACTCTTTGTCTTTGTCTAAGATAGTAAGGGTTGGTAGTAATGCATCGGGATTACTATTTGGGCCGACAATTGTTTTCTTATCTTTATACTCTCCAACCAAAGGTTCAATTTCTTTTAGTTTTTTTAATAGTGCTGTTTTATATTTAGGCAAAACAGATTCTTGGACAAGGATAGAATTAGGGGCTGCACAATCTTGTCCTTGATTTTGGAGAGTTACTCTTAGTGTACTCTCAACAGCATTTTGTATATTAGCTGTGTTGGTAACAACAATAGGGTTATGACCAGCTCCGTTCAATATAAATAATTTTGGCTTGTATTGTTGATAAACCCTTTTTCCATTTATAGGATTCCCAGTAAAGATAACAACATCAACGGCTGGTTGAGTTAATTTGTAGTATGAAGGTCGATCTCCCATAAAAACATTTAAATTTGGGAAAAACTTATCTAATTTCAATACCTCTTTTAACTTTGAAAAATGTACTTGGACGATCTCCGGGGGTCTAACATATGTACTTTCCGACATAAATGATGGGACGATACCAAAGCAAACCAGTGCATATAGTGGTTGGTTCAGTGGTAGAAATGTTACTATTTTATTTACTTTTTTCTTAAAATATTCCTTGTTTTGATCTAAATTATTTAAATGATCAATAGATCTATCTATTTCATCCAGAATGACATTATATGTTTCAAAATTTTCTAAAGCTTTGACAATTTCTTTCTTATTAACTTTAAGATGTTTTGCAAATGTTTGTGCTGTAAGAAATACTTTGTTGAAATTAATTGGTAGTTGGGATCCTTGATCTAATTGATTTACTCTAAAGTCCACAGATACTTCTTGTCTAATCAAATCTGCGAATTTAGGTATTTCGGATCTTTCGATATGCTTAACGACTAAAGTTTCGAACTCATCTTCATATACTAGATTTGATATCCTTTTTCCTAAGTAGTTTTGAATATTATCTTTTGTAGAATCTTGAAGACCAGAAAAATTAATGATATATAAATTTCTGCCACGATATACAAGTTTACCCGGAGTGATCATTTGAATTATAACTGAAGATATAAAATGGTGGGCCCTCTAGGACTCGAACCTAGATACATCAGATAAAGAATCTGTTACTTTCCCTATTTTTAAGCTAAAGACCCACTTAATTCTGAAGGTAAGGGTATGCTACGATATAATCTATTGTTTAGTCAAGAGTAAAATTATATTTTAATCGTTGGTTGTGGTTGTTATTTATCGCAATCTACATTAAAATTAACCATCTTTCAAAAACTCACTATGGCACAATCATTTGATCTTATAGGACAAAGAAATATTCGTATTGAAAAAGCTAATAAGCTTAGGAAAATCGGAATTAACCCCTACCCTTCTGTTTCCAGAAGAAATACAAGTACGCAAGAAGCTAGGGCTAGTTTTGAGGATAATGATGGAAAAAGCGTGGTAGTTGCAGGGAGATTAATGTCTTGGAGGGAGCATGGTGGAGTAGTTTTTGGAAATGTTCAAGACCAAAGTGGATCTATCCAGCTATACATAAAGTCTGAAGTAATAGAAAAAACGAACCCCAAAAAAGGAAATATAGGTTTTGAAGACCTACATCTCTTAGATATTGGTGATATTGTAGAGGCTGTGGGATCTGTTACTAAAACCCAAAAAGGGGAGATTTCTATTTTGGTATATGAACTACGACTTTTAACTAAGTCGATTAGGCCTCTACCCGACAAACGGAAAGGTTTACAGGATAAAGAGAAAATCTACCGCCAAAGATATCTGGATATGATTATGAATCCTGATAAAAGATGGAGGTTTGTTAAAACAGCAGAGATTGTTTTTGCCATTAGAGAGTTTTTAAATAGTAAAGGTTTTTTAGAAATCAAAACACCAATCATTCAGCCATCTTACGGGGGTACACTTGCAAAACCTTTTCAAACACATGTAAATGCATTAAATACTGATTATTATCTTGCTATTTCTCACGAACTGTACTTAAAAAGGCTTATCACTGCTGGTTTCGAAAATGTTTATAACATAACTGGGTATTTTAGAAATGAAGGAATTGATCGTACTCATAATCCAGAGTTCCAAATGGTTGAAACTATGACTGCTTTCAAAAACTATGAGTATAATATGGATTTAATTGAAGATTTATACAAGTATGTAGCTACCAAGGTTTTCAATAAAACAGAATTTGAGATAGCAGGACATTCTATAGACTTTAGTAAAGATTGGCCCAGGATTAAAATGATAGATGCTGTTAAAACATATGCCAGACACGATTTTAATAAGATTCAAACTATAGCAGAAGCACACAAGATACTCTCCCTAGAAGGGATAAACTCAAAACCAAAAACGATTTCAGAGTCAATGGTAGAGATTTTTAAGGAAAAAGTTGAAAGTAAGTTAATAGAGCCGACCTTTATTTATGGTCATCCAGTGGAAATTTCTCCATTAGCCAAACGAATGGATTCTGACTCTCGGTTTGTAGAACGATTTGAGATTTTTATTGGAGGAATAGAAGGAGGAGATAACTGGACTGAGTTAAATGATCCAGTAGAGTTATTTGCTAGGTTCAAAGATCAATTTGACCGTAGAGATAATGGAGATGAAGAAGCCCACCCAATGGATATTGACTTCTTAGAAACTATGGAATACGGAATGCCTCCAACAACCGGTCTAGGGCCAGGCATTGAAAGGTTGGCTATGATGCTTACTGATACAGAATACATAGATGATGTATTGTTTTTCCCTATGATGCGTCCTGCACAAATTACAAAGTCTCAGACGGAAATATATGGGGAAAAATATGTACAAGGTTCAACCAAAAGCTCGAAGCAAGATTTTAGTAAAAAGATGGTGATTGTAGTAAATAAAGAAGTTAAAGGCTGGCAGTTAACCAACACCATTGCTCATATCTCAGCATATTTAGGCAATAAAATCCCACAAGCTCAATTTCAGTCCAGGGATAAGTTTATTCTCAAAGACGGAGAAATTAACTCCAACTCCCAATATGGGATTGTTACTCTAACCGCAGGACCCGCTCAACTCAAAAACTTGCTAGAAAGGATAGAAGAAACAGGGCTTCCTCATCTGGTTTTTGTAGATGAAATGATAGAGATGGGTAACGACGATGAACTCAGTGATAACCTATCACAAAAAGCTAAATCAGAACTGAATTATCTAGGAATTGGAGTGTTTGGAAATGTTGATGAAGTTGAGAAACTTACAAAAAAATTTAGCCTGTACAAATAAACTTATACAAGTAAATGTCCTATCAATACGGTTTATAGTAATAACTCTTGTGGCGAGTATTGATCAAAAAATGGTCATTTATTTATATGATGAGATTGGGCAGTTTTAGTTATTACTTAAGCAATCTCCATCTGTTCGCAAATACCGTCATGCTTGCTTTAGCTTCTCCTTCATTGTTTAGGTAAGCGTCAGCTTCTGGTCTGCCTTCAACCATTACATAATCACCCTTCTTTACCTGACCTGCCTTTTCAAAAGATTTGTTGAATATCAGGATATTATAAAAACTTGTGCGTTCTTGTTTGTCTGTACCAAGATATTCATTAACCGCAACTGCAAACTTAGCATAGTTTTTTCCTTCTTTGCTAGCAAGAAGTTCGCCGTCTTTGGTAGCGCGTCCTAGCACGATTAGTTGTTGCATGGACATAATTAAAAATATAAAAAATAAATTAGCTAATTTTAACCAGTAGTTCTGGCAAATTTCTGAAATAAGGTAAAAATAGAAAATTTATAATTTAAGGAGAAAACTATTCTATTATGTTTTTTAGTTCTGTTATGTCTGTACTCCAAGTTCGCCTGTTTGACCACTCAAGACCTTTGAATTGTAGTTTATATTTATCGGCTGGTTTTGTAACAGAACCAAGGTAAACAAAGGTCTTTTTTTCTATATTAGCCTTTTGAATAGCAAGCAACATCATCCCCATCCCGTAGTTTTTATTAAACTCTACAAGATCATAGAACGGATACGCATAATGCAAAATTTTCCCGGTTTCAAAACATATCGCATATCCTACTTTCTTACTATTAAAACTATAGATTAAAAGCGAATTATAATTACTCTTAAATGGGTTTGTAAGGAGTTCTCTGGCTTTATTAACCGTGAAAGTGCGACTACCAAACTTTGTCTCATAGAAATATTTTGCTAGTTTTGATATTTCCCAATCATAATCTTCAAAAGACAATGGTAATGTTTGAGTAGTCACCTCCAACCCTTCGATATGTTTTAACACCCTCTTGTTCTCACTACTTAACTCAAACTCTGACAACCGTATTCGTAGAGATCTGGTTTGGTTCATAACACCTTTGTTTATCCGTGTAAACACATAGCCATCAGCATATTTTTTTTCTATAGTATTTTGTGAGAGATCACTAAGAACGATTTGATCAGTCTTGTAGTAGCTAGACATTGTAGTTAGAGTAAATATAGATTTATTAGATTATCACAATAAATCATAAAGAGTGTAAACCTTTTTGTCTTTTAAGTTTATTTAAAATTAGGATTCATTTTTTCCTACCTTTAGTTTTTCTATTTCTTCAGCCAGCATTTGCATATATAGAGTATATCCAATTTGCTTGATATTCCCGTGTTGCTGTTTACCTAAAAGGTTTCCTGCTCCTCGTATTTCGAGATCTCTAGAGGCAAGCTTAAAGCCTGCCCCGAACTCATTGATTTCTTTCATTGCCTGTAGTCTTCGTTTGTATTTCCTTCTTTCACGAAATTTCTTGATAGAATCGGCATCAGTCGTCTGTAATTCAGGCATTATTTCTGTCTTGTCTATATCCTCCCCATCATAAAAAAAGTATGCAAACGCCTGTTTGTCACTTCTGCCCACTCTTCCTCTGAGTTGATACATTTGGCCTAAGCCAAAGTTTTGTGCGTGTTCGATTATGATGGTGTTTACATTTGGCATATCTATACCATTTTCAATAATCGTGGTACAGACAAGGATATCATATAATTTATCATAAAAGTCAGATACATTTTTCTTTAAAGTTTGTGGAAGCATTTGACCGTGTGCATATATTATCCTAGCTTTGGGTACAAGCCTTTTTAGTCTAGTGACTGTTGATTGAATAGTTTTGATTTTATTGTGTAGATAGTAAACCTGCCCTCCTCTAGCTAACTCATACTCTAGTGCCTCTTTAATTTTATCATTACTGATTTTAGTTACTATATTTTTCACAATTTTTCTGCCCTGGGGAGGTGTTTGTATTATAGAAATATCTTGTATACTAGAAAGTGCCATAGATAAACTTCTAGGGATTGGTGTCGCAGACATAGAAAGTACATGAACTCCGATTTCTAGTTGTTTTAGTTTCTCTTTTTGTTTAACTCCAAATTTTTGCTCTTCATCAATTACTATAAGTCCTAGTTTTTTGAATTTAATATCACTAGAGAGCAGTCGATGTGTCCCTATTACTATGTCTATTTTGCCCTGTGCGATTTTTTCTATGGTATTTTTTTCACTACCCAAACTTATTCTAGAAAGTGAAGCAACTTTGATGTTAAACGGAGAGAACCTGTCTATAAAGACTTTTTCGTGTTGTGCGGTTAAAACGGTTGTCGGACAAAGTACGGCAACTTGATATCCGTTTTCTACCATTTTGTAGGTTGCTCTCATTGCTATCTCTGTTTTACCATAACCTACATCCCCAACGATTATCCTGTTCATTGGACTATTTTTCCCTAAGTCTTTGAGAATATCTTTTTCTGTCTGTTTTTGATCTGTGGTTATTTCATAGGGGAAAGTATCAACAAAATCTTGATACTTTCCTGGGCTTAGGGTATCTATTGAGATAGTTTTTGCTAATTCCCTTTTTGCATAAAGTGCAATCAGTTCTTTTGCCATCTCGTATATAGATTCTTTGGTTTTGTTACGGATATTCTCCCAATCTGTCTTCCCAAGTCTTGTAATTTCAGGCTCTTGTTCATCAACACTAATATATTTAGTTAGTTTGTCTATTTGTGTAAGTGGAACATATAACTCATCATCTTCTGCATACCCAATTAAGACATAATCTTCCCGTATAATCTTTTTTATCTTTTCCCCTACTCCTGTACGGATTTCTTGTGTATATTGCTCTTGTGTAATACCTTTATATATCCCTACTCCGTGTTCCTCGTGAACAATAAAATCTCCGATTTCTATTTCTCCTTCAAGATTTGCCAGAATTTTTCTAGCTCTCTCAGATGAGAGTTTCTTTGCTTCTGCACCTAAGAAAATCGTTCCAAACAGTTCTTTATCTGAGAGAATTAGTAATTTCAATATATTTGACTGAAACCCAGAGTCAATATAGTCACTTTTGGATAAATATTTTTGTAAATTATCAGGAAGTAAATCCTTATTCCTTGAAAAGATTCTGACATAATAGCCACTCTTTTCTTTTTCGTTAATTTCATGAGATAAGATATCGAGGCGATTATAAAAAAGAGTCGGATATTCAAAGTCAAATGATACTAATGATTTACTTGGAAATGAATCCAAACTATCTCCACCAAAGATTAGAATTGTATTTTGCGGTTCCAAATGAGGATTGGAAATAAATATTTGCTCTAATTGGGATTTAAAATCCAATTTAGAAATATCTCCTAGTAGAAAAAATTGAACCTCTCCCATAGAATTGCCATAAATTTCGTCGTAGAGTACGGCTGATTCTATAGTTTCTCCAAAAAACGAGACTCTCACTGGATGATCTAATCCAGGAGGCCAAAATCTTAAAACATCACCTTTTATAGTAAAATCACAAATATCTTCTACCCTATTAGTTTTTTGATAACCATACTCAATAATTGATCGTATTAGCGAGGTTGCCTTTGTTTCCTTAAACATAACGAGTAAAAGGCTATCTAGATATTTTCTTAAATCAGGACTATCACGGCGGAGAGAAATTATCCCTTTATCTAGGTCTTTAGATAACATAACAAGTAAATCTTCATAAAGGGATGGGGTAATTCCATCTATTTCAAGTATTGGTAAGTATTTATCACTAAGAGATTTATCAGTTAGCCTTGTTAATAAATCTAAATACGCAGGGTGTTTTTTGATATATTTGGAAAATACCATATTACGAATCTCTAACCTATAATTATTTTGTACTTTCTACTCTTACCCATAACTCATCAAGTGATTTATGTCGTATTTTCTGCTGGTAAAAAATTACTAGCCACATATAGAGTCTGAGTGGGTAAAGGGTAAGTGACCATATCATCTCCTTCATTGAAGTAGCGTATTTAATAGGAAACCAGAAATAACCAAGTTCTTTCCAAAAATTTCTAACCTTCGTATCTTTTGTAATTACGCCATATTTCCATAATTGAACATATCCTCCCACAGCTCTGAGTTTCTGTTTGTACCAGTCACGAAGATTTGTGGGGTATCCCACATAGACTTTAGCATCTGGAATATATTCTAGCTTCCCTCCTTTGACCAATAATACATATGATAAATACGCATCATCTACCAAAGTATCTTCGGGGAGTTGAAGTTGGAAGTTACGCATAGCGAGAGCATACCCACTTAGAACAAAAAAATTGTTTTTAGAGCCAATAAATACTTGTGATTTCCCCGTCTTAACGCCTTTTAATGTCGTTAGGCGCTTATGATGTGCAGCATCTGCCAAAAGGTGTGATATATACCCAAAGAACTGATTTCGCTTATTAGTAGACACTGGCCTACCCGTCACTCCCATAACCTTTGAGTTGCGAAATGGAGCTGTTAAAAGTTTTAAATTATTTTTTCCAAAATACACATCCCCATCTGTTAAAACCAAAACCTTCCCTTTAGCTTTTTTAAATGCTTGATTTAAGGCGGTAGGCTTCCCTTTGAAGGAGTCTATAAGCTGAGTCCATTTTATATTTGGATATTTAGATATTGTTTTTTTCGCCACCTTGTTGGTAGCTTTGTCAGGAATAACTGTAATTAACTGGAATGGTTGAGTATACCCAGAGTATACAGGATCACATATTGCTTCGATAGCTTTTTTTATTGTATTTTCTTCTCTATAAGCAGTGATGATTACTGAAAGCTCCATTTTCACAAAAAGTTAATTGAGCAGATATTATACCGTTAAAGGGTGGAAATAGGTAATTATTTGATGAGCGGTAATTGTTGTGTTTTTTTTGATTTTATCTTAAGGGTCTTTCTTCTTTTGTTTGAAGGCATTTTTATCCCTTTTTTACTACATAACTCATGTAATTTCCACATATAGAGTCTTCCTTTGTTTACATCTTGTGTTGGATAATCAAGTGTGAAAGTTAATGCCTGTTCCATAAGACTTCTGGGTAAGTCTTTGGCTAATTTTATATAAAGAGCTTTATGTTTGGGATCATGAAGTTGATGAGAAATTCTAACACCATAGTCTTGAAATTCTTCCTTTAGGTATTTTGAGTTTTGCGTCATCCGCTCTACAAAATCATATTTAGTAAGTATTGTAGAAGCCTTAGAAAACTCCCTATTCTTGTGATTTGTCATAGTTAGGTGATAGAAAAATATTTAACTAGGTTATCTATCATACCTCGGAATCCGTGACTACCCATAAATATTATTATTTTATGTTTGTCAGGACCTAGTTCGATATATTTAACCAGAAGCTTTAGTAGTACATCATCATCAGGGACTATGGTTATATTGGAGTAATACTGTTTTAACCTATCCGAAAGTTCTTGTTCGTTAAATCTATACAACTCTGTTTTAGGTAGTCTAGTGAATCGAGGGAAAATAATCTCATTAACATCTTCAAAGGCATTTTCGTATGTTGCTAAAGAAGCCTCTGTTCTGTTTCCTGTGTTTGGCTCAAATATTACATATATCTCGCTATCTGGATAATCTCCTTTTAGTGCCTTTATACTTCCTCTTGCTTTGGGAGGAGAGCTTCCGAAATCATCTATTATGATGAAGTTTCGGTTTTGATACTTAATCTCAAGTCGTCTTTTTATTCCTTTGAACTCAGCAATTGCTTCTTGTATTCTTTCCTTTTTTATACCAAATTCATAGGCCAGAGCAGTAGAGGCAAGAAGATTTTCCTCGTTAAACTCACCGATTATTTTCCGTTCATAAGGGATAATCTCAAGATCTGCAACATCTCTATCAAGCTTTATGAAAGTAGGTAGCGGTTTAGAAGTATTTTCTAAATACCAATGTGGTTGTATATAGGCTTTATCTTTGTTTGCGGAATAATAAATAACCCGACAATCTATATTTTGAGTGATTTCTACTACGGTTTTATCATTGGCGTTGGCGATTATAATTCCACTTTGCGGGATCATATCAATAAGTTTTTCAAAATTTGCTATATACTCTGCTTGTGTAGGAAATAAATCAGGATGTTCCCATTGGCAAGAATTTATGACTAGATATTTGGGGTTATAATAGAAAAACTTTGAAGTTCTATCGTCTAGGGAGGTTAGGTACTCATCGCCTTCTACAATTGAGTATTTGGTGTTTTGAGTTTTGGCTTTTGTTGTTTCTTTCATTTCTGGAGAAACTCCTCCATACATATAGCTTATTTCTATTTTGGCTTTTTCAAACATAGATACCAGTGCTGCAGTTATTGTAGTTTTGCCGTATGTACCAGTAACCACTATCGATTCGTTTGTTATCACATATTCTGATAATACAGACGGATAAGATTTGATGGGAATACCTAAACGAAAGGCTTCTTGATATTCAAGGTTCTTTTCACCTTTGAGACCTTGTACAATGACAAGATCGGGATGGTTGCCATCTTCATCTGTGAGGCGTTCTGCTTTATAACCGATTGCTATCTGGATATCATATTTCTCAAGATATGTACTAATAGGAGGAAAAAATCCTTTATCACTACCTGTTATTTTAACACCATTGTATTTAAACATAACGGCCAATCCAGAAGTTACAACTCCGCATATTCCTATAAAATGAACCCATTCAGGTAGTTTTTTCATTTGTAATATAACTAAGGCTTATATTTTTTAATCTTCGTACACCATTATCTTCTAGTTGATTCATATAGCCTTCATATGCCCAGTTTCTTCCATCTTTAATCTCAGTCCATACTTGTTTATCTAGTGTTGCGCTACTATCAGAAATTATGATTTTACCAAATCGTAGTCCGTTTTCTTCGTTATATCCTTTGATCGAGTGGATATACTCGATTTCACTAACATTATTATCTATCACAGTTACTTCTGAAACTATCATAAGATGATGTGAATTTTTTCGAAGTCCCTTGCTACGAATAAAATCTCCCGGTCTTATCTCATTGATATTGTTTATTGGTCTCGTATTATCACTATTAGTAAGAGTGTTTGCTCCAATCTGCTCCACAGGTCTTAGTGCTCGTTTTAGTTTTTGTAACAAACTGTTATTTTTGAATTTAAGATAAGTTATGAGTGGATTTTTTCCTTCCTGTTTAAGCCAAAAGTTGTACACATGAGAAACAAGGCCAGAGCAGTCTATACCTATATGGTTGTCAATCATAAATTGACGAATTTCATCAGCAGATAATTTAGAGAGATCTATTCCTTTGAGTTGGGCGTGAACTTTGACTTCTCTGGAAATTTCACCAGGATCGCCTTTTCCGACCAAAACCCTTAATCCCGCTCTTTGTGTCTTTGGATTAATAAAATATGGACAAATAATTTGCTTCCCTCCAAGTGGTAGATGAGAGTACTCTTCTATTACTTTTTTAGCACTTTCTGGCAGAGTGTATGTTACCATTTTACAATTGATGATATTTAATTGCGTTTAATGCTTCAATAATCCAGGGTGATATCTCTCCAGAATTATCTATGGCACTCTGGTTTAGTTGGATTCTTGTAATCTCTTCACCCTTTTTTACAATTCTTCCTGCTATAGGAGTTAAAACTAATATTCCTTGCTTATCCATAAAATCAATACTTACAGCATATTTTTGAAACAAAAGAGATTTATCCCGATCCTCATCAAGGAAGATTGTTGTGGATTCTACTTCGTCCGTGTAGCGATTGATTGCCGCATTATCTCCTTGAAGTCTGTAGACACCCATATTAACTTGATGATTTATCACAATATCATTTTCTGCTCGTATAAACACCTGTGAATAGTTATCTGGTTCTATATTTCTATTATTATATTCAGCAGGTTTGTGATAAATATCCAAATTAAAAAACTCCAGCAAATGCAATGCAGAAAGTGGAATCTCGCCTTTTAATAACTGTATCTTTGTATACATAGGTACTGATGCTGTTTGTCTTGCATTTATCTCAATAATAACGCAGTCTCCATTTTCTCTTACAATAAAATCAACTCCAAACATCCCTTTGAAGCCTTTCTTATACATAAGATTTCCGATAATCTCAATTTTTTTCAATATATTTTCATAGCTACTGATATTAGCTCTAATAGACCAATCATTGCCAATTGTTGCTCCTTTGGTGGCTCCAAGACCTTTGTCGCCAGTCAGCTGGAGACTGAGACCACCGACAAAAATACCGGCTTTAGTAGCACAAGCATTTATGGTATAGATTTTACCCTCCACAAAGCTCGCAAACTTTACTGTTTTTTGTGAATTTTCTACTTGGAGTTTATCAAACTCTTCTTCGGTTTCTATAATATGCGTACCTGAGCCAGTATGTCCCCTAGCAAATTGAACAACAAACTTTTCTCCTAGTTTTTGTACCACTTGTAGAAAAGTTACCTGGTCAAACCGACTAATCAAGCTGTGGGGAAATGGTACATATTGTGCAAATTCTTGATACTGTGTCAGCTTCTCCTCAAACAAACGACTAGTGGAGACATCATTGTTTATAGTATTTAACTTTTGAGATTGTATGTTTTTCACAAACGCTGATGATACTTTGAATGTTTGAGCAAAATTGGTTTCTTTTTTATATTTTCCTAAATAATCAAGTACGGATTGTTCTTTTAGGAGAACTCTAGCTCCCCCTGAAAATGTATTGATTGAACCATTTTCATCTTCAAGACAGAAATAATGTACTCCTGTATCATCAAAATGTTTGAGGTACTGAGTTTTTAGAATATGAACAATGTGATAGTTGGGCAAAACACCACATAAACCCATTGCTCTTTCTGGGTCTCGTACAAAATAATATAAGTTTTTTTCGGTTAGAAACTCTTTTAATAAATCGATGGTATTTTGTAGTTCACTTCCCATTTTTATATACATATATTTTATTGTTCTCAGATTTTAATGGCTTTCTATCTTTAAATTGAAAAGTGTTAGTTATTATAATTGTATTTTCTGGCATTTCTTTCGCAATTTTATGTGAAAGTTGATTCATAACTTTTGGATAAAGATATAGGAATACCCCATCATATCCTTTATAACTAATTTTTAAAAAATCATTTCTAATTATATGAAGTTGTTTGTATCCACCCAGAAGTTTTTTAAGATATATTATAAAGACTAAGATAGGGTTAAACTCAACTGCTGTTACTTCATAACCAGCCTTTGCTAAAGCTATTGCGATCCTTCCATCTCCAGCTCCAAGCTCTAGGATGTGTTGTACTTTATACTTTTCTAATACATCCAACATAGTTTGCATACTTTTCTTAGAGGTTGGATAATACGGTGCGCTTATTTTAAAGGCTTTAAACCAATAAAAAAAATAGAGGGTATAAATAATAGTAATAAACAGTAGAAAAAGAAGTTCTATCATAATCCACTAAATAATAAGATTGGATTTGTAAAACTATACCCTGCTTGTAAAGCTTTTTGAAGTCCTGAATAAGCAAGTATGGAGTTATAACTATACTCTCCGATATCATAAGAGCTTATTTTAGATTTTGCTTCTATCAGTTCAGTGTCAGAAATTACCCATCCAGAACCGTGGCTTTGATTTATAACCTCTACTATCTTTCTTTTTCTATGTGCTACTTTATCAGTAATTGCATCTGCCAAACTAGAGTTTAAGGATTGAAAACTGGAATCAAAAACCTTTGCTATTGAGTAAACTTTTTCAGTCTGGCAAATATGTATTTGTACTGGTATGTTTAACTCTGAAAAACCTGAGGCTATGCCCAGTGCACTTGTTCCACTACTAGTGGGGATAAAGATTGCATCAGTATGTTGACTACTTTTGATAATTTCATATGCGATACTTTTGTATCCTTGTGGTGCGTATTCATCAGTAGAACCTCTCAAACTAGTAAAATCGGGATTATTGCTTAAAAACTTTATAAGATCTGATCTAGGTTTAGGGCTTTTTGATAATGTGATATTTTGAGTTCCTTTTATAATGTCGTTTATACGATTTAGTTTTTCTTGGTGAATAGAGTCACTTACAAAAACACATAGCTTTAGTTTGTATAGTTTGGCAATAAAGGATGCAGAGATTGCAGCATTACCTGAAGACGAAATTGCAAATTTTGTTTTACCATCTTGTAGATGCCTCGCAATTTGGTAAGATAACCCCCTATCTTTAAATGATCCAGTTGGGTTACGAGTTTCGTCTTTGATAATCGCAGTATAATTATCATTAGAAATTGTGTGAGTAGGTGTATTTCCCTGTCCAAAGTTGATCTGGTATTCCTTTCTAATCTCAGGATAGTTATGCCAAAATGTGTTCATAAGAAATTTTGTTACAAGGTAGTATAATTATCGTTAGATTATCTACTATAATAGAGTAGATTAATTTTAATTATTAGACAATTATTTATGGATTTAAATATTATAACTCAAGGTCAATCATATACATGTGCGGAGTGTAAAAACAACTCTAAACTTGATGAAAATCTATCGGTTGGTGATGTTGTAGAGTGTGAGTTTTGTGGAATTGAATATGAAATTGCTTCTAGTGATGGCAATGGAAATTTTACCTTAACACTATTAGAAGAAGAAAAGTAAAGTAAATGTTGTTTTTAAATAAAAGAGTCCATTATCTTGGGCTTTTTTATTTGCTATTACACAAGAACTTTTTGTATCATATATGTAACATCCCCAGAAGTTTCCTGCTAGGGTAGCTCAATGGTAGAGCAATGGTATCGTAAACCATAGGTTGAGAGTTCGAGTCTCTCCTCTAGCTGTCTTAAGTTATAATTTTAACAATTTGTAAGATGTTTAATCCTCAATTCACAATAAATAATAAAGTGCTTACCAATATAGTGAAAATCGAAAAACTCTTGGTAAGTATAGAATTACTAGAAATTTCTACAACACAAAGCTTAAAGTTAAAGGCAAATACAAAAGTATTAAACATTTTTCATTTTGCTCATATGATTTCTTATAATCTTTCTCTCAATGACGCAGAGAAAATCAGTGAAGGAAAACTCTACAATCAGGAAAATATAAATAATATTCTTCTTAATAATTTACGCAATTCTCATGAGTTTATAAGGTCTAGTCTCCAAGATGAGTATATTGATATTGACTCCAGTATTCTTTTACATATTAACAAAATCCTTTTATCTAACTGGAAGGAAGTTTGGGATGTCAAATTTAGAAACCCACAACTTATAGAAGATACGCAATGGAACGATTGGGTAAAGCTTACCGACAGGACTATTGAACCATTAACACTTCAAGATGAACTAAAATCAGCATTTGATTGGTATAAGATTTCAGCACAAAGGGTTTATGTTTTGATTAGAGTTTCTGCTCTCATATTTAGACTGATCCAGCTCGCACCTTTTTCTTATTTAAATAAATTCACAATTATCTCTGCTGTTGATTTCCTTTTCAAAAAATATGGATATTCAAGTAATGACTACTTATCTGTTTTCCGCTTATTTGATACTCATAACTCAAACTTTATGGCTATAATCGAAAAAATCAATATAGAAAACCAAAATGATATTACTGTTTGGATTGAGTCTTTTACCGACGCACTGCA
Source organism: uncultured Candidatus Saccharibacteria bacterium (assembly GCA_964420145.1). Lineage (GTDB taxonomy): Bacteria > Patescibacteriota > Dojkabacteria > B142 > OLB20 > JAJTYI01. The sequence goes on from CAYQRB010000002.1 coordinate 61,834, forward strand.
TAGTGAGCTTCTATCACTTATGGAAGATGTAAAATCAATTGCTTTGGACGGTACTTCTTCGAAAAAAACTTTTCTTGACTTAAATAAACGACAACTAAAAATATTGAAATACTTACAAACAATCCCTACCGTTAAACGGGAAGATTATGTACAAGTTATGGATGTGTCGACTATGACAGCCTTTAGGGATTTAAATGACCTGGTGACAAAAAAGCTCTTAAAAGTTGATGGTAGAGGAAGATCCACCAAGTATATGCTTATAAATCGTTAACACTTTATATTTTCTAATTAAGAATTTTGCGTAAATTCTCAAGGCTTTTTTTGTTTTTTATAACAGTACGAAGTTCCTCATCAGTTGCTTTTTTAACTCCTTCGATATTACCAAAAGCCTGTAAGAGACGCTTTTTAGAAACACTCCCAATACCTGGAATATCATCTAGAATTGAAGATGTTTGTCCATAGGAGCGGAGTTTCCGATGATAATTGATAGCAAACCGATGAGATTCATCTCTGATCCTTTGTATTAAAAATAAGCCTTCAGAACCATATTGTAGTTTTTTCTGTGAAAAACCCAGCTCACCTTGATTATCTTTTATTGTAAAAATATCTTCATTTCTTTTTGCCAAACCGATGATTGCAATATCTATGTCTAAATTTAGTAAAACCCTATAGGCGGATCCAAGTTGACCTTTTCCACCATCTACAATAATGAGATCTGGTCTTACACTAAAACTAATATCATCTCTTTTATCTTTATGCAAAAATCTTCGTGCTAGAACTTCACTCATCATTGCAAAATCATCGGGGGTATCTTTTGTTTTAATCTTGAACTTGCGATATAAGTTGTTTTGAGGGATTCCATCTACAAACACAACCATTGAAGCGACTGCATTTGTCCCTTGTATATTAGAAATATCAAAACACTCGATTTTAAAATCTTTTTTTAATTTCAAACCAAACTGTGGTAGTTTTGCAATTATTTGAGTTAATGCACGCTTAGATCTTTCTGTCTTCTGTTCTAAAAAAGAAGTTTCATCAGTTTCAACCGATTCCACCGTAACTCGTTGTTTAATATATTCAATATCTTTAATTTTATTTCTTATCCTTCCTGCATTTTCATAATCAAGGTTTTTAGAATATTCTTCCATTTCAGCTCTTAGATTCACCATTATTTGTTGGTGGTCTTTTGTGAAAAAATCAATAATTCCTTTAATATTTTTATAATAATTTTTTTTCGAGATGTAACCAGCACAGGGACCAGGACAGAGTCCAAGTTGGTAATACAGACATGGTTGTGGGTCGGATGACACTGTTTTTAGTTTTCCTGTCTTTGGGTCTTTTATTTCTTTGATGATGCGGTTACATGTCCTATATGGATATACTTTACGAAGCCTGGATAGTATATTTTTAACAGGCATAGTGTAATGATAAGGGCCAAGATAGATTGCGTTTTTCTTTTTTTTATTTCGAACTACTAGAGGACTTGGAAAGTCTTCACTTTTGTCTATCATTATCCATATATAGTTTTTGTCATCTTTTAAATCACGATTATATTTAGGTCTATATTTTTTAATAAGGTTGGTTTCTAAGATAAAAGCTTCTAGCTCAGAATCGGTAACAATATGCTCTATTTGAAAAATATTCTCTACTAGTATGCGTAGATGAGGATCTCTTTGTTTTTTTATAAAATAGCTACTCACTCGTTTGTGTAGATTTTTAGCTTTTCCAACATAGATAACTTTACCTTTCTGGTCTTTGTATAGATAACAGCCAGGACTAACCGGGAGGTTTTGTAAAACTTTGGAAACAACTAGTGGTTCAATCACTTTGAGACTTCTTCAATAAGTGCTCTTCTAAAAATATCAAGTTTTTTATCGTGAACAAAAATCCTACCACATTGACACTCTTTAATCTCAGTTCCGTCTATCTTTTTATCAATTATTTTTGCTTTTCCCAAACTTTGAGTACAACCAGGACACATCTTTTTTTGTATTAAGATAGTTTGTAAAGGGGTTATCAGTTTTTTTATCATAGCTGTAAGGAAATAAATCTGATACCATTATACTTATAAAGGTCAAAAACACCAATTATGAACATAGAGTTAATCATAACAGTTATTATTCTGGCGGTCTTGCTTTCTTTTCTGCTGGCTTTCCCAATTATTAGTTTCTTGTATAAATTTAAAATTGTGCGAAATTTAGATGTTGATTTTTCTGTTTTAATAGAATCTCGAAAACACAAAGTAGGAACCCCAATTATGGGAGGGTTAATAGTGATACTAACTGTTATAATTTTAAACTTGATCTTAAATTTTAATAAATTAACAGCTGTCCCCATACTACTTTTTGTTACCCTGGCTATTATTGGGGGATTTGATGATATATTAAATTTGTTTGGACAGAAACGAAAGGTTCGAACCCTTAGTAGAACAATGAAGCTAATACAGGTACATAAACAATCCCTAACCAGGGTTAAGCTTGTTTTTGCACTACCGTGGATAGTATTCCAACGAGTTATGCATATATTTGAATCTAATCCGGGAAAGGGATTGTTTGCACATGAACGAATCTTTTTTCAAATCTCTACTGCACTAATTTTCATATTGTGGTTTGTACGAGTAGTTCCCGAGCCAGATACTATTCAGTTCCCTCTTTTAGGGGTTATTTCAATAGGGATATTAATAATACCGTTACTACTTATAATCTTTCTAGGTCTTATTAATGCAGTGAATTTCTCTGACGGATTGGATGGTCTTTCTGCTGGAATGTTGTTAAATGCTTATATAGGCTTTTTAGCTATAGCTTATTTTGAAAACAACACTAGTATTGCCATATTAGTAGCTACTGTTATTGGTGGTCTAATCACATATCTTTATTTCAATATTCCTCCTGCGAGGGTGCAGATGGGAGATATAGGAACATATTCTTTAGGTGGTCTATTGGCAATAGTTGGGATCATTTTAGGTAAGCCATTACTGATATTTATAATTTGTTTTCCTTTTGTGGTAGAGGTATCAAGTACCCTACTACAAGGGATTGTAAGAAGACTGTTTGGAAGAAGATTATTTAAAATGGCCCCACTACATCATCATTTTGAAATGATGGGTTGGTCTGAAGAAAAAGTTGTTATGCGATTTTGGCTTTTCTCTAGTATTTGTACCTTGTTTGGAATTTGGGTGTATTTTTGGTAAACCTTTGTTATAATAACGCATTCCATACACGATGGATATTTTGTTCTTTGTAAAATGCCGAGGTAGCTCAGTTGGTAGAGCACCCGCCTGAAGAGCGGGGTGTCGACAGTTCAAGTCTGTCCCTCGGCACCAGATTATATTTAAAGTTTCGATTACCAGAGAAGTTTATTAGGGTGCTTAGCTCAGCTGGTTAGAGCGACTCGTTTACACCGAGTAGGTCGGGGGTTCGACTCCCTCAGCACCCACCATTATAGAAATTAAAACAAAATTCTCAACTTTCCTGTTTTTACACCCGCTGATTTTCTAATTTCTTAAAGGTAACAACCTGTTTTATTTGTTTGTTTTTGGGGTCGGAAGCGACCCAACTCCGAAGTGTGATACCCCACCACACACTTCGGGTGTTGCCTTCGGCAAAAACTCTACCTAATTTACACAAAATATAAAAGTTATGCTACTATTTAAATATGGACGATGCATATTTTGGAAATAAAAAGGTTTGTATAACTCAAAGGCGTTATCTTGGCTCTAAAACCAGGCTACTTTCATTTATTGATAATATCATTGAGCAAGAAAAGATAGAGTTTGATTCTTTTGCTGATATCTTTGCTGGAACTGGAACTGTTGCTAATCATTTCCATAATCGCTCAAAAATCATTGTTAATGACATTTTAGATTCAAACTCTCATATCTACTCTGCCTTTTTTGGTGAAGACGAAATCAGAGAACAAAAATTAAAGGAAAGATTAAAATATTATAACGATATTGAAGTTAAGCAATATGACGAAAATTATTTTTCAAAAAACTTTTCAAATACCTACTTTGATGCAGAAAATGCAAAAAGGATAGGAATTATTAGAGATGACATCGAAAAGTTATTTGAAGAAAGAATAATCACACATAGAGAGAAATCGTATCTACTCACATCACTTATATACGCTCTTGATAGAATTGCCAATACAGTCGGGCATTATGATGCATACAGAAAAATTGATATTCCGAGCAAAAAATTATTTTTACTGCCTCTTGATATAACAAACTCGCAGTTCACTGCTGAAATCTACAAAAATGATGCGAATGAATTGGTAAAGAAAATTAAAGCAGATGTTGTTTATATTGACCCACCATATAATTCACGCCAATACTCTGATGCATATCATTTACTAGAAAACATAACTACTTGGAAAAAAGAAAAAGTTTTTGGTGTAGCCAAAAAAATTAACCGCTCTCATATTAAAAGTAAATACAATATGAAATCGGCTGGCGTTGCCTTTAGTGATTTGATAGACAACATTAGTGCAAAATATATCCTCGTGTCTTATAACGATATGGGGACATCGGGCAACGCCCGATCACAATCACGAATAAGCGACCACGAAATTTTATCGGCACTAAAACGGCGAGGAGAAGTTCAGATTTATGAAACAGATTTTAAACAATTTACCACTGGTAAATCAAACAAGGACGACTTAAAAGAACGCATATTTTTATGCAAAATAGATGTTGAGACAAAAGCAAATAGTAAAATAATTGCGTCAAAAAATAATCCTGTTCAAAGTGGTTTTGTTAAATCACCGCTTAATTACACTGGTGGAAAACATAAACTTTTGCCACAAATAACAAAATTGTTCCCGAATGATATTAAAACTTTTTATGATGTATTCTCAGGCGGTGCAAATGTCGGTATAAATGCAACCGCACGAAATATAATCTGCATTGAAAAAAATCGCTATGTAGTAAATCTACTAAAACTCATTCAAAATGATAATTTTGAGAATTTGAACCAAAAAGTACTTGATATCATAGATGATTTTGGATTAAGCCAGAGTTATATCAAAGGCTACGACCATTATGGCGTTGATAGTTCGTCGGGATTAGGTCAATACAATAAAGAAGCTTTCTTAAAACTTCGCAATGAATTTAATAAAGAAAAAACTAGAATTGATTTATTGCTAGTGCTTATTCTGTATTCTTTCAACAATCAGATTAGATTTAATTCAAAGGGCGATTTTAACTTGCCAGTTGGCAAACGAGATTATAACGGCAGTTCAAGAAAGAATATCGCCGCCTTTAATCAAATATCAAACGAGAAAAAAATAGTATTCAAAAGTTGTGATTTCCGTGATGTTGAAAAAATGTCATTAGTAAAAAACGATTTTATCTATCTTGACCCACCGTATCTGTTAGGTCTTGCTAGTTATAACGAAATGAGGGGCTGGACAGAAAAAGATGAAAAAGACTTATATGCATTACTTGCAAAGTTAGACAGAAAAGGCATTCGCTTTGCCTTGTCCAATGTCTTGGAACACAAAGGCAATGTTAATGAAATAATGAAAAATTGGGCAGAAAAATATAAATATAATGTTCATAAATTAGATTATCATTATAAAAACTCGAATTATCACTCCAGTGCAAAGAACAATAAGACAATAGAGGTACTTATTACAAATTACTGATTTTTATGGCATAATGAGGCCATGCTGAAAGCGTGGTCAATTACAACAACTGTTAGAAACCCAGAGCGACTGCGTGATTTTTTGGTTGCTCTAAAACCACTTGAAAATACAACTTGGGACAATTCAAATCAAGAAAGTTATCAAAAACTTTTAATCAAAAATCGCTTGTATGGTTTTGGTAATACGCAATTCTACAACAGACTAACTCCAAGTATTATAAGTATTATCAATGATACAGACAGTAGAATTGATGATGAAACAATAAACGAAATTATTAGATTAAAAAACTATACCGACTTCGCAATGCGTGGTCGTCAATCGTTAAACCCTCTAACAAAGTTTGGCTTTGTGATTATTGACAATGGTATAGTTAAGATTACGAAACTTGGTAAAAAACTTATAGCCAGTGAAAAAGATTCTGGCGATGTTTTCCTCAAATCGTTTATTAAGTGGCAGATACCAAACCCAGCAAATAACGATTTTGCTGATAATGGTGATTATGATGTTGTACCTTTTGTAGCAACTCTTAAATTGATAAGAGAAGTTAATAAAATTGAGGCAGAGTGCGGGAATAACCCAGTCGGCATTAGTAAGCGTGAGTTTTCATTATTTGTACCGTCATTAATTAAATATGCTGAAATTGAGAATTATGCCAAAAAGATAATTGAGCTACGAGACTTGCAAAACGGAAAAGCAAAGCAGGAACGCAAAAAAATTCGTGATAATTATCGCAAACAATTTGCAATAAACTTTTTGGGGTCTACTAAACAAACCGAGA
>CAYQRB010000003.1:0-56380 GCA_964420145.1 uncultured Candidatus Saccharibacteria bacterium
GACTTAGTAACTTAAATGGTAGTTCTATGATAAACCGTTTGTTATTTTGAACAATAGACCTTCTTCCTAATACCACAATCAAATGGATTAATATAAAGATTGCAAGTAAGAACAGACTTACGATTTTGGTTCCGATAGCTAGGCCAGTAACTACTCCTAAAAGTAGATAGGTAGTCCAGCTTGGTTTGTAAATTAATTTAGCTCCAAAATAAACAAACAGTAAATACTCGAAAGTTAGAAATGATTCAAATGTAGTAAAGTGAGCAAACTGAATTAGGCCCGGGGAAAATGCTGATATTGCTACGGCAAGAATTGCGTATTTTTCTATACTTTGTGTATTAGATAAAGATAGTCTTCCCTTAGCAATCATTGCTACTAGAAGTTGTTTGGTTATGAGATATATCAAAGCGAGGCTGATTGTAGAAAATACTGCACTAAGAAAACGACCTGTTAGTAGAGATAGTTCAAAGTTCCCTTTGGAGAAAAAATATATCATATAAATAGGAAAGCTCCCATAAGCAAAAAAGTTTGGATTAAAATCTCCGTTTTTAGGGTTGATATTAGCTACTGCCATACCAATATTTCGTTCATCGGGATGGAAGAAATGTCCATCTCCCCAGTCGAGATTGTAGAAACGCAAAACTGCTCCTAGTACGAGTATAACTAATAAAATAATTTGATAAGTGGAAAATTTTTTCAACTTATGTGATTAATTCTTTGCAATTATAACCTGTTGGCATATAAACGCCAATATTTGGATATCCCTAAATTAAAGTCCAATAGTTACATCGGGTTTGCGGTTTTTTGCACTATCTTCTGGTTTGAAGTCTTTTCTTCTGATTTTGCGTGATCTATATGCATACATAAGAATTGCAGAAATTGTGCCGGACATAAGTGCTATCAATAAAATTTCTCCAAGTGTTGCCATAATATATATTTGTAAAAAGTAGTTTGTTGATAATAGTTTACAGGAAAGTGTGCTGGGTTGGAAGTTTATGTGATAGATATGGAACCATTTCCATCTCTCCAATATTTTGCTATATTGCCCTTTGTTTTCCTGCAAAAATGAAATTAGTAAACATAAATCTAATAATCGATTTTGATAGTACCCTTGTGAAGCTTGAAGGGTTAGAGGAGCTTGCTGAGATTTCATTAAAAAACAACCCTCGCAGAGATGATCTTATAAACCAAATATGTGCTATTACTAACCTGGGGATGACTGGGAAAATCAGTTTTCAAGAATCTTTAGAAGAAAGACTAATGCTATTTAGCCCAAATAAAAAACACTTAAATGAGTTAGTTAGTTTACTAAGGGGGAATATTACAGAATCAATACTTCGTAACAGTACTTTCTTCAAAGAGAATGCAGAAAATATTTATATAATTTCAGGTGGTTTTAGAGAGTGGATCTTGCCAATTATTAAAGATATGGGATTGGTTGAGGAGAATCTATTAGCAAATGAGTTTATTTATAGTAATGATGGATCAATTGTAGGATTTGACCGTAAAAATCCTTTGGCACAAAGTGGTGGAAAGGCGGATGTTGTAGGTACTCTAGACTTAAAAGGAGTTACTGTTATGATTGGTGATGGGTACACTGATTATGAGGTTAAAAAACAAGGCTTTGCAGATAAATTTATAATATTTGAAGAAAATATATCCCGAACAGAAATAGCTACACTATCTGATGGTCGTGCTGTTGACTGGGAGTCAGTCCTAGAGTGTATTAAAGGATATTATGGAGAATATGTTTTTATAAACTCCCCTCTAAAAACTCATTGTGCCTCAGTTTTGAAAACTACCTAATTTTCTTCTTAAAAGATTTAACATCATAGTCTGCTTGTGTTAGATTAGTATAAATATCTATTTTAATAGTAGTGATACTTATGAATACAAACTTTGATAAACGCACGAAAATACTAATAATGACAGCGGTATTGGGGCTGTTTGTATTGGTAGTTATTATTGTCGGGGTATTTTTATTCCAAAAGAAAGAAGTAGCTCCTGAGGATTCTGATGCAGCAGTTGAGCAGGTTGTTTCAGAGTGGCGTGCAAAAGATATTTGGAAACAACAACCTTCTTCTACGGAAACATTTATCGCTCCATCTGGTTTTAAGAAAGGTACAGTTAAGATTGAAGCGCAGTGGGGATGGAGTGGAGCAGATTGTATCATACAGGTAAACGAAACGCATGAGGTTAGTGTCCCGGGGTTAAATAAAACAATTACTATGAGTGATATTGGTGATTGGACTGAACAAGCGAAATGTACAAATGAAATCAAAGAACTTACGGATTTAGGCTTTCCGCCCGGACCATTTAATTTACCTCATGTTGTTGACACTGATGATTCTACCTGGTTTCCAAAGCCTGGGAAAAGTATTACAGGAGACTGGGATACGGCAGTTAATGGTAATAACTTAACAATAAACCTTAAATTTACGGGAATGGACGGACCACCAGAGGTATTGTGTCATACCCAAAATGGGACAAAAAGAAATGACCTAATTTGTAATGGTTCTCATAAATACCGTGTACGAGTCATATGGAACGCAGTTTCTGATACACCAATACCTAGTAACACACCTACCCCAACACCTAGTCCTACTCCAACTATGACACCTACTGCTACTCCTACACTTACTCCTTCACCGACACCGGAGCCACTAAAGGCTAATTTGGGAGATTTTGTGTGGATTGACTCAAACAGAAATGGGAAACAAGATGTTGGAGAACTCGGGTTAGAGGGTGTAAAAGTTGATTTGTTTAGTGAGAACGGAACAAGTCCACTCTTAACTACTACTTCAGATCAAGAAGGAAAATATTCTTTTAGAAATATTAGTGCAGGGAAGTATTATTTGGTATTTGCAAATATTTCTGGGTTCTCTAGAACAGGAGTCAATCTTGGACCAGATGATAAAGATAGCGACGCGGATCCTAAAACTGGAAAGACAACACTAATAACCTTAGAAGCTGGGCAGACAGACAATGATTGGGATGCAGGATACTATAAAATGAATCCTTCTATCCAGATTATAAAATCTGAAATAGCAGACCATGCAAATGCCAAGGACTTCCAGATTATCCCAAATACAGGTACTGCCGTATTTCATATCAAAGTTACTAATACAGGAGAAGTCGATTTGAAAAATGTCGTAGTAACTGATGCTATGGCACCAGGTTGTGCTAGAAATATTTCTACCACTGATTTGACTACTCCACCTGTAGGTGTGTTAGAAGTGGGAAAAAGTGTTAGTTATAGTTGTCAGAGGTCAGGAGTTACAGAGTCGTTTAAAAATATAGCAACGGTTGTGGCAGATCCAGTAGAGGGCGGAACACAGGTAAGTGATGATGACGATAGTGTTGTTACCATAGCCGGTACTCCTGCGATTAGGATTGAGAAATCAGAACAGGAAGATCACTCAATAGCAGAAGATACACAGACTGTGGAAAAAGGAGAGAGTGCAGTATTCTATATAACAGTTACAAATGTAGGAGCAGTTGGCCTAAAGGAAGTCAAAGTCACAGATGAATTGGCTCCACTATGTGGAAAGGATATTACGAACCCGTTAGTGCTTCCTGTAGGAGAATCCGTTTCATATGAATGTACTCTTGATAAAGTACAATCGAGTTTTGTCAATATTGCGGAGGTATCAGGGAAGTCTGTAGATACAGATGAAGTAGTAACAGACCAGGATCCTTCCAAGGTTGTAGTCCCAGGAAATATTGTTATAGCTAGGAATGTGTCTATGGTTTGTCAAACTGATGTCTCTTCCACCGTGACTTACTCTATTACATTGACAAATCCGACTGCTGATAGTCGAGTCCTAGATGTTACTGAGAGTTTAGATGATGGAATAGATGGAGATATGTTAGTAATTAGTTCCATATCAGCAGGTGGGATTTATGACGCTGGTAGTAATGAAATTACTTGGTCAGATGTAAGTCTAGAACCAAATGGGACGAAAACATTTACATATGTAGTTAATGTACAAAGTGCAGATTTTGGAGAATTTGAGAATACTGTTGTAGTAGAGCAAGATGGAGTAGAGGTCGGACGAAGTACTGAAACCGTAAATGTATTATGCCTACCTGCTACCGGGATACTTGGTGATAATACTAACAGGATTATAGTTCCGGTTGTAGCTGTACTCCTAGGAGTTATGTTTATAATCTTCAAGGGACATATTTATGTAGGTAGATTATTTATCAAAGAGAAAAGAGGGAGACGGATTCTTAACCAATAATCATAGCTTTGTATAAGAGTTAATTAACTGGACTACTCAGGTAGTCCAGTTTTGTATAGAGAAATAAAATCAAGTTTAATAAGAGACTGAATTTGTTACTAGTTGAGGAAACTCTTTGTTTTTGAGGGATACTATATATAGGTGATCCTCAGATATATAACTAAAGATATCTATATCTTCCCAACGATAAGAGGAAATTGGCGTGTTAGATGGACTAATTTGAGATATATCTCTATTCAAGATATTTATTAACATTAGAGGCGTAGTATCTTCCTTGTTTTGAATATAGCTAATTTGGGCTTGCTTGGGTACAAACAGTACTTCTGTTTTTACTTGATTATCAGAGGTGAGCCGTACCATACTTTTATCTGCAAATGTATAGAGAAATATATCATTATCAATAGTCAATGCTAGGTATTTGTTATCATCGGATATAGCTTGTGGTATAGCAGTACGAATAGAACTATCAAGTAGCTTTGAAGTACGATTAAACCGTAGTGTGGTTGCATACACGCCTTCTGGTTTTAGTATCTGTTCGTCTGTATTTTTAAGTCCGTAGATTAAAAGGTTGGGGTTTCTCGTATTTATGAGATTATTTATTTCTTGGTTTTCGATCAGCAATAGCTCTTTTTGTGAACTATCATCAAGTTTAGAAGACATTAGTCTTTTAGTTTCAGGATTTATCTCCTCTATATAAAAACGGATATCATTTTTATAATCAACAATATCCTCTAGCCTTTTTGGTAAATCTTCGTTTGAGAGTACTTTTGTATCTTCTCCAAAATAATCACTAAACTGTATAGAGTCTCTGGAGTTTTCATTCTCTTTCCTAAAATAAACCCTTTGGTTAACTCTATCTATCCAGGGTTCGTAGTTATTGCCTGTTGTAGTAAGTTGTTTTAGATTACTTCCATCATAATTGCTAATCACAATTTGATTTCCCAGTGTGTTTTGTCTTGTGTAAGCGATTTGCCTATCAGGTATTAGTTGAGTAGTAGCCTCTAAAGTCTCCTGTGGTAAAAGGTTTTCTAAAGGTAGTATTTTTTGGATATATCCATCTTTTTTTAATTTTATTTCTTGAGTTAAGATTGAAATTTCAGGCATTAAGAGAACTCCTTGTGTATTAGTCTCTCCTATTACCTCGCTATCAATACTGATAGTTACCTGCCCCAGAGGAGAGCTATCTAGCCAGTTTAGGGTAGTGATACGAAGTGCGGTAGCTGGAGCCAGTACGATTGGAAAGGCGTTTTGGATATTTGGTTCAAAAACTATATCGATATCTTGATCCATATAGTAATCAGAAGTTAGTTTTAATTTATATTTCCCGGCTTTTATATCAAACAGCCGGATTTCCGCTTCTTGTTTGTTCTCCGTAATTTCAGGAGTAAGATATTTGTCGTCGAGCGTTACTTTTAGACTATCAGTGAAGATATCCTGCTTAGTGCTAGTTAGTGTGATTATCCCACTAGCTAATTCTGCAGGTGTTAGAGATAGGTTGAGTGGGTTTTCCCCTTTGGATAAAAAGATTTTCTGATGAATATCGTTATGTTGTTGTGATGATATTGAGATTTGTTTTTCTCCAACCGGTATATTTTCTAACTTAAAATAACCGTATTTAGATGACGACACACAATCGACTTCGAAACATAATACATCGTAAAATACGGCGTTCGCTAAGTTATCTACAATATATCCGAATGCTGTTCCGGCCATAAATTGTTTATCTAGTCCAAACCCAAAAAGTAACACACAGAATATAAGTAAAACTACTGTACCTACTGGGATAAGTATTAGGTTTTCGTATCTTTTTGTTATACCAAATCTCTTAAGGATGGTTTTCCTGGGCATTTCAAAAATAATTGACAGAAGGGTACTATACATTCTATCTTTAATTTACCAATCTATCAATTATTAGGTTTTTTCTTATGCAAATTACAATTCGCAAGCCAAGTAGGTCGGGTTTTAAGTTTCCACAAAAAGGTAGTGAAAAGGGTTACTTAAAACAATTTGAATTTTTTTATAACTATAATTCCTTCTCTATAAGAAATTTTCCTGTGAGTTTGAAGCGCCTTATCATTATGGTTTTTTTGATCTCTATACTTACTTTCGTGATGTATTTTATATCAAGCTATCTAAGAGCTACCGATTTATCAAATACAGAGATTATTAAACAAGTAGGGTTGATCAACTACACTCTATGGCTAGCGTATTTATTCTTTGTCGTGGGGCTTAATGGATTTATAATAGTATTTATGCGTTTGTATAAAACGCCTTTGAATATTAAGGTGTTTCTCTCTAATCAAATCTATGTTGCTGTAATTTTGTTTTTTCTGATGAGGTTAGTGGCTACAGTTCTTATATTAGCTGACGAGATTCTTCCTTTTGAGATAAATTATAATTTTAGATTTTTTAACTTTAGCTTGCTTACAGTTTTGTTTTTAGCTCAAATTTTACTAGCTATAACCGCCTATAATTATCTAAAACTCAATTTAGGAGAGAAAATAAGTAAGTATCCTATACTTGAGATTATAATATCTGTTGTTTACACAGCAAGTATTTGGACATTAACCACCCCTTAATACTACTATTTTTGGGTAGTTAGATACTTGGGATTAGTAATCTATAATTATCAATACTTTCCAGGTTGGTATGTTCTTCTGTAAAATGCCAGTAGGTTTTGGCATTACTTTTTGATGTACCCTGAGTATTTACAGTAGCAGGGGATAGGTAATATTTATCTATCTGGTCGTTACTTGGATAGTAGAGAAACCAAATCGGGGAGTCTGAATTCACGAAGTTGTTTAGTGCGGGGATAAGTGTGTTGAACTCGAACTCAATCTGGTAGTTATTTTGAGATAGTTTGGATGCAGATATACTACTGATATTAGCGTTTTCTCCAATTAGTTCATAGGTTAGTTTAATTACAGGGATAAATATGTCTGTTCCCGCCATATCGGAAGAAAATGTATGTACGGGTATAACTAGTTTTTCATCAGGCAAATATCCCCAAAGAGAAATAAGTTCTGTTGATCGTATCTGTAGTAAGCCATTTTCTGCGATTTCTTTTACTATAAGTTTTCGTCCTTCTCTGGAGTTGACTTCTAGGAGTATTTGCTTTGTAGCACATTGTTCGCATAATTCTTCTTCGTTATCCTTGGTTTGATTGTTGTTGGTATCGAGGAAAAAGCTGATTTGCTCATTACTAACTTTAAGTGAGTTTAACTGCCTGGAGTTTTGGACAGATTCGGGATTATCATTTCGGCTAGCAACGAAAAAAAGAAATATCAAAAGAAAGAAACTCACAATAGAGAAAGAAAGTAGCAAAAACTGTAACCTCTGTTTGACTTTCATAAGTCCAACTTATAACTATGGCTTAAATGTAGAATTTAGATTTTAACATAATACTATGAAAAATTTATTGATAATCGAAGATGATTTAAATCTTGCTTTGACTATTAGAAATTATTTTTTGGATAGAGGACTTACTTCTACGATAATCTCGGATGGTCAAAAGGGGCTTCGTCTTGCACTGCGAAACATATATGAAGTTATAATCATAGACTATACTCTACCGATATTAAATGGTGATAGTATTATTTCTAGCCTTAGACATACCAATATTGAAATACCTATCCTGATGTTAACAGGTAGGTATGAACCAGAAAATATTGCCAGAAGTATCAAAAACGGAGCAGATGATTATCTAATTAAGCCGTTTTCTTTTTTAGAGCTTGAAGCTAGAGTTTTTAGGTTGCTGACACGACCTCCAGTAACAAAAGCCGAAATCATTAAAATCAAAAACCTTGAACTTCATGCAGAGAGCGGAACTTTGAAGTATTGTAATAACTCTGTTGTACTTACCAAAAGAGAATTAAAGCTTATGCAGTATCTTTTGCTTAACCGCAACTATACAATCTCTCGAGAACGGCTTCTAATCAATGTCTGGGGAGATAAAACCGACCTTACTAGTAATACCATAGATTGTTATATATCGAATATTCGCAGGAAAATTGGTATTAAAAAAGACACAGAGTTTATCAAAACGGTACACGGATTTGGATATATTTTAACAGTATAGGTGTTTTAGCTAATCTCTATCAAGGGTAGTTGTTCCGAATACATAAACCATGTTGTGTATTGTCTACAAAGTAAAATAATAGTGGTAGTTTGGTTATGACAGAGGAAAGTTATTTACTACTAGATTTTTTAGGTAAAGTTAATGTGATTTCTGTGTATTTATTGAGCTTGGATTTGAGCTCAATTTGTCCTCCAAACTCAGTTGTGATAGTTTGTGTGATTAACCATAACCCAATACCAGAGTGGTTGGTTTTTGTAGAGAAATTAAGATCAAACACTTTTTGAATTAATCTTTGACTTATCCCACAACCATTATCGTAGATAGTAAGGGTAACACCTTCTGTATTATCTATAATAGATAATAGAATTATTTTTTTCTTTCGTCTAGTAAGAGATAATGCATCTATTGAGTTATTTATAAGGTTATCGATTACTTGTCGAAATTTATACTTGTTTATATACAAAGAAATTTCGCAAGGAGAGTTGATTTCCAGGATTATAGAATACCTCTCTAGTAGAGGGAGATAAAAGGTTTTTAGAGATAGAATTTCCTCATAGATATTTATATATTCTCGAATATCTTGGGTTTGTAGATGGTTTCGTTTTTGGGCGATTATCCCGTTTAGTTGACTTAGTGAATTGAGCGCACGAGACAGGGTAATATCAGCATATTTATGTTTGGGAGTTATTTGGTTTTGTAGTAAGTTTAAGCTTAGATCAATACTTGTGATAGGAGTTGCCAAATCGTGGATAAAAATCTCTAAGTCTGTTTTGGTAGTATTTGATAATTTAGTATGGATACTCATATTTCTAAAGTAAGAAAGGTTGAGCAGTACGGGTGATTATATTGGATTACCTCTTGTTTTTACTTTGCTTTGCAGAGCAATATTATAAAATACTTAGTATTGTGATAAAATCAGTATTGTTTAAGTAAGTCTAGAGTAGCACCAGTAGCTCAATGGATAGAGCAACTGCCTTCTAAGCAGTAGGTTTCAGGTTCGAGTCCTGACTGGTGCACCACTTTCCCGCACCTCAAACAAAAGTTAGCGCCTTTCCAATTTTATTTCCTCTACCAGTTCTGCCTATTCGATGAATATAATCCGTATAGTTTTCTGGTACTTCAAAGTTAATAACATGTGAGACATTGGGTATATCTAGTCCTCTTGCTGCTACATCGGTAGCTACAAGTATATTGACTTTGTTATCCTTGAAGTTTTTTAGAGACCTCTGTCTTTGATATTGTGTTTTATCTCCGTGAATTGATTCTGCTTTAAACCCACGGTTTTGCAAGTCTTGTGATAGTCTGTGTACGCCTATTTTGGTGCGACCAAAGATTAACACTTTCTCAAACTCGGGCTTGATTAGAAGATCGTGGAGGATTTCTATTTTACTACCACCTGCTACACGGATAATATCCTGATCTACTCTATCTGTTGTTTCTCTGGTTTTAACAGATATAGTTACGGGATTATGAGAATATGATTTTATAAGGCTCTCTATTTTGTTATCCAGAGTTGCAGAGAAAAAAAGTGATTGTCTGGTTTGTGGAAGCTGGCTTAGAATAAACCTAATATCATCTACAAATCCCATATCAAACATACGATCAACTTCATCAAGTACAATATTAGAGAATTTAGAGAAATCAAGAGCTTTTCGCTTTTCTAAATCTAAAAGCCTTCCGGGTGTTCCGACTACAAAGTGATAGTGATTTCTTAGCTTGTATACCTGTGAGTTAATATTGGTCCCGCCTATACAAACGACTTTGTTGATCCTTGTTTTGTAGCTTATTGCGTGTAGGTCTTCCTCTATTTGTGTGGCAAGTTCTCGTGTCGGAGCAATGATTAAAACCTTTTCACTAGGGGATATCATAACTTTGTGTAACATAGGTACTAGAAATGCCAGGGTTTTCCCTGTTCCCGTATTTGCTATACCAATGAGGTCTTTTCCTTCTAGTAGTATAGGAATTGATTTGTCTTGAATAGGCATAGGATTATGAAACCCTCTATATCTAAGATTTGTTTTAATCTCGGATTTTATATCAAAGTCCTGAAATGTGTGTTGTGGTTTATAGACTTCATCTTCTGGTTTGACAGTGATTTTGTTTATAAACATATCGGGGTTTATCCCTTTGGATCGTACTCTTCTGTTGTTGCGAACAAAGCGGGTGCGAGGTGATCTGCGACCGTGACTAAACTGCCCAAAGCGTTGTGTGTACATTATGTATATTAATAATTTTAACTATTAGTAATTTAGAGAAATAACCTGCTTGAAGCAGACAGGTTTATGAGGAGATATGCTAGTGCAGAAGTAATTTTACTCGTTCGTCCTAAAAAACCCGATGTTGTTTCTATCAATTAGTAAAAGAATTATAACACAAATATTGTTTGGTGAGATTTTGATTATTTATCTTCTATATATACGAAGTTTTTCCTCATTATTTTCTCTTCGCAGTCCCCTCCCAACTGTCTCTTAAAATTACTCTATTGTTAGCTTTTATGAAATATGCTAGATTAGGTTTATATAAACTCTGTTTATTTTACAATGAAATTGTCTTTATTTAGGCTGAGAATCTTGGTATTAGTCGGTTGGATTGTGCTGGTTGGTAGCGTATATTTCGTAAAAGATCATAGAGTAGGTTCTGTATTATCTGCAAGCTCTCCCTGGGCTCAGACCGACTGGAGTGGGGGGACTGCAAGTGGAACTGTAAACTCTACAGTTACTACCTACGAATCAGAGTCAAGCATAGATACTGCTACTTCCGGACAATTTAGCCTAGATACTGCAAGTGGGTGGTACAACGCAAGCTGGAGCTATAGAAGGAAGATCACTTTTGACAACACCACAGCTAATCTTGGAGTAACCTCTGAAGCTCTTACCGACTTTCCTGTTCTTGTCAAACTCACTTCATCAAACATAGATTACTCAAACACCAAAGACGCAGGAGAGGATATAAGGTTTACAGATTCAGACGGAACAACAGCTCTTTCATACGAGATAGAGAAGTGGGACGAATCTGGTACATCATATATCTGGGTCAAAGTACCCTCCATTGACATCAACTCCAATACCGACTACATCTATGCCTACTATGGCAACCCTGGTGCAAGTGATGGGCAGAGTGCGAATAGTGTGTGGGACTCGAATTATTTAGGTGTATGGCACAACAGCGACTCCTCTTCGACCACAGTACAGGATTCGACGGGAAACAATAAAGACGGAACAAAACAATCATCAAATCAACCAAACTATACCGCAAACGGACAAATTGCTGGCGCACAAACTTTCACTCAAGGTCAATCCAGGATTTCTACATCCATAAACGACACTTTAAATGATTTTTCTGTCGAAATTTGGTTCAAAGACGATGGTACTACTACACAATATGAAAGATTAGCTGATAAGAGTTATATAAATTGTTTTTGGTTTGGTAGGAATTCTAACTCAAGTAATTCATGGGGCGGAGGGGTGATGGAAGCAAGTGATCCATTCGGAGTATTTGTGACCTTGACAGATGGACAATGGCATCGTATTTCTTCTGTAAGATCGGGTACAACACACTATGTTTATGGAGATGGTGGAACTGTTAATTCAAATACTGTAAGCGGAACTGCGTGTAATACTACAAATTTTGGCATTGGTGGATGGGGTGATGGATCTAGTTCTGGTCAATGGTTTGGCGGTACAATCGACGAAGTCCGTATCTCAAATGTTGCCAGAAGTGCAGCTTGGATCTCAGCTTCCTATCACTCAGAAACCGATGATTTCAACACATTTGGATCAGCAGAGAGTAAGTATACAAGTAGTGGCACACTCACCAGTAACATTTTCGATTCAGGAGTAGCAATGGATTGGGGACTATTGACATACTCTAGTTCTGGAAGTGGTACTACTGCTGTTAAAGTAAGGACAGGGAATAACAGCAATCTAAGCGATGCGACATCTTGGGGAAGCTGTACAGCCATAACAAGCGGAACAGATATATCTACAAACAACTGTGTAAATGATGGTGATAGATATATCCAATACCTTGTGACTTTACAATCAAGCGGAGCCTCAACTCCAATATTTGAAGATATTAATATCGCATTTGTACCTTCAGATAGTGTCCCCCCAGATGTCAACGCAAGCTTGTTTGAAATATCAGGACTCGCACAAAGCGGAGACTGGTACAAAGATGAAGCTACAATCACTTGGAGTGAGGGAAGCGATGATGATGATGGAAACGGCTTGTTAGGATATTGTATATCTCTAGATGAAGCAGATCAGGGATCTTCTCACGGACTCAATCCTCAAAATGTAGCAGGTGTACTAACAGGTAAAGACGATGGAGTATCTCAAAACTATTGTCCGTTTATCGTGAGAGGAAATAGCTTTGACATATCAACCATACCATCACTAAACTTAGTCTCAGGAAAAGAATACTTCTTCTCCATAAAAGCAGTAGATTTAGCAGGAAATATTTACACAGGTATAGATGAAACATGGAAAGATGTAATCTCTTTTAGATATGACAATACTCCACCAACAGCACCTTTCTACATATCCTTACCAGCCAACTTCCTCTCAAGCAAAGATGTAGTCATCACTTGGCCAGTAGGAGTAGGAGGAGCAGATGACCTAGACTCAGGAGTTGCAGGATTGCAGTATAGGATAGGAGAGAGCGGTATATGGTATGGAGATCTACATACCGGTACACAAGACATAAACGACTTACTAGTAAATGATGGCTCATATGTAACAGACGAGACTTACGATTACCCTGTTCTTTTAGAAGGAAACAACCTAGTATATTTCCGAGCAATAGATAATGTAGGTAATACAACTTCATCAGAAAACTATGTAAAGGGAGTAATTAAGTTAAATACTGTAGCTCCATCCCCTGTGAGGAATCTATCAGTCTCTCCGACTAATAGCGAGACAAACGCATATTCTTTTGAGTGGGATCTACCAGTAACATATACAGGATCATCATCAGGGATGACTTACTGTTATGCTATCAATACAATACCATCAGAGAGTACCTGTACATTTACACAAGCAGGAGTTACCCAGCTGAGTGCAGATGCCTTTGCAACCCAACCAGGTACAAACACAATGTACATAGTAGCAAGAGATGAAGCAGGCAATATCAACTATGCGACATACTCAGAACCTGGAGCAAGTGTAAGCTTTACCTACTCTGGGACAGCACCTGGTATACCACAAAACCTAGATGTTGCAGATATATCAGTAAAATCTACAGCAAACTGGAGATTAGTACTATCGTGGGATAAACCGACCAATGTAGGAGCAGGGATATCGTATTACAATATTTATCGAAGTATTACTAACACATCGTGTAGTGGAGGACTGTCAGGGTTTTCCAAGATAGGGTCAAGTACAAGTACATCATATATAGATCCTGACTTAGAGCAGAAGAACTACTATTACTGTATCAAAGCGTGTGATAGTGCAAACAACTGTTCAGCAAGCTCAGGGACAATAGGGAAGTTACCGACAGGAAAATATACGACACCAGCGGAGCTATTATCAGCACCTGAGGTTGTGAGCTTTACTACGAGGAAGGCAGTGATAAGCTGGGTTACAGATAGGGTTAGTGATTCTAGTATTGAATATGGAACAAAATCTGGAGAATACTTCACAGAGGAGGTAAGTAATAGCACACAACTAGCCAATCATACGATTAGTCTAAACAACCTCCAACCAGGTACAACCTACTATTACAGGGCAAAATGGACAGATATTGATGGCAATACCGGAGTAAGTGAAGAAAAGACTTTTGCTACTCTACCTCCTCCCCAAGTTGTTGAGGTAAAAACAAGTGATATAAGGACAAATTCTGCTCAGATAATATTTACTGTAAAATCAGCAACAAGCGTTGATATCTTGTATGGGCAGTCGACTTCATATGGTGGTGTAGAGTCTATTTTGACATCGAGTTCTGAATCACAATACATCATTAGGCTCAATAATCTCGTTGAAGATTCTATGTACAATTATAAATTTATATTACAAGATGTAGAGGGAAATGATTACGATAGTATAGAGAATCATCGTTTTACTACATTACCTTTCCCGTCAATACAAAATATTCAGATTGAAGAGGTAAAGAATACAGCCCAACCAACTGTAAATATTCTATGGAGTTCAAATATTCCTGTCTCGACTATCCTCAAGTATTATCCATTGGATAACCCAGAACAAAAAAGAGATCAAATTGATCTAGAGTTAAAAATAGATCATAATATGGAAATCGTTGGTTTGAATGCTAATACAAAATACGGCCTAATAGTATCAGGAAGGGACGCATTGGGAAACGAGGCTGTCTCTGATGAATACCAATTTACAACAGATGAAGATTCAAGGCCTCCCGTGATTAGTAACATTAAAGTGGAAACAAGAATGAGTACTGATGGAGCATCGTTAAATCAAGCACAATTAATAGTAAGCTGGGATACAGATGAAGCTGCAACAAGCCAGGTTGAGTATGGAGAAGGATCAACAGGAGAATATACGCAAAAGACATTAGTAGATGATAACGCGTCGTTTAATCATTTAATAATAATTAATAACCTAAGACCGAGCAGTGTATATCATCTAAGGGTATTGTCGAAAGATTCTGTAGGGAATGAAGCAGTAGGGAGAAATATTGTAACGATATCGGCACAGTTGAGTGAGAATCCTTTGGATATTATCATCTCAAGACTAACTGAAGCATTCGGTTTTATTAGATAGTATTAATGCAGATTAACAATAAGAAAGACAAAATAATTAAACTATTTATTTTAACTTTAGTACCTGCATTGTTTGGTTTGAACTATATTGGAGAGAATAGAGAAGGCAGTGTACTCGCGGCAAGTTCTCCTTGGACGCAAACGGATTGGAATGGTGGACAGGACTCAGCTGTAGTCACCGGGTCTGTTAACACCTATCTTTCAAAGACAGAGATGAATACCGATGTAGCAAATAGTATCTCCATGGCTCAAACAAGCGGATGGTCAGGCAGTCTATCGGGTTGGTCAAGAAGAAAACCAATTACAATTACCAATACACTCGCTGTTCAAAGTAACTACCAAGTAAAAATCCCTGTGACCTACGATGCTGATATGCAAGCAGATTTTGATGATTTAAGATTCACGAATTCAGGTGGAACTGTCTTGGATTATTGGATAGAAAGCAAAGTAGATAGTACTTCATCTGTAATATGGGTGGAAGTCGATACGTTGGCTGGTGCTGGTGATACAACAATATATATGTATTATGGCAATGGATCTGCAACAAGTGCATCAAGTGGAGTAAATACTTTCACGTTTTTTGATGATTTCGATGACAATTCATTTGACCTGACTAAATGGACAGAAGTTGATCCTAGAGGAAAAATGTCCGAGAGCAACAATAAGTTAAGTTTTATTTATGGTAGCGGGTCAGGTAACTGGGATACAGCAATTTACTCAGTTCCTAGTTTTACCAGAGGAGACAAATCACTAGAATATGACCTACGATGGTCAAGTGACTATTCCCCTTATGATGCATTCATGTTTGGATGGAAAGATGATGGAGCAGGGGCGAGCTACACAAATCTTGTTTACGGATACTACAATCAAGGTGATGGTTTCTGTTCTACCAATTGTATAGGCCCACTATATGAAGATGGAAATCTTAGGGGAAATCTTTCCGGTACTTGGACAAAAGATTTGGATTACAAAATTAGGATAAGAATGCGTCAGGTAGGAGGTGCTTATTATGAAAAAAGTACTGATGGTGGACAAAACTTTACAACAAACTATACAAGTTCATATTCTACAGAATCAAATCTTCATATTGCTTGGATGCTCTATTCTGGAGATTATACGATTGATAATGTAAGAGTTAGAAATTGGCTTACAACTGAACCAAGTTCGAGTTTTTCCTCGGAGGAACTCAAATATCAGAATTCGGCGACACTAGAATCAAACATCTTGGACTCGGGAGTAGCAATGGACTGGGGACTGCTATCATACACAAACTCAGGAACAGGAACTGTAGCGGTGAAGGTTCGAACAGACAATGCCAGTAACATGAGCGGAGCAACCGCATGGGGAACATGTACTGCCATAACAAGCGGAACTGACATTTCTGCAAACAACTGTGTAGATGATGGAGATAGATATATCCAGTATCAAGTAACACTACAACCAAGCGGAGCTTCAACCCCAGTATTCGAAGACATCAGTATAGCGTTTGTCCCTTCAGATCAATTACCTCCAGATGCCAATGCAACAGAGATTGAGATATCCGGACTAGCACAGAGCGGAGATTGGTACAAAGATGAAGCAACAATAACCTGGACGGAGGGAAGTGATGACGATAATGGGAACGGAATCTTAGGATACTGTGTATCACTAGATGAAGCAGATCAAGATTCCTCACATGGATTGAACCCTCAGAATGTAGCAGGAGTATTGGCAGGCAAAGACGACGGAATAGCCCAGAACTATTGTCCATACATAGTGGTAGGAGATACGTTTAACATTAGTACAGTATCTGGACTAAATCTAGTCTCAGGGAAAGAATACTTCTTCTCAGTAAAAGCAGTGGACTTGGCAGGGAATATCTACACAGGAGCGGACGGGACATGGAAAGATGTAATCTCATTTAAATATGACAATACTCCACCAACAGCACCTTTCTACATATCCTTACCAGCCAACTTCCTCTCAAGCAAAGATGTAGTCATCACTTGGCCAGTAGGAGTAGGAGGAGCAGACGATGTAGATTCAGGATTGGCTGGACTACAATATCGAATAGGTGATACAGGAATATGGTATGGAGACTTGCATACAGGAACACAAGATTCAAACGATCTATTAGTAAACGATGGATCATACGTAACTGATGAAACCTATGATTATCCAGAATTAGAAGAAGGAAACAACCTGATCTATTTCAGATCAGTAGACAATGTAGGGAACTACACAAACCCAGAAGACTATGTAAAAGGACTTCTGAAGTTAAACACAGTAGCACCCTCACCAGTAAGAAATCTTGTAGTGAACCCGTTAGATAGTGAAGAGAATGCCTACACGTTTAATTGGGATGCACCGACAACATTTACAGGATCAGCAAGTGGGATGACATATTGTTATGCAGTAAATACAATACCATCAGAGAATACCTGTACATTTACACAGGCTGGAGTAACAGAACTGGCGTCAGATGCATTTGCAACACAACCTGGAACAAACACAATGTATGTAGTAGCCAAAGATGAAGCAGGGAACATTAACTATGCAACATACTCAGAACCAGGAGCAAGTGTAAGCTTTACATACTCAGGAACAGCACCAGGAATGCCACAAAATTTAGATGTAGCAGATATTTCAGTGAAAGCAACAGAGAATTGGAGGCTAGTCTTGTCGTGGGATAGACCTAATAGTGTAGGAGCAGGTATCTCATACTACAATATATATCGAAGCACAACAGCGACATCATGTAGTGGAGGATTCTCTGCATTCACAAAGATGGGATCAAGTACAAGTACCTCGTACATAGATCCCGATCTAGAACAACAGAATTACTCGTATTGTATTAAAGCATGTGACAGTGCAAACAATTGTTCAGCAAGTTCAGGAACGGTAGGAAGACTTCCAACCGGAAAGTACACAACACCAGCAGAGTTACTCTCCGCACCGGAGGTAGTAAGCTTCACAACAAGGAAGGCAGTGATAAGCTGGGTAACTGACAGAGCTAGTGACTCTAGCATAGAGTACGGTCTTGAGAGTGGGAAATATTTCGAAGCTGAAGTTGCGAATAGCAATCAACTTGCAGCGCACACGATCCCTTTGAATAATCTCGAACCTGGGACTACGTATTACTTTAGAGCGAAGTGGACAGATGTAGATGGAAATACCGGGGTTAGTGAAGAGAAAACATTCGCAACACTCCCTCCTCCGCGTGTTTCCAATGTGACAGTTTCAAATATTACAACTAACTCGGTTGTGATAAATTTCAAGGTAATTAACTCTATCGATGCCTCAATACTTTATGGATTGACTGAAGGGTATGGTGGTGTAAAAGTGGTTTCCACATCCTTAACAGAATCTACCTATACTACACAATTAACTAATCTTACAGAAGGTAGTCAATATAATTTCAAGTTTAATCTTAGAGATGTTGATAGTAATACTTATTCATATTTTGAAAATCATCAATTCTCAACTCTGCCTTTCCCAAGAATCCAAGATATTCAAATCGAAGAAGTAAAAAATACTTCTCAACCTACTGTCGATATACTCTGGAAATCGAATGTACCTATTAGTTCATTAATTAGAGTTCATCCACAGGATAACCCCGAACAGAAGCGTGATCAGATTGATCTTGAGCCTAGGACAGACCATCTATTGACACTCACAGGGCTTCAAGCTAATATGAAATATATTATGATAGTATCGGGAAGGGATACATTGGGTAACGAAGCCGTTTCGGAAGAGTACCAATTTACGACAGATGAAGACTCAAGACCTCCTGTAATTAGTAATGTTAAGGTTGAGACAAGAATGAGTGATAGTGGGACTCCTCAAAATCAAGCACAATTGATAATAAGCTGGGATACAGATGAGTCGGCAACAAGTCAGATAGAGTATGGAGAGGGATCATCTGGAGAATATACTCAAAAAACGCTAGTTGATGATAACTCATCGTTTAATCATTTAATAATAATCAATAACTTACGACCAAGTAGTGTGTATCATTTGAGGGTATTATCCAAAGATTCAGCAGGGAATCAAGCAGTAGGGAAGAATATAGTAACAATATCTGCACAGTTGAGTGAAAATCCTTTAGATATTATTATTTCTAGATTAACTGAGGCATTCGGGTTTATACGATAATTATGAGTGAATTTGCTTAAAAACTTATAAATATGTTTAATATATATTCTTACAATTAAGTGTGTATTGTGGAGAAAAAACCTTTAATAGAAATTAAAAATGTTACAAAAAACTTCCATGTGAAAACACAGGAGATTAGAGTGTTACGAGGTATTTCTCTCAATATTTACCCAGGTGAACTAATCATAATACTTGGTCCATCAGGCTCTGGTAAATCCACCTTGCTAAATCTCATACTAGGACTAGAGCCACCTTCAACTGGGGAAGTGTATTTCAAAGGAGAACCAATACATAACCAAACTCAAGACTATATCGCACAGTTAAGGAAAGAATACATTGGAATGGTGCATCAACAAGCCAACTGGATAAAGGCACTAAATGTTGTAGAAAATGTCGCATTTCCACTATCTCTAAAGAATCTCCCTAAATATCAGGTATTAACAAGAGCAAAAGAAAAGCTGGAGATGTTTGGTATGACTGGGTGGAGTAATTTCCATCCAACTGAATTATCCTCTGGACAACAACAAAAAATAGGCCTAGCAAGGGCACTTGTAACCGAGCCGGATATAATCGTAGCAGACGAGCCTACCGGTAACCTCGATTTCAAAAGTGGTAGAAAGCTAGTTCAGTTGCTTTCGGGGTTGGTCAAAGAAGGTAAAACAGTAGTTATGGTTACCCATGACTTAGAATATATAGAGTATGCAGATAGGATTATTAGAATACTGGATGGAAAAGTGTTTGAGGAAATCAACAACTCTAAGGAAAAAGATAGTATTGAGAAATTAAAAAAGAAGATTATTACTCAAAATATTGAAGCAGAAAAACTATATGAATCAGAGGAAAACTCAGTACCAGTAGTATATGAGGAATTGTCTAGAAAAGATAGATTTAAGCAAAAAATCCGATCTATGAGTTTCAGAAATTATATTAAAAAAGAGGTTAAATCTTTAAGAGCTTTTGTAGATGGTTTTTATATACTGTTAATTTTGTTTTTTGTAATTCTTTCTTTAATCTATCGGGTCATCTACAAAATACTCGATTTCAAGCTATGGCCTCAGTTTATACATAGGTTTAAGTACACAATCTCTAATATCTATTATAAATTTATAAATCTAGTTTTTTCGAGGAGAGGGGAAGGGTTTAATTTTGCCGATATGGTCGACTTATCAGTCAAAAACTTATTAGCCAAAAAAACCAGAACATATGTTACGATTGGTGGTGTTGCGTTGGGTGTAGCATTTACTGTTTTTCTCGTTTCTATCGGCTTCGGCCTGGAACGAGTGGTTTTGAAAAACTTCTCAAAACTAGATCAACTTAGATCTCTCGATGCCTATTCCTCTATTAGTCAAAATGTCAAAATTAACGATAAAACAGTGGTTGACATAGCAAACATAAATGGGGTGGAGAAGGTTTTTCCAGTTATTGCCACAGCCGGAAAGGTGAATTTACAAGGTTCTGAAACAGATATTGTAGCTTATGGTATAGAAAAAGATTATTTGAACCATTCAGACTTGAGTTTACTCAAAGGAGAGTTTTTCTCAAACCCTGATATTGCACAAATCCCGGCGGTGAAAGGGGAGAGTGATATCCCTGTGTTAGAGAACAAAGGGGTAAAGAAGGTTATGATTAAACAAAACAATACCCAACAAGCTATAGTAAATACTGCTTTTTTAGATATTTTCTCTTTGAGTGTAGAAGATTCACTAAATAAGCCCTTTGAAGTAACTTTGATTGCTACTCAAGAAATATCTGATGAAGGAGTAGATCTAGAAAGTTATCCTGTAACCTATGTGATTACAGGTATTGTTTCAAATTTTGATATTCCGGTTATCTATATCCCGATCGCGGATGTAAAAGAGCTTGGGGTGGACTCATACACTCAGGCTCGTATACTTACATCTTCTCAAGATCAAGTAGGTGAAGTAAGACAAAAGGTAGATATACTGGGATATAGAACCGAGTCGGTATTAGATACTATTACTCAAATCGAGAATACCTTTAGAAATATACGAGTTGTATTAACTGTGGTTGGACTAGTTGCTTTGGCTGTAGCATCGTTTGGTATGTTTAACACGCTTACGGTATCACTTCTGGAGCGTACCAGGGAGGTTGGACTACTCAAAGTGATGGGTATGAAAAGTATGGAGGTAAAAGAACTGTTTTTGACCGAGTCGATACTACTCGGTTTAGGAGGAGGATTACTAGGGATATTTATCGGTATTGCAGGAGGATCATTTGTTTCTACGATTATCTCCTCAGTTGCGATAGCAAGGGGATATGAGTCTATCCAAATAGCTTCTATTCCTATATTGTCAATATTAGGTATACTTTTTGTTGCTATCACTACAGGAATACTAACAGGTCTCTATCCTTCCAGAAGGGCTACAAGAATATCTGCACTAGACGCACTGAGGTATGAGTAAAGTAGTATCTTGATGGGGCACTTTTATTGAGTTTGGAGAGTTAATTATAATAGACCGAAATGATATAATTCCTTTCAATTTGTCTTCATTTATATTTCTAAAAATGCAAAGAGTTTTCCTAATTTTTTTTCTCGACCTTGTCTCTATTATAATTGTCGCTATGCTTATGCGTGGGTTTTATATAGAGAGCCTTTTTGCCGCAACGATTTATAGTGTTTTGCTCGCATTAATAAATTCTTTTGTCCGACCTGTTTTGATTCGTATCTCTTTACCTGTGACTGTACTTACACTTGGTGTTTTTTCGTTAATTTTAAATGGAATTTTAATACTTTTGGCAACCAGTATAGTTTCTGGAGTTGAAGTCAAAAGCCTTTCTTCAGCAATAGTCTTATCAATATGTTTAGCAGGCATAAATTCACTTTTCAATGCTATTTTTGCGATTGATGATGCAGACTCATTTTATAGAAATGTCGTAAAGAAACACCAGAAAAAGGAAATACAAAATAGAAACAATAATCAGACAAGTGAAGAAAGCTCGAAGCCGGGGACTATTTTTTTGGAGATTGATGGTTTATCCAAAGAAATTTTTGCTAGAGCAATCCGTAATGGCTATATGCCAACAATGGCGAAATGGCTTCGCACTAGCCACAAACTTGTATCCTGGGAAACTGATTTGGCTTCTTCAACTCCTCCTTCCCAGGCAGGGATTTTACATGGAAGTAACAGTGAAATGCCTGCATTTCGATGGTTTGACCGTAAAACCCAAAAGGTTTTCACAATGTTTAGTCTAAAAAACACACGATCTTTAGAAAGTGGCTTCGACGAGAAAGAGGGGTTGTTGCAAGGCGGGGCAAGTATCAATAACATGTTTTCAGGCAATGCATCTCACAATGTGCTTACAGCAAGCAAACTGCTGGAAAAAGGAACGGTCAGGAATCAAGGTGGATTGTATTATTATTTCCTTAATCCGTACAACTTTTCTAGGTCTATTCTACTTTCTATAGTGGATATTATTGCTGAGGTAAAAGATATATCTTATCAAAGAAGATTTGAAGTTGAGCCACGGCTCAATACACGACTTTGGAAGTACCCATTTATTAGAGCAGTTACCGCTATAATTATGCGAGATATGGCGATAAACACAACCATAGGCAACATCTTGACGGGTTCGCCTGTCGCTTATGCTACCTTTATTTCTTATGATGAAATCGCACATCATGCAGGGATTGAGAGATCTGAAGCACTAAAAACTCTAACTCAGCTGGATAAGCAGTTTTCCCGGATAGAAAGGGCTTTGGAATTTGCTCCTCGTAAATACAATATAATTGTGCTTTCTGATCACGGTCAGAGTCAGGGTGCTACTTTTTATCAGAGATACGGGCAAACTTTGGAAGAATTTGTGAAAGAGCAGGTTGGGAAAAAAGCACAAGTCTATGTAGAGAAAGATAATGGAGAAGAAGGAATAAGTAGGGTGAACGGCCTTCTGTTTCAGGTAGCAAATGAGGAAGATGATGCCAAAAACAGATTGGTACAAAAAATTATCTCTAGAAATAAATTAGTAAAAAGTAGACAGTCTGGTGTCGAGGATGCAAAAGAAATAGAGAAAGATTTGGTAGTACTCGCCTCTGGAAATCTAGGACTGATTTATTTTACTCATCATAAAAACAAGCTTCCACTCGAAAAGATAAATATGCTTTATCCTAAACTAATACCTGCTCTTTCCCACCACGAGGGAATCGGGTTTGTCGGGGTGTCTTCTGCAAAAGGAAATATAATTATTGGTAGGAACGGAACTCATAATTTAACGACCTCAAAAGTTACAGGCGAAGACCCCTTAGTAGATTTTGGTCCTTATGCATCCAAAAAGCTTTCACGATCTATGGAATTCAAAAATGCCCCGGATATACTCGTGATGAGTATGTTTAACCCGCAAACAAACGAAGTCGCAGCATTTGAAGAACTGGTAGGTTCTCACGGTGGACTGGGCGGAGAACAAAATCACCCATTTTTATTTTTTCCAAAAAGCTTGCCGTTGGATGAGGGCAAGCAAATATTTGGAGCAGAAGAGTTGCATAGAATCTTAAAAAACTGGGTAGATTTATGAATATAGACCGCATAAAAGAAACACCTGTACGGCAGGTTCTAGGTTTAATCTTTTGATTTTATTTCTGTTTCTAAATTTTGGGTATTGTGTATCAAACATATCCTGTCCTTCGAGAGTTGCGTTCCTGTTACAACTTTGAATAATCATAATATAAGTATCTGATTTTCAGCACAGTATCTTAAAAGAGAAAAGTTTATGTTGATAATAGGGATGAAGATTCCTCTTAAAGTAGGTTTGGTCATAGTGGAGAGAAGATAACTCAATCAATTTAGGAAAGGAGTAAAGAGTAAGATCACTTTCTTTGTGGTGAGTATTATACGCCTTTATTTCGAATTATCGAGATCAAGAGTATAAATGCCATAATTAGGGAAAGTACAAATCCAACTGTCGCAGATACAAAAATAATTCTTGAATCCAAGTTTGGTGCTGTTCTCAAAATAATAGATGATCCCATAATTATTGCCGCCAGGATAATTGCCATGACAACCCGATTTACTACTCTATCAAGTCTTCCAAATACATAGTCTATGGTTTCTCTTAGGTCCAATACACTAATATTTGCCTTTAATTTCCCAGCCTGAAGTATGGTCAATAACTCTTTTATGTCGCCGGGGAGGCTTGTAAGTAAATCTACAGTATCGGTAACAGAATAATACGCTCCCTTGATAATTTTTTCAGGAGATAGTTGTTCTCTGATTAGCCTATCTCTGACTTTTTGTGCATGTGGGGCAAGTTCAAATTCCGGAGAAATCTTTTTACCGATACCTTCATAGCTACTTAAAGCTTTTATCAATAGATATACATTGAAGTTTAGGTTTATTTTGTAGTCCAATATTACTGCCAGTATTTCAGGCAATACCTCGCCTATTTTTATCTCTTTTAGATTTTTATCATAATATTTATCCAATAAATCGGATATTTTATTTTGAAGTTCTTCCTCATCAACATATACTTCTTTTGGAGTGTATTTAATTACTAGTTGAGTAATTTTCTTGCTATCGTTTTTAGAGAAGGCGATTATCAGGTCAATGATATTCTGTCTTTGTCTTGAAGAAATTTTTCCTACCAATCCGAAGTCTAGAAGACAGATTCTACCGTCTTTTAGGATTAAAATATTGCCCGGATGTGGATCTGCGTGGAATGTTCTGAAGTCAAACAACTGGATTAGACCAATATCTATTAATTTATTTGCAATATCTGCAGGTTTAATCCCGAGTTGTTCGTATTTTTCATAGTCTGTGACTTTTATTCCTTGTATATATTCCATAGTCAATACCTTTCCTGTAGAGTAGTTTGGATAGCTTCTAGGAATATAAATATCAACATTGCCCTCAAAGTCCTTTTCGAATTTTTTTATATTTGAAAGTTCATTTTTAAAATCTAACTCTTTATAAATTTCATGAGAAAGTGCTTTTATGGGGTTGGAGTATCTAAACTGAGATTTTAATGCAGGGATTTTAGAAGCATATTGTGCAATATGGTTTAAGATATCGATATCGATTCTGAATTTTTCCTCTATGTCGGGTCGTTGTACCTTTATTACTACTGGAGTTCCGTCAAACAATACAGCTCTGTGAATTTGAGCTATGGAGCCAGAAGCAAGTGGCTCGTCATCAAACATCAGGAATAGTCTGTCAAGTTTATTTTCTAACTCAGACTCAATTATCTCGATTGCTTTTTCTGTGGGAAACGGAGGAATTTTATCTTGTAGACTTTCAAGTTCTTTAATATATTCCTCGGGAAGTATGTCTGGTCTATTACTAAGGATTTGGGCAAATTTTACATATGCACCATCGAGTTCCTCTATTGCCAGTTTAATTCGTTTTGGTCTGGAAAGGTTTGTGTATTTTAGATCTTTTTTTCGTTTTCCGTAAAAAAGTGGGATTCGTGCACCCTCCTTTGAAGCTAAGAATTCATCTAATCCGTATTTAGCCAATACCTTTATAACATCTCTGTATCTTTTACGATGTACACTACTAGATAAGCCAAATGTTTTCGAGTATTTCTCGGTTTTTTTGTAAGACATCGAATTTTCTTACTAAATAATCCTTAGCTAAGGATTATTTAGATCCTTTTGTTTTCGGTTCGTTCTCTGTTAACGACTTTGAAATGTTATCGATACTCTTACTGAGCTCGTCTAGTCTTTTATTGATAGAGGCAATATCTTTAGAGGTTGTAATATCTATAGCATTGATTGAATCTTTGACTGTTTTCTCTATTTTCTTCTGTAAAAGCTCTTTGGACTTTGCTGACTCCTCAAGTAAATCTTGAACTAATTTTTGACCCTCCTGTTCTGAGAGTTTACTTTCCTCTACGATTTTGTTTCCAAGCCTTTTAACAGTAGAGGTGCTAAGGGCAGCTAAACCTAAACCTACAAAAGCAGACTTCTTTAATAATTGCATCATAATAAATATAAATAATAAGATAAATTGAATCAGCACGATTATAGCACGAATTAGAGTTGTTTACCAAAATAAATTCCACTCATAGATTTGCTCTGAGAGGGTTATGATGGTTAACTAGGAATTGATTGAAACATATGTAGTGAATAATTATGCTCAAAACCTATCCATTTTATAATTTTGTATCAGAGAACATACTATATTAAATCTTTATGAGGAAACAATTAACTACTTAGCTAAGTTGTAGTATACTCATTCAAATAAATCAGAATATTGATAAGATTAAATCATATGAATACTACATCTGACAACAAGCTCACCCGGGTTTCCTTAAAAAAATCACGGGATCTTTATAAAACACTGGTATCGACTGCTACCTTGTTAATTGTCATAATTGGAATCAAAATTATAGCAAGGGATATTGTTGCCCCAATCTTTTTGGCGGTATTTTTATCCATACTTCTTTATCCGTTATTTAAAACTTTTAGAAAAGAGGGGAGAGCTAGTTGGATAACCCTTGTCCTTACTATTGGGACAATAGTCCTATTTTTCTCAGGGGTAATACTGATAGTATCAATTTCATTTTCTCAGTTATCCGGAAATTTAGACTTCTATCTTACAAAGATCAACACACAAATTGCATATTTGTTTAATTTTACCTTCCTAGAAGATGATATAAATCATTTACTTAGAAATGTGGCGACAGTTGATAACATTAGGAGATTGATAGCTCCGATCTTAAGTAGTTTAGGGAGCTTGTTTACGGTATTGATTTTTGTGCCTTTGTCTTCAATTTTAATTTTGCTTCAAGTAGATTCGTTTACAAAGAGTCCTCTAGGTAAAAGAGAGGTGCAAAACGAGAACTTGGAAAAACTATCCAGATTCTCAAAGAGTATTACAATCTATATAGTAGGTAGAGCCAAAGTGAATCTCTTTACTGGTACACTCTTTTTCATTATTTTATTTGTTATGGATATAGAGTTTGCTCTACTATGGGGATTGTTGATGGTCTTGTTATCTTTTATCCCCTACATTGGGTCGGCTACTGCTTCTCTTCCGGCAATCCTACTTGCCTTAGTTCAATACGGTTGGGCAGGTGCAGGCATTGTTACCGGTTCTATATTGATAATCAACTTCTTTTCAGAGAATGTGCTTGATCCGTATATCCAAAGTAAAGGTAATAAACTATCTGCATTGGTTATTATTATGTCTTTGATTTTTTGGGTATGGTTATTTGGTCCAATCGGAGCAATCCTTTCCGTTCCTTTGACTGTACTTTTGAAGATAATTCTAGAAGATTTTGATGAAACCAGATGGATTTCTACCTTGATGGAGGGTAACTATGGAAGAACGAGTCAGGAGATAGAAAAAAGTAAATCCATAAATGGTCTTTGGAACAGAGTGTTTGGGAGAGGGTAGGTGGGTATGACGATGGAATGCAGGGGACTTTAGGGCAATGGATTGTGTGCTTCTTGGATGGTATCGCCAGGAATGATGTCCCAGACATGGATAGAAAGTGGGTTCCCTTCTTTTTCTAGCCGTATCGCTTCTGATAGGGATATTGTTTCTGCAAATGCTGTTCCACCACCTACCGTAACTTTTATATTGGTTAATCCTGCATGAATCTGGCTTGCAAGATCTGGTGCTTTGTCGGGTTCCCCTATTGAATAGGCAAGGAGAAATTCTGTAATATCTTCTATTGTAGGTTCTTGTGATATAGTGTCCAACTCTTCCATAAGGTTTATTTATATTGGGTTAACCTGAATAGCTATTTGGTTGTTGTTGATTATACTATAAGTGATAACATAGTTTCCAGTTCTTGTATCAATATCGGAAGGAGTGATATGTTTTAAGGTTTGTTGGAAGGATCCATAGTAATTTACTACATCTTGGATCTGTGCAACTGAAACGAATGTAGAAAACTCTTTCCCTAATCGTTCGCCTAGCCCTGAGTTGGTAGCATAGTCAATTATGCATAGACATAAATCACCAGATTCGTCTACATAAACACCTATATGCTTTGGGTTTTCTCCAAAATTGGTGGGAATACAGGGAAAACCTAGTGGATATGGGTCTTTCCAGTGGTTTTGGCGTGCGTACAAAAAGTTAAGACCACCGACACCTTGATTATACACATGTTTTTCAACAAACAATATTGTATTGGTCCGTTTTAGTTGTTCTTTAAGTATCTCCCCAATACTTTTTTCAGAATTCTCGGGAATTTTATCAATAGGTTCGAGATTAAAGAAAATAAGTCCAGGTATTATATCGGTAGCATCCGTTGGTAATCCCATCAATGGGGGAAGCTTGAATGCCTGGTTTACTGGTACCATTCCAGTTTCAGGATCGGATATATCTGCATCAATCAAAAACCCTTGATAGTATTTATCCAGAGACGGTGCTATATATTCACCATAAGCGTTACTGCGTGATGTAGCGTATACTGCTATTGCTCTGATTTGGTCATATATAGTTGCTGCCTCGTAAACATCTAGTGCAACTTTAGCAGCCTCGGTCGCGATAACTTCCAACACCGCTCCTACGATTGAAGCGGTGAGTTTGAGTTTTACTCGATTCTGAGCGATCCTTTCCAGTGCTCCCCCGACTTTTCTAGACATAGTCGGATGTTTCCTTAGGAATCCGCCTAAGCGTGAAGCCCACCTTACGATACCTGGTCCTCCGGCTGGTAGTCGGAGATATGCACCATCTGGTAATACTTCATAGACGATTGTTTCAGGGTTTAGGCTATAAACTCCTCTAATTCGTCGGTGTAGTGCGAGGGCCTCATCGGAGATACCATTTATTCTGTCAAAGGAATCATATGCAGTTATAACTCTATCCTGTGGTAGGGTTTGGATGTGCTTGATAACTTCGGCAGGATTCCCCTGGTTTAAATGTGTAAGGATTGTTTCGTCCGTCTTAAGAAGTATTTCGTGTACTTGACCATTATGGGGAGTTCGCAGACCTATTGTCAGGGGACCTCTTTCCCCGACACCTTTGACAAGATAATCTACCTCTACATTAGACCCGATACTTTGCACTAGATTGCGTACATCATCCATGCCTATAGGGTGTCTTGCCTCGAGGTGGGTAAATATCTTTTCTGTTCCATCTGGTAATATAACCCTATATCCTCTATCTTGATTAAAGTTCGGGAAAATAAGATTTCTTGGTGCCAATACCTTAACTGGCTGTCCTGCGGGATTTGTGATCTCTATTACAACTTGCCTAGAACTTCTTGGTTCTCCTATAAAACGAATAGGGTGGTTTCCTGATGAGATATCTACTCCTGTGAGTATTTTTTCACTAGGTAAATATTCGATGGTTCTTCCTCCTGATAACGGATCCGTGGCTTCCCCAGTTGTCGCTATTTGGAATTCTACTTTTGCCCAGGTGTCTATGTGTTTGGGGACACCCCGAGATCCAAACTGCTTAGGTGTTGCTAGAGATTGAGGGCTAATAATGTTATCTGACGCGTGAGTAATGGTGTTGTCGTTAGGGTCAAACATATTATTCATATCGACTCTATAATTTCTATTTTCTCTATTGTTAGCTGCAGCAAGTAGGACTCGAAGGTTATCATAACGGGGGTCGCTATTAAGTATGGCATCAGTAGCCGTGTAAGTCATCAGTCCCCCAATCCCGGCGAAGTGCATATAGGCCAAAAAGTCGTCGGGTGACCATGTTTCCATTTCCAAAAGCCCTGCACCATCAATATCCCCTTCTTCTGTGGTTCCCAGGGTTTCTTTTGTAAAAAGTCGTTCCTTATTGTCTGTGACGGTAGTCGTAGTAGAACAGCCGGCGGTACTTAGCCCAAGAGCAGCAAGAACAACAATAGCAGGCAAAACTATACCAGTATGGTACAGAAATTCTCTACGCGTGATCCCCCCTGGCACTTCCTCTTTTTGGGGTGGGGGAGAAGCGCTATTGTGTTTATCTTCTGAGAACAACCCCATCATTTCTCTCCTGTAGTCTATAACCTTTCCTCTAAGAGCTGCAGTATGTAAGTCCCGAAGTTTGTCATAAATGGGGTTGGGACAGGGAATATCAATATCCATTAATGGAGTGAATCCGGTGGCTTTTATATACTCCAAGAAGTCGTTGGATGACCAAGTCTCTAGTGTATAGAGCCTTTCAACAATAGCATTATCACTTTCTTCTGGAGTTATCTGGATTGGAGGTTTAGAAGTAGGACTTGTATTTTTGGGAAAAAAGGGAAGGCGTTTGGTGAACAGAGCAATAGAAGTAGTAAAAATATCACCCAAAAATTGTCGACGCGTGATCCCCTCACCCACCAGTTTTTGGTTATTAGTAACTGGGTTGGAGTCAACATCAGTATCCGGTCCATTGCTAGACTGTTCACTTAAATCATCCACAATTAAAGTTTGGTGCGTTATTAGATAATAGTATTGATTATATCATAACTATATAAATTAAAGTTAACTATATTATTGATTCTCATTGCATACGATAATGGGAGAGGTCTAGGAATCTTATCTTGTTTCTTTCTATTCGAATTGAACAAGCATAAATAGATAAACTCGATGGTAGTATTACTCAGGATGAATATGACAATTTTAGAAAGAAGGTTAGAAGTGAACAACAAGATTACAAAGACAAATTGTCTAGGTTAGAACAAGCAGATGAAGTATACTATATCACGGCTTCTTTGTTACTGGACTTAGCTTCCAGAAATTATGAGTTATTTATCGGTTCTGAACCTGATGATAAAAGAGAGATTATCCAATTGACACTTCAGAACCTATCCTTAAATCACGGAAAGCTTGAATACACCTTGCAAAAACCGTTTGATAGTGTCTTTTTTTCTGCTAAAGGTCTAAAATGGGGTGATCAATGGGATTCGAACCCACGACCTCCTCTGCCACAGAGAGGCGCTCTAACCAGCTGAGCTATGATCACCAAATTTGTCATTAAACTATCAATTATAACAAATTCTCCGCAAGCTTAGAAATTCTTAATATAACCACAATAAGAACGGAGAACTTTTGAGTGTATCTTGTATTCCTAGCTTGAGTTAATATGTGATGGAGAGTATCTTATAATATTAAAATTATTAAATTTATTAAAAACTGATATGCCTGAAACTGATTTAAGAATCCCAGAAGATTATATTGTTCGCATGGCGAAAGAATTAGCAGGTCCGCAATCACTAAATTTAGTTGAAGGGGATATACTTCTAGTAAATTGTGATGAGTGGGGGATTTCTCTTTATCAAAAATTAACCCAAATTTGTGCAGATAGGGGAGTTCAATTGAGACTAGCATACAATGGGACACAGAATATACCTGAAGAATTAAAGAATCTTCAAAACAGGATTGATAATGGTGCTTTTGGTGAAGACTCTATAGAATTGGTTGTACAAGAAGTGGAAAATATAGCAGGCATTCATCTAAATGATGGGGCTAACAAGGTGATTGCATTAAGAGGGTTTCCTCCTCTTGATCTTAAAGCCAACGAGATAAGCGAGCACTTAAGTGAGTTATATGAAAATGCAGCACAGAGGAATCGAGACCTAAGGGGGCCAAAAGATTGGATAGTTATCTTGATACCTACCCCGGAGGAGGCAAAAATAATAGGGTTGAGTTATGAAAAATATTTAGAGATGTTTTTTCAGGCAATTAATCGAGACTATGGAAGGGTTTACACAGAACAAAGTCGTTTGATAGAGAAATTGAAAGTAGGGAAGAAGTTAGAAATTATACAACACAATCCTGATGCTCCCGAAGGTTGGCAGGAAACTTCTCTGGAAATAGATGTAGAAAACTTCTCCACAGACGGGAGGGTGAACTGGGCAAATTCAACCATAAGAAGAAATATGCCCGGAAGTGAAATTTTTACTGCTCCAAATAATGTAAACGGTGTATTTACGGTATTTGGTCCTATTGCCTTTGCCGGAGAAGTGTTAAAGGGTATGAAATGGGTAATAAAAGATAATGAAATAGACTTAGATAAATTAGAAATACTTATAGATGGGGAGGACCATGAGGAATACGCAAAAATACTTGGAAAGGTGAGGGAAGAACTATCCAAAGATGAAGGTGCACGATTTATCGGTGAGCTTGGAATTGGAACAAATCCAGTTATACGAGGGCCTCAAATTAATGCGGTTCTGGCTGAGAAGGCACTGGGGATTCATTTAGCAGCAGGATATTCGTATTCTATCTACAAGGATAAACCTTATGCGGATGGCGTGATGGTGCATGTTGATAATGGTAATCGAAGTTTTGACCATTTTGACCTATCAACTGCAAGTTATAGAGGGCTAATCGTAAAGCTCGATGGAGAACTATTTATGGTGGATGGTGTGTTTGTTACACCAGATGGTAATCCTGATCCTGATTTAGCATATATTTCTGCTAATTAACTTCTTAATCTCGATATTGAAGTAACTCTTGATAATTAGGAAGATTCTGGTAGAGATCAGAGTTGATTTTCGAGTTAGAGATTTTCATGTACTTTGAAATTGCTGTTCCCGGAGGCAGGGAGACCTTTAGAAAACTACAGATTTCATTCATCATCTTTTTGTTTTGTTCTTCACTTTCTGAAAACAAATTTTCATAAATAAGTTCCATGAAGTCTCCTGTTCGGTTTTCTTCAAGAAATTTGCGGTAAGTAGTTTCTAATTCATAAATATAATCTATTTTATCTACTAATCTTTGTGGTGGAACAGGGTTTAACTGGAAAAATTTGCCTTTCCCGACTCTATCGAGGTCTTCTTTTTGCCAGATTGCTGTTTGCTCTGCCACAAGACCGGATATTGCGGTGTCGAATTTACTTTTTCTGGTTAAAAATAAAATTTTCAGATCTTGTCTTTTGAGCATTTGAAAGTAAATTTGAAAAGGGAATTGGTATTGCAGGACTTTTAATGCCGTGTATTTCTGAAATAATTCATTCAGTGCTTCGTCAATTGTTGCCTTGTTAGTTATAAATTTAGAATAATTTCTTTCTTGTGGATTCCAGGAAGGATATTTGGGGTGGAATGGTTCAATGGACATTTTTACATCTTTGCTCTCGCCAAGTAATTTAGCGAGCGAAGTGCTTCCGGTGCGAGCATTGGCGAATATTACGAATCTCTGTCCTGTCATTTCAATAATTGCTTAAATTATCGTCTTAAAACTAAGTTTACCCGTTTTACATTCTCTATGCAATAATATAGGCCTGTTATATAATTAAGGGACATAATTATAATAATGTCTGGTTCTCAAAGTCCTTTTGGAAATAATTAATCCGGACTCCAATTCGGCTGTATATGCCCAATCCATACATTTCTTACTATAAAGACCAATAACCTGTTACAATCACTAAGCTTAAAAATTTATTATGGAGCAATCTAAAATCAGAAATATTGCGATTATCGCTCATGTGGACCATGGGAAGACTACTCTTGTGGACGCATTTCTCAAACAATCCCATGTATTTAGAGAAAATCAGGAAGAAATGAATCAGAGTATGATTTTGGATACTGGAGATCTGGAGAGAGAAAAGGGAATTACTATTAAAGCTAAAAATATCTCTGTTGAGTACAATGGGTTTCATATAAATATAATCGATACACCTGGACATGCAGATTTTGGTGGAGAGGTCGAACGAACCCTGAATATGGCAGAAGGGTGTCTGGTGATTGTGGATGCACAAGAGGGCCCTATGCCTCAAACTAGGTTTGTCCTAAAAAAGGCTTTGGAGTTTAAGCTAAAACCAATTGTAGTGATTAACAAAATTGATAAACCTGCTTCTGATGTAAACAAAACACTTTCTAGGATACAAGACTTGTTTTTGCAGTTGGCTACAGAAGATGAGCAGTTGGAGTTCCCTGTATTTTATGCAATTGCTAGAGACGGGAAGGTGTGGGTGGAGATTCCTACAGATATGGGGGGACAAGCTGATATAAAGCCACTACTCGACAAGATTGTAGAATATGTTCCTGCTCCTAGCGGAAGTCTTGACCAGCCTTTTCAGATGCAAATTACTTCTGTCGATTATGATCCTCATGTTGGTAATTATTTAATCGGAAAGATTAATAGAGGGGGGGTTGCTGTAGATTCGTCTGTTGTGGTTGCGACTCCTTGCTCTGGAAGTGAGAAGCAAAATGAAGGTGGTACAAAACCAGAGATTCTAGCACGGGGGAGAGTAAAGCAGATATTGATCAAAAAGGGACTTGGTTTTGAAGAGGTAGATAGTGCTAATGCGGGGGAGATTGTAGCGCTGATAGGAATAGACTCCAGAGCGATTGGCGCTACTGTTTGTAAGCCAGATACGGTAGAGCCACTTCCTGTGATTAAAATTTCTGACCCTTCTGTTCGTATTAAAATCGAAGCCAACACCTCTCCATTTGTCGGGAAAGATGGAGAGTTCGTAACAGCTAAGCAGTTACAGCAGAGATTGGAGAAGGAAGCTGTACAAAATATTTCTCTAAATATTGAAAAGACTGATCAGGGCTCGTTTTATGTTGCGGGTCGTGGAGACTTACAGTTATCAATCTTGCTGGAGGAGCTTAGGAGAGAGAATTTTGAGTTACAAGTTAGGCGACCGGAAGTTATTATCAAAGAGATTGATGGGGTAAAGGTGGAGCCACTAGAGGAGCTTTTCATAGAAGTTCCTGAGGAGTATGCAGGGGTTGTATTAACTACTGTTAATAGTCACAAAGGAGAAATGATTTCTATGGAAACAGAAAACAATAGGACTTTTTTTAATTATAAGATTTTAACTGCGAACTTATTGGGGCTAAGAAATATTTTGCTTACCGACACAAAGGGAAATCTGGTAATGCATAACTCTTTGCTAGAGTATGTAGAAATGACACCGAAAACTGAGTTTTTCAGAAGAGGTGCTTTGATATCTTCAGAAACAGGAGTAACTTCTGCATATGCGCTTAACACTATTCAGGAGAGAGGAGAGTTATTTGTTATCCCAGCAGTAGAAGTATACGAAGGTATGATTGTAGGGATCAATAAATACGAAGAAGATATGGAGGTTAATCCAACCAAAGAAAGAGCTAAGTCCGGAGTCCGTAGAAACCAGGCAGAAATAACTCAAATCCAGCTAAAAGCAGTAAAACAACTAACCCTTGAATTTGCTTTGTTCTTTCTAGCAAAAGATGAAATTTTAGAGGTAACTCCTAAACACTTACGACTTAGAAAGCAATATCTGACCAAAACGGAAAGAATCTGGTCAAAACGCAAAAAATTACCTGAGATTGCGAAAGGCCTGATTTAGATTGTATTCTAAACACAGAAGTAATAAGATCAAAGGTGAGTGGTCTAAGCGCGGTAAGTTAAAGTCCAGGTAGTCCTACTCTCTCTTTTTTTAGAAGATATATGAAATAATCTATATCTATTGCCAATGCGTGAAGGTGTATGATAATATCATTTTTAATCAATTTTAAATATGGAAGTACATATCAGTTTTCAGCCGGAGGTGTTAGTTGATTTTTCCTCATGGGTTCTGACTAATTCTTTATACACAGCTTTAATAGTTCTAATTCCAACTATGCTTTTGATTGTGTATGCTGGGGGCAAGCTTAATGCATTAAAACCAAGCAATTTTGAACTGTTTTTGGAGATGATAGTCGGTGCACTTTATGGTCTTGTTGAGAGTATTATGGGTACAAAAAACGCTACCAAATACTTTGCGTTCTTACTTACTTTTTTTGTATTTATACTTGTAAGTAACTGGTTTCCTCTACTACCCGGGATTTCTTCACTAGGAGTAGTAAGTGAAGATACTCACGCACAAAACACACAAGTTACTGGTTCTGCTTCAGATTCTAGAGATAACATAGTTGCTACAAGTGGGTCTCTAGCCTCAGAATCTACTTTAGAGGTTGAGTCAGCAAAGAGTCCTGAGCCAAGCTTTGGTTGTTTGTTATCAGGCAAATGTTATCTTACAACTGCAGGGATTAAAGCTGGTGGCTTCAAACATATGTTTAGAGCACCGACTGCTGACTTATCGGCAGGTATTGCACTCGCACTTATATCTGTAGTAGTTACCAACATCATTGGTTTCAAGACAAACAAACTCGCATATTTAGGAAAATATATTAATTTTAATGGACCTATAAACTTTGTTGTGGGGATCTTGGAGTTGATTTCTGAAATCGGGAAAATTGTTTCGTTTTCATTTAGGCTTTTTGGTAACATCTTTGCAGGGGAGGTCTTGCTTATTGTCATTACAGCAATATCTTTTGGGTTAGCAACTCTCCCGTTTTTGGGTCTGGAGCTTTTCGTTGGTGCTATTCAAGCCCTAGTATTTTTTATGTTAACCGCAGTATTTATCAACTTAGCAATAGAACATCATTAATTAATTTTTATTTATTTAACTAATTTATTATTTATAATTATGGATAGTCAAGGATTACAATATATAGCAATGGCATTGGCCATGGGTTTGGGTGCTTTGGGACCCGGCATCGGAATAGGTCTTCTCGCTTCAAAGGCTATGGAAGCAATAGGAAGAAATCCCGAAGCTACATCCAAAATCCAAACTGCTATGATTCTAGCTATTGTGTTTACAGAGGCAATCGCTATCTATGCTCTTGTCATTGCACTAATTATTCGTTTTGTCTAATTATTAAAGAAAATCTATTATGGAGGCATTAGGATTTAATTTACTAAGCTTTTTAATATACTTAGTTCTTTTTGCGGTTCTTTATCTAATACTTAACAAGTTTTTGGTTCCACCATTATTGAAAAATATTGCGGAAAGGAAAAAACTCCTCAAAGATAATGTAAAACTCAAAGAAGAAATAGAGGAGAGAAAAAAAGAACTAGAAGTAGAAGCAAAGAAAAAAGAACAAGAACTTCTCAAGAATGCGCAGTTGCAAGCAGATGAGATAATCTCACAAGCAAATACTGAAGCAAAATCGATTATATCTACTGCTAAAGATAAATCGAAGACTATGCTTGATGAGGTAAGAGAGTTAATAGCAAAAAAGCAAAAACTAGGAGAATAATTGTTAAAGTCATTTATTATGGACGAAACAGGAAAAGTTATTTCAATTGATGAGGGTGTTATTACAGTTTCTGGTCTTGGCTCGGTTGGAGCAGAGGAATTAATACAAATCCAAATTTCTGAAAAGAAATATGCGGAAGCTCTAGTATTAAACCTTGAAGAAGATCAAGTACAAGCTGTAGTACTAAACAACGCAGATAAAATCAAACAAGGTCAAAGTGTAGTTACTACAGGTAAATCTCCACAGATTAAGGTAG
Organism: uncultured Candidatus Saccharibacteria bacterium; assembly: GCA_964420145.1. Classification (GTDB taxonomy): domain Bacteria; phylum Patescibacteriota; class Dojkabacteria; order B142; family OLB20; genus JAJTYI01. Next base: position 37,344 of record CAYQRB010000003.1, read on the forward strand.
ATGAAAATGTACTAGGTAGAGTTATCAATGTTTTTGGAGAAGCACAAGATAGTAGTACTGGGATTGAATATGGCAACGAAGCCAAAGAGATGCCTATGGAAAAGCGAGCAGAGGGAGTTATTGCTAGAAAAGATGTAGAAAGACCACTAGAGACAGGACTTTTAGTTGTTGACGCTTTGGTTCCTATTGGTAGGGGTCAAAGACAGTTGATAATTGGTGATCGACAAACTGGAAAAACTGCAATAGCAGTTGATACTATTATTAACCAGAAAGGTAGAGATTGTTTTTGTGTTTATGTTGCTATTGGCCAAAAGGCGTCCTCTGTAGCCAACATGGTCAGAAAACTCAAAGAAAAAGAAGCTATTAGTTATACTGTTGTTGTAACTGCTACTGCAAATGATCCCGCTGCACAGCAATACTTAGCACCTTATGCAGGCACAGCGATTGCAGAGTATTTTGCAGAGAAAGGAAAAGATGTATTGGTGGTATTCGATGATCTTACCAAACATGCCAATGCTTATAGGCAAATGTCTTTACTTTTGAAAAGACCCTCAGGTAGAGAAGCTTATCCAGGTGATGTGTTTTATCTTCACTCCAGACTTTTAGAGAGAGCGTTACAATACTCTGATGAGTTAGGTGGAGGCTCTATTACTGCGTTACCTATTATCGAGACACAGGCCAATGACCTTTCGACATATATTCCAACCAATGTGATTTCCATCACGGACGGACAGATTTATCTGGATCAGGATTTATTTAACTCTGGTCAGAAACCTGCATTATCGGTAGGTCTATCAGTCTCTAGAGTTGGAGGAGCTGCACAAACTAAGACTATGAAAAGTGTTGCAGGTAAAGTTAAGCTTGACCTGGCACAATTTAGAGAATTAGCTGTATTTGCTCAACTAGGTTCAGAGTTAGATGAAGCGACCAAAGGACAGCTAGTCCGAGGAGAGCATATTACCGAAGCAGTAAAACAGGCTCAGTATCAGCCACTACCAGCTCCTGAACAAATTATAATTATGTATGGAGCAAGTCAGGGGTTCCTCGACGAAATGCCTTTGTCTGAGATTTCTTTATGGAAAAAACAAGTTATTCTTACATTTAAGGAAAAGTATCCCAAAGTTTGGGACCGATTAAATACAGGGAAAGAAAAAGTAGAGGGTGAATTGGCAGAGGAGTTAACGAAAATAATTAAAAAATACCTAGGATAATGGCTTTAAGAGAACTAAAAACCAAAATAGGAAGTCTTAAAAACACCAGCAAAATCACCAAAGCAATGGAGGTGGTAAGCTCTGTTAAACTAAAAAAGGTCGAAAGAGCCACGCTCAATGCAAACAACTACCTTGAAACAATGAAGCAGTTTCTCTATGAATGTGTTCAAACAGATGTTGATTTGGATATGCCTCTTTTTGACTCAGGCAGTGATAAAGTCAGTGATGCACTAGTGATAGTAATCGGTAGCGGTAAAGGATTGGTAGGGCCACTTTTACACCAACTTAGATCCGAAGTATATAGACTTTCACAGAGGTTGGAGAGTGAAGGGGTTAACCTACACTATGTTTCAGTCAAGACAAAAACACTAGATATCTTTAGAGAACTAAGAATACAATCAGATTTTCATTTTTCTGGAGCATTTGAAGAAGCTAGTATTAAAGAAATTACCCCACTAAAAAAAATAATTTTGGACTATTATCCAAATAAAGTCCAAAAAGTATATGTTGTTTTTATGAGATTTCAAAATGCATTTCTACAAGAAGCAGTATCGGAGAAGTTTTTACCTTTAAGTAAAGAAGATTTTCCTCTAGTAGAAGTAAGCAACAGTAGTTTCGAACCAAACTCTAAAGTTATTCTTGAGCATTTATTAGGTGATTATTTGGAGGCTTTTCTGATATATATTTTATTAAATGCTAGTTGTAGTGAGTATGCTTCTAGGGTGGTCACTATGAAACAAGCAAACAAAAACTCTACTGATTTACGAAGACAATACCAACTACAGTACAACAAACAAAGACAAACTCAGATAACTAGTCAGATTCAAGAAACATATTTAAGCAGTTATATTTAATACAATGGCAGATAATTTAGGAAAAGTATCAGCAGTAAGAGGAGTTGTAGTAGATGTGGCTTTCGAAAACTCACAAAACTTACCTGCAATTAATGCTTCTCTTGTTATACCGAGTAATAACCTAACCCTTGAGGTGCAACAACATCTTGGAAATAATACAGTAAGAGCTATTGCACTAGGGGCTACCGAAGGACTGAAAAGAGGAGTCGAGGTAGAGGTGCATCATGAGGGTATTACAGTTCCTGTTGGAGAAGAAACACTAGGCAGAATATTTAATGTTTTAGGTGAAGAAATTGATGGAAAAGACCCTGTTCAAACTAAAGAAAGATGGTCTATTCATAGACAACCACCAGAGCTATTAGAGCAGTCTGTAGATACAGAAGTGTTCGAGACTGGGGTTAAAATTGTCGATTTAATATGCCCTTTTATTAAAGGAGGAAAAATAGGAGCATTTGGAGGAGCCGGAGTCGGAAAAACTGTTATTATCCAAGAACTTATATACAACCTTGCTACCAGTCACGGTGGATATTCGGTATTTGCAGGAGTAGGAGAAAGGACAAGGGAAGGAACAGGCTTGTATAAAGAAATGCAAGATTCTGGAGTTATAGATAAAACAGCACTAGTTTTTGGTCAAATGAACGAAACACCCGGTGTGCGTATGAGAGTAGCTCTTAGTGCATTAACTATGGCAGAGTATTTTCGTGATGAACAAGGTAAGGACTTGCTTCTGTTTATTGATAATATTTTTCGTTTTACCCAAGCAGGGTCGGAAGTATCTAGCCTGTTAGGTCATGTTCCTTCCGCTGTTGGTTATCAACCAACACTTGCGCAAGAGTTAGGTTATTTACAAGAGCGAATTACCTCTACTAAATTTGGTTCAATTACTTCTTTTCAAGCGATCTATGTACCAGCAGATGACTATACAGATCCAGCACCAGCTACAACCTTTTCTCATCTCGACTCGACCATAGTATTAGAGAGGAGTCTAGCAGAGCAAGGTCTCTACCCGGCAGTTGATCCGCTAAACAGTACCTCTTCCGCTTTAACTGAAGATATTGTTGGGAGCAGGCATTACAGGACAGCTAGGGCGGTACAGTCTATCTTACAAAGATATAAAGAACTGCAAGATATTATTGCAATTCTAGGTATTGACGAGCTTTCTCCTGAGGATAAACTAGTAGTTGCTAGAGCTAGAAAAGTACAAAGGTTTTTGACACAACCATTCCATGTAGCAGAGCAGTTTACAGGGAGAGCTGGACGATATGTAAAAATAGAAAATACCATCAAAGGTTTTGAAAGAATTATAGCGGGAGAACTAGACGAAGTACCTGAGAGCTTCTTCTTCCTCAAAGGAGAAATAGATGAGGTAATCTCAGATTATGAACAAAGTAAAAAATGAGTAACCTATCTGTTAAAATCAACTCAGCTAGAAAGTCATCTGAGTATCTTGATGTAAAAAGTATTACCTTACCCTCATCGCAAGGAGAGATTGAGGTCTTGCCTGAACATATGTCCTTAATCACAGAACTAAACCAAGGGAAAGTAGTTTTAGAAATGGATCATAATCAAAACCTAGATTTGTTTGTGAGTGGCGGTTATGCGAGAGTAAGAAATAATGAAGTCAACCTACTTCTCGATGAAGTTGATCTTGCAGAGGAGCTTGTTGAGGAAGAAATCAAACAAGCAATAACTAATGCCGAAGAAATGATAGCAGATTCAAATCTTCCACCAGCAGAGCTTATACAGCTCGAGAAACGCCTCAGATACGAAAGATTTAAGTTGCACCAAGTAGCAAGGGTTTGAGGATACCCTGTTTTCCCTAGTATATCAATACCATTTTCCTTAAACTCTACAAAATACATATGAGTTTTTTATACTTTTTTACTTGTACTCTGTCTTTTCTGGTGTTAAAATCCCTAGCGTATAAATTTTTATACTGTAAAGTATTATCTGTTGCGTATTTCTAGATGTTAGTTATTAATTATGAGTAAGGTACAAGCTTGTGTTATGGGGTGCATAGACTTCCGTTTTAGAGATTTTGAGGATAATTTTTTTAAGCATCAAGACTGGGGTCATAGTTATGATCTTATTACTGTAGCTGGAGGTAGTAGAGATTTTGTCACTCCCGTTGAAGAAATAGATGGTAAATATGTATGGAAACAACTAGAACTTTCCGTTCAACTACATAATCCCGACTTATTAGTATTTATCGATCATCAAGATTGTGGTGGATACGCACAAGACGGAACTATACCGGGCAAACTTGAGTTTGCTAGTGATATAGAAGAGCATACAAAATTTTTCGAGCAGTTAAAAGAGAAACTTAATGAAAAATATCCAACCAAACTAAGTTTATTTTATTTTGTTGGATTAGACGGCAGAATACAAGAAGTAAAAATTTAACTTAAAAAATTATTATTAGTAATATGGATTTGGACCATGATTCTGATAAAGAAAGAGAATATCGAGAAGGTATGATGGAACTCTTTCTTTCCAACACTAGGAGTATCAGAGAAATTAGAAATCTAGCTCCGGAATTTCGTCCCAGAGTAGGGATGCCTTGTATTGATGAACGAGCTGTTGTTCCAAGTGGTGTGGATGTAGAAAATGCTATTCATATAAATACTCCTGGTGGAGGAATGGAGTTTCTTAGTGACCAGGACATAAGGGAAGTTATTATGGCTAGTAATGGTGTTATCGAGATTATCTCACATAGACTTTGTGGGTGGGGAGGATATATATTTAATAAAATATTAACAGGAGACGAACAGTTTAGTGATGGAGGAGATCATGAGCAAAATGGAATACTTAGGATTATGGCTTCGATTAAACTCTCTGTAGATGATGGAAAAGATACCTTTTGGAGGAAGTATAGGCAAGAACTTGAAAGTTTAGGGGTGGTAGATAAGGATAGTTTTATCCAGGAGGCAAGGGAGTATGTTATGAGGAAATATAGGGGAGAAGATGATGATCCTAGCAAAGATGAAATTGGTGTCCTAGTACAACAGGCGTTTGTGCATGGGAAAGCTATTAAACTTGCTACTCGTTTTGATAAGGTTCATGAAGCAATGGTTTTGGAGTGTGGTGGTGTATATGAAGGAAATGAAAATACTCCTCCCAGGAGAGAGGGTAGGTTGCAAATTACAACAGATATTGATACTTTGGAAAATGCTCCACATACACACATAGCAAATCATGCAGTAGTAAATATGACTGGAGACCGTGTGTTCACCTCTCGTTTTCAGGTTGGAGAGCAGAATGCTTTCTTTGCTCGGGTTTCCCCAGAAAAAGCATCTTTATTGACAGAGTTGACTTTTCAGATTATGGAAGGAGATCACTCTGATACAAAAGATGATTTACATGAGATACATATTTTTTTTGATGATAAGATTGTTATGAACCAAATGAAAAAAGAGCTGGAATCTCTCTTGGAAGTAGCGGATACCCGTAGAATTAGCTTTTATTTTGTTGGGGAAGATGTCGGGGAATACCCTTCTCCATTACCTGAGGCTTCTTAAATTACAAATATTATCTTATATGTTGTTGGGTTTTTAACTTTACTTTGCAATAGATTTGCCTTTCCCTTCAGAAACTGTAATATATTCATATATGAATATATTATAATGAATACTATAGTGATTTTTTTCATAGTTTCTCTTAAATTCCTACTTCCTGTTCTCTTGATTTGGTTTCCTTTCTTTGCCGGTTGGGCAAACTTCGTACTAGATACCATCGATGGTGATTTCCTAATCCCTCTGGGGCTAGAGGATTATACATACCAGACGATTGATAAACTTGCAGATTATGTTACTTATATCTTTATGTTGATTGTCGGCTGGAAGTGGCCGATACATAGAGAAATCAAAATCACTTTTGCAATCCGTACTATTGGACAAGTGTTATTTTTCGTAACTAGAGATGAGTTAATGTTTTTTTTCTTTCCTAATCTACTAGAGCCGTTGTTTTTGATTTATGCAACACTTCTTATGTTTAAGAAAAAAGAAGCATACAAAATTTATAGGAAATATTTTAAGTGGATATGGGCATTTATATTGGTCTATAAATTCCAAGATGAGTTGATTACCCATGTTGTTAATGTTGATAGATCTACTCTGATTAAACAGATTTTTAGGATCGAATAGTTTTGTATTTATCTACTTTTAGCTTGATAATCAAACGCTCTTTTAGAATTTGAGTATTCTTCTTGTAGATGATATATTTAACCATAAGATTCTATTTAATTTTATAGTAAATATAATGGATCAATTAAGTAACCAGGATCAGCAAGCAGACTATATGCATAGTAGTAAGAGTAATAATACAAACTCAAAATTGTGGAAATTTTTATTTTTCATATTACTGGCTTTAGTTTTACTATTCTTGTGTAGCGCTGTTGGCTATTATTTTTACTCAAAAAAGCCTAGTAACATAGTGCTAGATAGTGGCATACAATCTACTTCTCCTAGTATTCCTACTGATGGTGGAGTAGTTCGTAAAGAGATATCTTCTGTAGAAGCACAAGAAAAAGTGCTAAATGCTGTTAAGGGTCTATCCAATCATAGCTATATTCAGTATTTAGCTTCTGGTTCTGATGGAGATGAAGTTAGTTTTGAGGAGTCTTATAGTGTTGATTTAGTAAACAAAAAAGTAAGAGCAGAAGTATCTGAAACATCGGTATATAGTGATGATACTCTGGAGTATTCACTTTATAAAGAAGGAAATACTTATTACAAAACCATATATGATCATACTTCTGGGAAATATGGAGAGAGACAAGTAGAGATGGATACTGAGTTTAGAAATGATATCCCGAATATAATAGAATCTACAGAAATATATCTTATGTCTAATAATACATCTAATACTATGGAAGTTAGTGCAACAACAGGTATGTATGAAGGTAGTGAGGCCGAGTTCATAACAATTAACTTTAAGCAGGCAGAGGATGTAAGTTTTTTTGACAGATTTAGGGTATTCGCAGATGTAGTGTTAGACGAGTATTCTATAGAAGCTGTGATTGCAGAAGATGGACGACTTCTAGAGCTAAAACTCCCGTTCGTTTATAACTCTGTTACATATAGATTTATAAACTACGACAAGCCTTTTGATATAGATAACCCCTAATACTTATGGGTACGATGACATTGCGAGATAGAAGACGAAAAAAGAAAAGACGACCTGTATTGTTTATGATTGTTATATTAGGAGTATGTGTTGCTGGTCTTTTTGCTCTTTTTCAAGTTAGAGGAAAATCAAATGTTTTAACACCAGATATTCCTTTACTAGATAAACTTATAGATACTCCAGTTCCAGTTAAAACAATTAAGCATTATTATATCCCTGTTACTGATTTTAAGAGCTTAAAAACTAGATATACACTGGATGAGATCAAACAATCAGAGCTTGTTACCCTAAACGAGAATGTTGATACTTTTCCTGACGGTTTTGAAGCCGATGTCATAAATGAATCAGAATTAGAGACCTTGCTCACCAAGGGAAAAATTGCAATACTAAAACCTAGTCAGGTAAAACCAAACTATAAAACGCTTTCTATAGATGGTATGAATATCTGGGATAAGAATATCGATAAAGAAAACTACCCTCTTTTTTATAATGAGAAACGACCAGGAGAAATTGGTGATGAGGATAATCTGATACAAGATGAACTAACGACGATTTTTGCAGGCGGAGAAATAATCCCTGCAAGGGCCGTGGATCGTCTTGGTCTCAATATTCATAATAACTATACCTATCTCTTTGACGGAGTACGAGAAGATATAGCCAATGCAGATTTGGCAATAGCTCAACTTGAAAACCCTCTTATGGGAGATCCGTCTCCTTGTACTGGTTGTGTTGTCTTTGTCGGAGATGAAAAAGTAGCACCTGGTCTAAAACAGGTTGGTTTTGATATTCTGGCATTTTCTGGAAATCATGCGGGAGATGGAGGACAGGCTGGTTATAAAAGTACAGCAAAACTGTTAGACGAGAACGAGATTTTATATACCGGAATGGGTAAAGGGGTTGAGGAGCAGTTGAAGCCTGCAATCAGGGAGGTCAATGGCTTGCGTGTGGGGATGATTAGCGCTGATGAAGTAGCTCACTTTTACTGGAGTGATAATCCATCTGTTTATGGGATCAATTCGTTCTCAATTGCGACAAACGGTATTTTAACCATCAATCAAGATAGAGTTAATAAAATCAAAGATATCAAACTTAAAAATAATATAGATTACTTGATAGTTTATGAGAGTTGGGGGGTGGAATACACAAATAAGGCCAATACTCATCAACAGGCATTAGCCAAAGCATTTATAGATAATGGTGCAGATATAGTTGTGGCTAGTCATCCTCACTGGGTACAAAACATCGAGTTTTATAAAGGGAAGCCAATTATGTATGCACTGGGTAATTTTATATTTGATCAAACCCATACTTTAGAAACTCGTCAGGCTGTGGTAGCAAATCTGCGTTATTATAAAAATGAGCTAAAAAGTATAGAACTTATACCTTTGCAAGTTTGTGGTTATCATCAGACCAAAAATGATCTTACTACTAAGTATTTGTCAAAAGAGATAACTCTTGAAGATGTTTGGAAAACTCCTGAGTCCCAGGGTTGTGTTTACTGGCAACCAAGAAAATTAGAAGAAAACTCCAGAGAGTATGAGCAGATATTAAATAGAGTACATGAGTTTTAGTCGATATAGGACGAGAGCTTTGATATAGGGGAGGACTGGTTTTTGATACTAAAGTAGTGATATAATCACAGCATATTTTTCTAAGTAATGTCGTTAGATATTCCACTCTATGTCCCTTCTGGTATAACCTTCCCGGTAGATAGGGGCACTAAGCCTCCTGCTTGGTTGCAAGCTAGTAAAGAAAGGGTTATTAATATAGAGAAAGTAGCCCGGAGGGTGGCACTACTTTGCGTAGCAGGGAGTATAATGGCAACCAGCGCTTGTGGCGGAGTGACTTCACAGGTACCAGTAGAAGAACCTTCTGCTACACCCAGAACCGTATGTACTGTACTAGGACCTGCACCAGAGGGAGTGTTTGAGTACGAGCAAAGGTATCTTCCTACAGTGGGAGATTCCACTTATGTCCCGGTTGCAGGGGCCTACCTTGTTGATGCTACCGCCCCAACAAACAAAGAAAGATTTGGTACTATGGTACGAGATCTAAATACTGCATTCTCCGGGTCACTACGAGGTTATCCTTATTTTAATATAACTCCGGAAGGACTACAGAGGCTTTCTCGTAATGATTTTCCTTTTATTTTCCCAGGAGGAGAAGTATCTGTTATTGATAAAGAAGTCATAACTTCTATTATAGGATTTTTAGAATGTGCACAAGTAGGGGATAATGCATCATATATTACCAGAGACGAGAATTATAGACCTCCAGTACCTGATCAAAAAAAAGGAGATATATGGGAGCTCCTTGAAGATATTTTTCCTAGTCCTTTAGGTTTAAACCCATTTACTGTTCCGTTGATAGGCGGGGTGATTGCGGAGGGAGGGAAAATGGTACCAGGGGATAAACGAAGACACAGAGGGCAAGCAAAAAAAATAAAACCCTTTCATCATCCTCGTGCATACAGACCTTAGATTTGACCTTTTGCGACAGAGTTGCAATAATACAGTGTGTAGAATCTTAGTTATTTCCGTATGCTTAAAAAACAAATAAGGTTATTTATTGTATTACTTTTATTTACTGCTATTGTTGGGTTTGTTGTTTTTTTCTCATTACGGAAAAATCATCAGGAAAATCAATCAGTAAAGGTTGTAGCTAGTTTTTATCCATTAGGAGAGTTTACGAGTAATTTGATTTCCACAAATGATGTGGTTATTTTGGTGCCAGAAGGCCTAGAACCACACGATTATGAGCCTACTCCCCAAGATATTGTCACAATATCAAATGCAGATTTGTTGATATATAACGGGAACAACCTAGAGCCTTGGATTGAGGATTTTTTACTAACAAAAGAAGGAAGAAATACAAAAACTTTAAATATTAGTCAACACTTAAGTTTGAGTACAGAAGATCCGCATTTCTGGCTCGACCCAACTATAGCGAATCAAATGTTGGAAGTAATTGCAAACGAGCTAAAAACTATAAACCCTTCACAATCAGAGCATATTGATAAAAACTTACTAATATACCAAAACAAGCTCCAACTCCTAGATCAAGCATATATCAACGGACTATCTAACTGTAAACAAAACAAAATCATTGTCTCTCACAATGCGTTTAATTATTTATCAAATAGATACAATTTTGAAGTTATTACTATTTCCGGACTTACCCCAGAAGAAGAACCAACTCCTAAAAAACTAGCAGAAATTACCCGACTAGCAAAACAAGAAGATATAGGATATATTTTTTTTGAGAGTTTAGTTAGTCCAACTTTGGCTAAAGCTATTGCAAAAGAAATAGACGCAAAAACTTTGGTACTTAATCCTATCGAAGGTATAACAAAAACAGAAAAAAAGGAGGGAAAAAACTATATAACTCTGATGTATGATAATTTGGCTAACCTTAGATTGGCAATGCAATGTCGATAAAAAATCCTTTAATTGAGTTTAAAAACATATCATTTAGTTATGGTACTAATAAAGTCCTAGATAATATCTCTTTTCGGATTGAAAAGGGAAGTTATGTTGGGATAATTGGTCCTAATGGTGGAGGAAAATCAACCCTTATCAAGATTCTGGTAGGCCTTCTAAGACCAGATTACGGAGAGATAAGTATACGAGGTAAGACGGTAGAGCAGGCATTAGATATCTGCAGGATTGGATATGTACCTCAGCGAGTTAGCCAGGAATACCTAGATCTTCCTGCCACGATCTTAGAAATTGTTGAAAGTGGAGCCATAGTGAAATCTTCGGTTTTTTCAGATAGAGATAATAAAAAGAATATAGATGAGGCAATTACTATTGCTGGACTGGAACCTGAAAAACATAGACTTATAGGTCATCTTTCGGGAGGACAAAGACAGAAAGCCTTTGTCGCAAGGGCATTGGCCATAAATCCTGAACTTCTCATACTAGATGAACCCTTTGTCGGAGTGGATTTAGCTTCTCAGAAGGAATTCTATGCTTTTTTAAAGAAACTAAATAGAGAAAAGAACCTAACTATAATTTTTATTTCTCATGATCTTGATATGATCTCTAGAGAAGCGAGTGAACTTTTATGTTTAAATCACAAAATTATTTATTCCGGAAAAGCTACAGAAGTTAGTGAGAAAGAACTAATAGGAGAAATGTACGGAAAAGAATTTACACACATTCACCATGATCACTGAGCTTACAGAAATATTTAATTATAGCTTTATGGTCAGAGCAATGATTGCAGGTCTTTCTGTCGCAATAATTGCTCCCATGATTGGAATTTTTCTGATTTTAAAAAGATATTCTTTGTTAGCAGAAACTCTTGCTCATTTATCCTTGATTGGAGTAGCGGGTAGTCTTCTACTTGGGTTTTCCCCACTACTTGGTGCTATTATCACATCGGTACTTGCGGGGGTTGGTATAGAGGAACTTCGTAAAAACAAAAAAATATTTTCTGAATCTATTTTAGCTATTTTCCTTTCCGGTAGTTTGGCGCTAACTCTTATTTTGTTTAGTTTGGGGTCAGGTCTTGGGTTTAATGTGTTTAACTATCTCTTCGGTAGTATTGTTACTGTTAGTCAGACAGAATTATTAGCTATTGTAGTACTAGCAATTTTGGGAGTGGGTGTTGTTCTTCTATTTAGAAAAAAACTATTTTTAATTTCCTATGATGAGGAATTTGCTAGAGCTAATGGGCTAGAAACTGGAATTTATAATATTTTACTAATAAGCCTGGCAAGTATCACAGTCGCTTTATCAATCAAGATAGTAGGAGGACTTCTCATAGGAGCCTTGATGATAATACCAGTGGTTACGGCAATACAATATGGATATGGCTTTAAGAAGACAATGATACTTTCAGTTATATTTTCAGTGACAAGTGTTTTTTGGGGGATTTATAGCTCTTTTTATCTAAACTTACCGGCAAGTGCATCTATTGTAGTAGTATTACTATCATTGTTTTTGTTGAGTTTGGTTATTAACCGGTTCTCGAACAAATCCCAAACTTCATAATTTTTCAGTTAGCTGTTTTTCCATTAGTACAGTATCGTGATATTCTCCATCTATTAGTAATTCTTCGTGATTTGTTCCTGTTTCTATAAATCCTAGCTTTTTATATAAATTATATGCATTAGGGTTATCCAGTACTACTTCTAGTTTAATTTTTCTAAATCTATTCATACTGCGTAGATTTCTAAAAAGCTCTTCAAAAAGCTTCGTTGCGATACCTCGATTTTGATATTCTGTTCTAACATACATTCCTCCAACATTAGCTATATGTCTGACTTTTTGTTTATCTCTCCAATAAGCAGAAATAGAACCGACGATTTTACTACCATCATAAGCACAAAACATAAGACTGCCATTGCTATTTAACGAGTCCATAATATAGGATCGATAGTGTTCAACAGGTTCCTTTATTGCCTCTTCATAGCTAGATGAAAAGGCCTTGGGGTAGTCTTTGAGACTACTAAGTCGAATATCTCGGTATTCTTCTAGGTCTTCTAGTACTGGTTTTCTAATACTAATACTCATTGTTACTAGATTAACAAATATAGTCCGGACTAATATGGGGTACTATTTTTCTATAATATCTAACATAGGTAGTAAGTTAATATCTTGATAGATTCCCATATCTATTTGGTATTGTTTTGAAACTGATACTCCTTCTGATTCTAGTAGTTCCTTTTGTATGTCTTTTTCATATCCACCTGTTCCTTGATTGATTGATAAATAGCCCTGTTTGTTTACAACCCTCCACCAAGGAGTGGTACCCTCGTTTAATGTGAGACTTTGTAGGGCATATCCAACCTGTCTAGATGAGCGAGGCTCTCCAATTAAAGAAGCTATTTGACCATAACTAACCACTTTTCCATATTGGATTTGCCTGGTCAAAGCAAATACTTTTTCACGAAAATTCATATTAGATAGTTTTACTAATTTGATCCTCGTCAATATTGGCTTGTTTTAAGCGGTTGATTGTATTCTTAATTCCTGTTAAATGATCATCGTGGATTGTTTTATAGAGGTCAAGTTTTTCGATGTTTTCAACCAGGAGTGAAGCAAATCTATCAACTGCTTCTGCGAAGTATGCTTTTGATGGATCATCAAGTTTGGCAACATCGTTATGTGTGAATATAAAAGTATAGTGGGGATTATCTTCTCCAAATACTAGCGTGTTTTTTTTTGTTGGTTCTGGTTTGTCAGGGAAACTCACCTTAGTCATATATATTCTTTAAAAATTTATACTAAATTGTAACAAAATCGAAACTTACAATCACTATATAAACCAAAATTGGAACAAAGAAACCTGCTATGACTTGTAGTACTGTATGTTTTTTTAGATATACCCGAGACCAGCCAATAATAGGGATTATTAAAAAAAGTGGCCAAATTATCCAGGAAGCGAAGTGATTGACAAGTATTAGTAATGAAGTAGACAAACTTACATGAAAACTAATTCTATAAAAAATATTATTCACAAGAAGGATTAAGATAGTGATTATAGCTATTGTTAGTGCGTCTTGCATAAACCAGGAAAATAACTTCCAATATATCAAGCTAAAGATAATCCATCCAGAAGTAATAGAGATTAAAAGAATACTGCGATACTTCCGGTTTTGGTTGTCAAGATCGAGTTTATCTTTTAGAAATAATCCAACCACAAAAGTCCATATCCCTAGAAATATTATCCCGATAAAATCTGTAGTAGTAATAGTGAATTTAGACTGAAAGATTAGTGCCAGTAGTATAGTCCAAACCAGTATCCATCCCCGACTTGTACCAATAGTAGATATTATATGTGCAAAATTTTTCATTAGATATTATTGGATAATCAAAATTCTATTCAAAGGATCTTTGTATTTATTAAAATCAATATCTTTTTTATGTAGATATCTAAGTTGTAGAAATATCATCATATCAAATAACGAATTATTAAGTAAAATTAAGTGAGCTATTGACATTATCTTCAAACTATATTTATATTCATATTTATATTTTAATAACTGCCATAATTTAAATTATAAAAATGGACGATTCTATGTATCAGGACGAAGATGCTTATAGTGATGATAATACAGGCTTTTATGTAGGGGATAGTGAAAACGATGATTTTGAAGACGAGTTAGAGGAGTTTGCATTTCCTGAAGATGACAGTAACCCTAGTAGTGATTACTAAGATAAATTTATAAACTTTCTTTAATAACTTTTCAAGTTTAGTAGTGAAATATTATATAATTCCATAGGGATTAATTTCTTTTCTTTTTGTAATGTCAATTATCGATAATAAAGTTGTAAAACATATTGCAGATCTGATTAAAATCCATCTAAACACCTCTGAGATAGATCTCTATAAATCCAACCTTACCACAGTAATAGCCTCGATAAATACCCTTTCTGAGCTAGATACGAAGGATGTAGAAATTACAGCTCAAACCATAGGTACAGAAAACATAGTACGAGGTGATGAGGTATTCCCCGGTCTTACCCAAGCAGAAGCATTATCCAATGCTTCTAATGTTAGAGATGGATATTTTGTGGTTAAAAAGGTCTTTAGAGATGAATAAAAAGCTCACAATTAAACAAGTTCTAAGGGATTTTAAAGAAAAGCGATATTCTGCAAAAGAGCTTTTGGATACTACATTAAAAACTATAAAGGAGAAAGACCCTATATATCACGCCTTTGTTTCTATCACAGAAAAACAAGCAAGGAGTGCCATATTTGTTCAAAAGGAGGGTGTAACATCACAAAAAGGCGACACTACACCTATAGGAAAAGGACTGCTTTGGGGAATTCCTACCGCACTAAAAGACAACTTTAATTGGATAGGAACCAAAACTACAGCGTCTTCAAATATGTTGCGTAACTATATTTCTCCATATAATGCGACCGTTACCCAGAGATTGTTAGATCAGTCTGCCTGTATTGTAGGGAAAACCAATATGGATGCTTTTGCTCACGGATCTACTACCGAAACTTCAGATTTTTTTACAACATTAAATCCTTATGACAGGGAGAAGGTTGCTGGAGGTTCAAGCGGTGGTTCTGCGACTGCTGTAGCTCTAAATATGAGTGTTTATTCAATAGGGTCGGAGACTGCTGGCTCAGTTCGTGGCCCAGCTTCTTGGTGTGGACTTGTGGGCTTTGCTCCTACTTATGGAAGAATAAGTAGATATGGTGTAGTTGCGATGGGCTCCTCTCTTGATAGACCTGGGTTCTTTACTAATTCCGTAGAGGATAGCGCTATTCTTTTGGAGATTTTATCGGGACAGGATAGGTTTGATGCCACAACTATCCAGGAGCCTGCGTTAAGTCTTACCAATAAGCTAGATATTGATATTAAAGCCCTTAAAATTGGACTTCCAAAGCAGTATTTTGACGATAGGATTGATAAAGAAGTTCTAGCCAAAACTCAAGAAATGTGTAAATACCTCGAGTCCAGAGGAGCCAAGCTTATAGAGATTGACCTTCTTGATCCCAAGTACTCAATGGCAGTATATACAGTTATCCAAAGAAGTGAGGTGTCCTCTAATCTATCAAGGATAGACGGTATAAGATATGGTTATTTCTCAGATAAAAAAGCTAATACTATTTTGGATCAAATAGCATATAACCGTGGAGAAGGTTTTGGATATGAAGCGAAACAAAGAAGTATAACAGGCGCATATACACTATCTAGCGGATATTATGATGCATATTATAAAAAGGCACAGCAAGTTAGAACCCTGATTATAAGAGATTTTATAAATGCATTTAGGGAGGTTGATATTATAATATCTCCCACAATGCCAACAACTGCTCCTAGGCTAGGAGTAGCCAAAGATAACCCTATATTTGGAGAGTTAGCGGATGTTTTGACAGAACCAAGTGCACTTGCAGGATTACCTTGTATAAGTATCCCCGCTGGTTTCGATAGTAGTGGGATGCCTATCGGTGTGCAAATTATAGCCAAACAGTTTGCAGAGCAAAAAGTTCTGGCAACAGCTAATGAACTTGAAAAATTATTAAATTAAAAGTATGTACGAATTAGTGATTGGCTTGGAAGTCCATATCCAGCCAAAAACAAGATCAAAAATGTTTTGCAGGTGCTCAGCTAATTACTTTGGTCAAAAACCTAATACCTACACCTGTCCTGTTTGTCTAGGTTTACCGGGTGCTTTACCTGTTCCTAATTCACTAGCTATCCAAAAGTGTCTAAAGCTGGGATTGGCTTTGAACTGTAAAATCAACACTCAATCAAAGTTTGATCGCAAACATTACTTTTATCCCGATCTAGCTAAAGGGTATCAAATATCACAATATGACTTACCGTTTTGCTATCAAGGTTATTTGGAAGTTGATAGCGACAAAGATGCAAACAGAATTCGTATTACTAGAATCCATTTAGAGGAAGATACTGCCAAATCAATACATACACAACTAGACACTTTGATAGACTTCAATAAATCTGGAGTGCCTCTTATTGAGCTTGTAACAGAGCCTGATTTCAGGACAATAGAGGAAGTTTTGATATTTGCTAAGCGACTGCGACAGATTGTTCGCTATCTTGATATCGGTAATGCCAATATGGAAAAGGGGCAGATGAGGTTTGAATTAAATATATCTTTGAAAAAGTCAGGAACAAAAGGACTCCCAAAATACAAAATAGAGATCAAAAATATCGGATCAATCTCTGTATTGGAGAAAGTTATAAATTTTGAGTTCCAAAGACAAAGTAAAATTCTTGATTCTGGTAAAACTCCGGTTCAAGAGACGAGAGGGTTGCGAGATCTATCAGGGAAAACACATAGCCAAAGGGTAAAAGAAGATGCACAGGATTATCGCTACTTTCCAGAGCCGGATATTCCTCCGATCAGAATAGATGAGAATTTACTTTCCCAAATAAAAACTGAAATAATTGAATTACCTCTTGAGAAAAAATATCGATTTCAAAAACAGTATTCACTTGAACCCGCAACTGCTGAAAATATAGTCGTTAGTGTCGCTAGAGCTAAGTGGTTTGAAGATACAATAAAAAACGAAAAAGATCTTGAGATTATTGGAATATTTGCCAACTGGTTTGTCAGGGATATTTTAGGTATTCTAAAAACTGAAAAACTTAAGTTAAAAGACTTAAAGTTTGGAGGAGGGGAGTTACTTTCTCTCGTCAAAAAGATCCACGGTGGAGAGTTGTCGGGTAATCTAGCCAAGCAAGTTTTAGCAGAGTTACACAAAACTGGTGCTAGTATTGATGATATTATTCGTGAGAGGGGTTTGAGCGTGGTAGGTGATGAAACAGAACTTGCCTCACTTATAGAAAAAGTAATATCTGAAAATCCTAAAGTTGTTGAAGATATTGATAAAAACCCCAACGCAATAAAATTTTTGCTTGGACAAGTTATGAAGATGACGAAAGGTCGGGCTGATCCAAACAAAACAATGAGTTTACTAAAAAAACAAATCCAGGTATGAAAGCCTTAGTTGTTAAACCTGAGTATTTCACAATAGACTACAAAGTTAATTATAGCTTAGAGAAAGGATTGATAATTGACCATACTAAGTTGTTCTCTCAATATGATGAATTTATCAAAATACTAGATAAACTAGGTCTTGAGATAATAGAGGTTGAGCAAAAAGAGAATATGCCAAGTATGGTTTATTGTAGAGATTGGGGTTTTGTCCACGGAGATACTTTTTTCCAAGCAAAGTTCAAACCTCAGCCTAGACGAAAGGAGTCCAAACTTGCTGGAGATATCTTCTCTGAAATGGGGTACAAAATAGTCACTCCTCCAGACAGAGACTATTTTAATGGTGCTGATTTTATATCCTCTGATGATAAATTTTTCTTTGGCTGGGGGAAACGAAGTGCTATAAAAAGCAAGGATTTTTTAGAACAGGAGTTGGGGGAGGATGTGATAGATTTCAAAATCACAGATCATAAATACGACCATCTTGATAAATGCCTTGGTCCCATAGATGATCATAGTGTGATTTATTACCTTAATGTTTTATCTATGATAGAACAGGCCAAAGTATATTATTATTTTGTAAACCCAATTCCTATTAGTGAGAAAGATAGTCTACTATATGCAACTTCTTTTATCCGTATAGATGACAAAATTTTGTTCCCACTAGGGATAAGTGATTACTTGAAAGAAGAAATTAAAAGACTAGACTTCGATATAATAGAAATTGATATATCTGAATATCTAAAGGCTGGTCAAGGTATGCGCTCACTAGCGTTGTTGTTTTAGATAGTGCTTCTGGATAAGAATAGGTTAGTGGGTACTATTTCGTAACTTGCGTAAAGAAAGCACACTTAAAAACGAAATAATAATCACGGTTATAAGAGACATTACTGGAATAGTAATAAATCCTAGGTATTCAAATTCTTTAATATTACAAGGTCTGCCTAGCCCACACGGTACTACCCCCATTCCTGTTTCTTGTATATATACATGGTATGAAGCAATAATTATAGTTAGAATCGAGAAAGGAAGAATATAGTAAGCAATTCGCTTCTCTTTGAGGTAGAGTCCGATTGTTGAAATAATAGCAATAGGATAAATAAACATTCTCTGATACCAACATAGTTCACAAGGAGGTATGGCTCTGGTAGGATCAAAAAGAGTCATATCTTTCAGGTTTGCAATCGGATCTCCAAAAAAACCAATATAAAGTGAACCAACTACTGCTACCCACGAAAAAATCACTATTAGTATTTCTGGTGTGAGTAGGTTCTTTAGTTTAGTCATGGATATTATTAGATAAGTTATTAAGTTCAGGAATTAGTTTTTTAAATCTTCCGTATTTTATCTTCTAGAAGTCAAAATCTATAAATTACACAAACTGGTGAGTCGGGCGGGACTCGAACCCGCAACCA
>CAYQRB010000004.1:0-7238 GCA_964420145.1 uncultured Candidatus Saccharibacteria bacterium
AGTTCCGGATTCACAACCTCGTACTAAACCAAAAGCTTGTAACTACGGACTACTCCACGCAAAAGGTGAGTATGTGGTAATCTTTGATGCAGAAGACAAACCTGACCCACTTCAATTGAAGAAAGCATTTTTAGGATTTAAACAAAGTAAAGATAATGTGTTTTGCCTACAATCAAAACTCAACTATTACAATAGTGATCACAATATTTTGACAAGATTGTTTACTGCCGAGTATTCACTCTGGTTTGATATCTTACTACCCGGCCTCCAATCAATTAAAACGACTATTCCCCTAGGAGGGACAAGTAACCATTTCAAGACAAAAGACCTGATTGCAATGAAAGGATGGGACCCATTTAATGTTACAGAAGATTGCGACCTTGGAACCAGAATTTTTAAGGCAGGATACACAACCGCAATTATTGATTCAACCACATATGAAGAAGCCAACAGCTCTATTCATAACTGGATAAGACAACGATCCCGTTGGATCAAAGGCTATATGCAAACATATCTGGTTCATATGAGAAACCCTTTTCAATTTTTCAAAGAACACGGTATCCATGCACTAATATTTCAGTTAATCATTGGAATGAGAATAAGCTTTATGCTTATCAATCCTTTTCTCTGGTTGGCCACTTTTATATATTTTGCGTTTAGACCATTGGTCGGGGAATACATAGAGGCCCTTTACCCAACAAGTGTATTTTATATAGCAATCTTCTCACTCATCGTTGGAAACTTTATGTATATATTCAACTATATGATTGGTTGTGCCAAAAGAGAACATTATGACTTGATCAAATATGTATTCCTAATACCACTTTATTGGATTCTAGCTAGTATTGCCTCATTCAAAGCTATACAGCAACTGATTTTCAAACCTCACTTCTGGGAGAAAACTCACCACGGGTTACACCTACCCGCAATAAAAGAACAACCCTTAAAACAAGATACAGAAATTAAGAAAAAACCTGTATTCATACCTTCCTGGTTAAAAACAAACCCTATAAAATACCTAAAGATTTCCTTTATAAATAGGAAAACAATCCTAAACACCCAAACACTTGGAGTAAGCTTTCTTGTAGGTTCGTCTGTACTTACCAACTTCTCTGATTTTCTAACAAATGCATACTTAGGAAGAACGCTAGGACCAGAAGAGTTTGGACTTATCGGGCTTATGACCAGCTTTATGTTTATAGTTTCATTAGTATCTTCGGGAATAGGAAACACAGTTGCACATCAATCAGCTTATTTATTTGGTAAATTTAATTATGTATTTAGTGAAATATGGACTAAATATCGATTAAAGGTATTTAAAATCTCTTTAATATTCACACTACTTTGGAGTTTAGCAGTTCCTTTTTCAGGAGGATTTTTTAATTCATACACACTCATACCTTTTATTCTATTTATGCCTGTCTGGATTGTACTTATGCTTGGATCCTGGGATAGTGGATATCTAGAAGGTAGTCAGAAATTTGTTTGGTTATCTATTTTAGCGATCATATCTTCTGTAAGTAAACTTGTATTTTCTATACTATTTGTCGAGCTAGGTATGGAAAGTATGGTGTATGGAGCAATGCCAATCTCCCTACTAATTAGTTTTCTTGGGAGCTGGCTAGTGGCACGAAAGATCTCGCTATCAAACAAAAAGAAAACACCTGCCAAAGCAAAAGATGATATCAAGTTTTCAAAAAAATTCTTTACTACCTCTATTCTAACCAAAATCTCCTCAATTTCTTTTTTGAGTTTAGATATCATATTCATAAAACACTTCTTAACTGCGTCCGAAGCGGGACAATACGCTGTATTAGTATTAGTTGGAAGGATTGTTTACATAGCTGGAGGGTTTTTCTCACAGCTTATCCTACCAATTATTAGTAAAGAAAGAGGTCAAGGTCTTAAGAAAAGTAAATCATTCCCTTTAATTTTAGGTAGTAGCTTACTATCAACAATCGGTGCATTTCTATTAGTAGGGCCTCTAGGATCTTTCACTGTGCCACTACTATTTGGAGACAGGGCAAACCCAATACTCCCATATGTTACGACCTTTGCTTTTGCTATGATTCTGTTTTCCACTGCTTATACACTCATAAACTATCATCAGGCAAGGAAGGAATACGAGTTCTCCCTAATCGGTGTTTTGACCGTATTTGTACAACTAACAGTTCTGTCTTTCCTACATGCCAACATAGGACAAGTAGTAACAGGAATGCTTTTCACTAGTATATTTTTCCTAATCGCATCGCTACTTATGCATATTTATTATGAACAGGTCTTATCTATCAAGACTAGACTACTTGGTTTATACGAACTATTTACAAGCTATAACCCTACCTACACAAACACACTGCACACAGAGCGTTGTATGAAAATACTTATATACAACTGGAGAGACACAAAACATGTCTGGGCTGGTGGAGCAGAGGTATATGTACAAGAGCTAGCCAAACAGTGGGTAAAACAAGGACACTGTGTAACACTTTTTTGCGGAAATGACACACAAAACAAACGATACGAGGTCATTGATGGAGTAAACATAATTCGTAGAGGTGGATTCTATACCGTATATCTATGGGCTGTTTTATACTATCTCCTTAAATTTAGAGGACAGTTTGATTTTATTATCGATAGTGAAAACGGAATACCTTTCTTTACCCCACTATTTACTAGGACTCCAAAGATCGGCCTAATTCACCATGTACATAGTGATATAATATTAAAAGAGTTGAAATTACCTATCACCAAAATCCCCCCTGCAGTAATCGCTAAATATGTCGAGAGTAAACTGATGCCGTTAATCTATAGAAATACCCAAATGGTAACAGTTTCCGAATCCAGTAAGAGAGATATGGAGAAATTAGGCTTTGGGAAAAGTAAGCCGATTATGATCGTTAATCCTGGAATTGATCTGAGCATACTTAAACCTAGTCGGAAATCCAAAGCACCCACACTTTTATATCTGGGTAGGCTAAAACCATATAAATCTATTGATACCTTGATTAAAGCAGTCACTCTCCTCACAAAAACCATACCCGATCTAAAAGTGAATATTGCTGGTTTCGGAGAAAGTAGAGAAGAACTAGAAGCTTTAACAAAAAGCCTTGGATTACAAAAACAGGTTAAGTTTTTAGGACGAGTATCCGAAAGAGCAAAAATTAAGTTACTTGGAGAAGCTTGGGTATTTGTACAACCATCAACTATGGAAGGTTGGGGAATTTCTGTACTCGAAGCTAATGCTTGTGGCACCCCCGTGGTCGCATCAAAGGTTCCAGGACTTATTGATTCTGTAAAAAACCCATCAACAGGCTATACCGTAAAAGTCCACGATGAAAAAGCCTTTGCAAAAGCAATAAAAAAACTATTGGATGATAACAAACTTAGGAAGAGATTTTCCGCTAACTCTATAGAATGGGCAAAGAATTTTAGCTGGGATATAAAAGCTAAAGATTTTATGGGCACAGTAGGAAAGGAAATGACCACCAATAGTTTGCCTCTACTGCATACTAAAATGATTAGTAACAAAGAGTATGAAATCAATTAACTCTCCCTTACTATACAACCTTACAGAACCCTTATCTAAGGTGTTGTCGCTATTTATTGCTCGTAAGATAGTTGATAAAAAAGGAAAGGGAAAAATTGCACCACCACAGATAATCAATAATAAATATAAACTACTAGAATATACAAAAAAAGCAAGATATTTCAGTATTGCGACATACATAGATGAATACAATCAACATTTTATTGCCAAGATTTGGTCACAGAGAATCAAAGATAGAAGCTTTTATCGTATTAGAAATGAATATTTTACTTACAAAACACTTTGGAAAGCTATAAACTCTATACGCCAAAGCAACGCAGTACCAAACTTCAGGATACAGATACCCAAGCTAGAGCTATATATAGAGGAAAAAAACTTCTCTCTTCTACTTCTTGAGAAAATCGAAGGGGAAACAATTGATAACCTCACTACCACTGAGAAAATAGAATCGACAACCCTAGCAATAGATTTTCTTGACCAACTTTACAAAAACACAAAAGATCCCTTTTCCCAAAATCTTAACTACAAAAGACCTATGTTTTTTTCTATTATGATAATAATACTTTTTCCTGTTGCAATAATTAGAAATATATCTATTGCTTATGAAACAATTAGCCTGTTACCCTACATCCTCAGCAAAATTACTTTTATGACAAAACCTAAACAACTCACATATACCCATCGAGACTTACACCCCTGGAATATGATCAAATCTAAACAGTCTTTATATTTAATAGATTTTGAGATTACTGCAATAGCACAAAAAACGCACGACCTAGGTAATACAATCTTTAGACTATGGGAGCAAGGAAATCATAACGAAGTAAAGCAATATACAAAGGAATTAAAAAACAAGGTAAACAAGGATGAATTGAAATTTATGTGTATTTATAGTGCCATACTTGATATGGCAATTAGTGCAGAAACCCCTACGCCTTTACTCAAAAGCTATTTTACCTTCTTCAAAAATTACTAAGCTATGCAAATACTTATCTCAACCTACGATGATATCAAAAACCCACACTATGGTGGAGGTGGAGCTATTGCCTTGCACGAACTAGCAAAACGATTATCGAAAAACTACGAAGTTAAAGTTGTCAGTTGGAATCACTCCGGTATTAAAAACGAGAATATCGACGGAGTTGAATACACACGCATAGGCTTCAGTTTCATTTCTCCCAAAATTGCAATGTTTATTTTTCAGATGATATTACCTTTTGTTTCTATATTTAAAAAGTTCGATCTCTGGATAGAAAGTTTTGCTCCGCCTTTTACTACTGCATTCTTGCCGATGTTTACAAGGAAACCTGTTATTGGAGTAGTTCATATGCTGGCTTCAGAAGACATGACACGAAAATACAAAGTAAATTTCAGCATAATCGAAAATGCCGGAATTAGCAGATACAAGTATATAGTTTCAACCCAGGAAATGGTTCGTGAAAAAATATTGAATATAAATCCAAAATGCAATTGTGAAATAATAAGTAACGGAATTGACAAGATTTATCCTGAAAAATTCACAAAGAAAAAACAACTACTATTTCTAGGAAGAATCGAAATTGATCAAAAAGGGCTTGATTTGCTGGTGGCTGGTTTCAAAAAATTCAACGAATTATCAAACGAAAAATATCAGTTAGTAATTGCTGGTTCAGGTCTTGTTGCAGATATGCAGAAGTTGCAAGAACTTGTCAAAGAAACTGGATTGGGAGAGCAGATTGTTCTTGCTGGAAGAGTAGAGGGAGAAGTAAAAGCAAATTTGATGAAAGAATCAACGGCTATGGTTTTGACCTCAAGATTCGAAACATTTTCTATGGTTGCTTTGGAATCTCTGGCTTTTGGTTTACCGCTAATAACATTTGATATTGAGGGTTTAAAATGGATCCCTGATCTAGCAGTAAAAAAAGCAAAAGCCTTTGAAACCGACGATCTAGCGGAGAAAATCTTGGAAATCTCGACTAATGAAGAGCTCAGAGAAACTATGCGTTCTGAAGGTTTGAAATACGCGAGAAACTACACCTGGGACAACATAGCAAAATCTTATGAAAAATATATTAAAATAATACTAGATGACAAAGACTAATCAATTTATAACAGAAATTAAACTCATTGCCCTGGATTTGGATGGAACCTTACTCAACTCTTCAAAAGAAATTTCAAAAGAAAATCGTCTGGCTATTAATGCAGCAAGACAAAAAGGTATCCATGTCGTTTTAACAACGGGACGCCCGTTAATTGCAATTAAACCCTTTCTCAAAACTTTAGAGATGCTTAATTTTGAAGATTTTTCAATTACCTTTAATGGTGGTCTGGTCCAAAGAAATACGGGTCAAATTTTATCTAAAAAAAGTTTTTCACATGATGAAATTTTAGAAATTAAAGAATTGACTTCAAATCTTGGCATTCCTTGCGATATTTTGAGTGAAGAAAAAGTTTATATGACGAAAAGTAAAACTGACTCGCAATATGACACTTTAAATAAGCTTTCAACTTTTATCAAAGTTGATTTTGATCAAGTTCCACTTGACGTGGTTTATAACAAGATTGTTTCTTGTACAGAAAAAGAATTGTTGGACGCTAGTCTTGATAAAATTCCCGAATCTTATTTTGACCAATTTGAGATTTTTAAAACTCAAGCGAAACTTTTAGAATTTATGCCAAAAGGAGTTAATAAAGCTTATGGTTTGACACAATTGATTAATCAGTTGAACTTAAAACCAGAAAATGTAATGGCCATGGGAGATGAAGCAAACGATTTATCAATGATTTCCTGGGCGGGTTATGGTGTTGCTATGGCAAATGCTGTCCCAGCAGTTAAAGAAGAAGCAAGAATTATTTCTGATTTAACTAATGACCAACATGCTGTCGCTCATATTATCGAAAAATATATTAAAGTAATACTAGATGACAAAGACTAATCAATTGATAACAGAAATTCTTACAAAAAAGCTGAGATGCGTATTTATCTCTCCACATCTAGACGATGCTGTTTTGTCATGCGGGGGGTTGATGCTAGAGCTGTCTCACAAAACTGAGCTTACAGTTATAAATGTATTTACAGCTACGCATAATGGCCCCTATACCTTATCTGCACGAAAATTTTTGCAGGCTTCCGGGAATTACAGCAATGCAGATAAACTTTATGAAGCCCGAATAGCAGAAGACCGGCAGGCTTTATCAAAGCTTGGAGTCAATGTTACAAACCTTGGTATAGCAGATGCATTGTTTAGAACAAAACCCAAGCAAAGTTTACTTGGCAAAATTCTGCCGGAATTTAATCATGTTTATCCGACCTACAAATGGCATATCACTAAATCAGTGAACAAAACCGATCCAGCATTGACTGATGTACGAAAACAACTGGAAAAAGTAAATCAGAAAAAAACTGTGGTGTTTGTTCCTTACGGAATCGGGAATCATGTCGATCACCAATTGGTAAGTAATGTGAGCAAGAATTTATTCCAAAGACTTGTTCTGTATTCTGATTTCCCATATAACATCCGATTAGATGATTATGGAGATGAAACAGAAGGGTATCGCAGGATTGAACTGACACCCAATCTAAAAGAAAAAACTAAATTGATTAAGTTTTACCGAACCCAGTTTGCTGGACTATTCCCTGACGGAGAAGTTCCGGGACATAAAGAAGTTTATTTTGTTAAGAAAAGTCAATGTTGATTAACTTAATCCACAA
>CAYQRB010000004.1:7338-46686 GCA_964420145.1 uncultured Candidatus Saccharibacteria bacterium
ATCCACAACAATTCCTGATAGTAAAATATTTTTTTAAAAATAAACTCATCGCTATCGTTCCTCTAGTTCAATCAACAAAATACTTCATAACTGTTTGGGAGACACTTTTATCTAGTAGTCCTATTCTAATCCTTGATCAAAATATGTTTGACTTTGAAGCACTAAAAACTTATCTTAAAACATTAGGAACGGTGATAATTGCTGAACTTACAGAAGATACAATATCTCAGTATAATTCTATACATAAGCAAGAACCATTTTCCTACACCTATACATCCGAGAGACCTTTTATAAATATATCTGAATTAATGCCGAAACTCTCTAAGAAAAGCTTCAAAAGAATACGCACAAAACTTAGAGGAACAGAATCTATACTGGGTTACGAACTAAGAATCCCGAAAATCCAAGATATTGACACAATTGCCCGTATTGAATTGGCAAGTTTTAAGAAGATAGAAGCAAAAGGTATATTTACTCAAAGTAAAGTTAAATTACTATACAACAATATTGTTAAGTTAGCGGGCAATAATGCAGTAGTAGGATATTTAAAAGACAAGAATAAAAATATAGAAGTTATTAGTGATTTCTATTTAATTGGAAAGAACACTGCTCACGCTACTTATACTTCTTATGATAAAGAGTATGCCAAATATTGGCCTGGTAATTTACTACAATACAAAATTATTGAAGATATGTACAAAATGGGTATTGGGGAAATTGATCTGGGGAGAGGAACCAATACACTAAAACTAAAATTTTCAACAGATATTAGAAAATATTATTCTTTTTTTATCTCGGACTCTTTTGTCAAACGACTCTGGATATTCTTGGTTATAACAAATATGATCAAAGCACAAAAACTTAAAGAAAAACATAGCTCGCTTCTTACGATGGTAATGTACATACGACTTCTATTACAAAAATTAAACTTTGAAATCTAAAATGAGACTACTAATAGCACCAGCACATTACTCTATAGATACATCATCTGGCAGTGAAGTCACCAGAGCTTACGAATATATCGAAGCAATAGCAAAAGATAAAAGCTACGATGGAGATATTATAGTAGGATATACGAAAGTAGATAAAATTGGTAATTTCAAAATTCATTGTATATTCAAAAAAGAAATTTCTTATGTATCAATTCCTCTGAAGTTCTATTTCATTCTACTTGTTTTTCTAAAATATATTAAACTAACTCTCAAAAACAAATATGATTGTATTTGGCATTTAGGACCGTTTGGTATTGACCAAACTTTCAGTCTAGTCGGATTCTGGAATCGAAAAAAGACAAGACTGGTAGTTGGTCCCATCTATACACCATTTCCTAAAAAACAAAAAGGATACTCAAATGTATACAAAACAAGTTCAGATGGAGAAGTATCGGAATTATCCTGGAAAAATAAAATCGATATATTTATAAACAAACATTTCAATCATTCTTTATCATTTTTGTCTACACTAACCCTAAAGTCTGCTCATAAAGTTATAACCATTGATAATACTGGAGAAAAAATACTCTTAGATAAGGGAATTCAAAATACTCTCGTGATCCCACTTGGGATACAAACGGATAATTTCATACTTCATCCACGAAATAAAAAGATCCATAAATACTCATTGTTAACTGTATCTTATTTAGTTTCTAGGAAAAGAGTGGAGGATCTCATCGAAGCAATATTGTTACTAAGAGATCACTATAAACTGGATAATTTCCACTTAATAATAGTGGGAGATGGACCACAAAAAGCTGACCTCGAATCACTGGTAACTAAACATAATCTTACTCAATTTATAAAATTTGAAGGATTTATTCCACGAGAGAAGGTTTCAAAATTTTATAAAAATGCCGATATCTTTCTATCAGGGTCTGTTATGGACTCAATGCCTGGTATGTATTTCGAAGCAATGGCTGCATCATTACCAATGGTCTTAGCAGAAAACATGACTTCTATTGAACTAAAAAGAAAAGATTTTGGGGGGTTGGTCGTTAAAGGAAAACGCCCTGACTTAATTGCCAAAGCTCTAGTTGAGGTTATGAACAACAAAGAGATGTATAATACCTTCAGTGCTAAGAATTATCATCTTATGCAAACAGATTATAATTTTGACAATGCTATTTCTAATCTAAAAGATACCTTTATAAGTCAATGAAAAAAGTATATTCAATAATCTTTCTAATATTCTGCTTTATAATACTAGCTGTCAGTATAAGAGGGCTACCGGGTAATCCCACAACTGCGGATCTACTAACTGCGAAATGGAGAAGCGAAGGCCCTTTTGAGCTTTCCCCCGAAAGAGGGAGATATGCTATTACTTATTCGGTTATCGAAGATGGTTCGGTGCTTTTCTCTCCTGAACTAGCAAGGTTTGTGTTGCCTGATGTTGGATTTCGAGATGGTAACTATGTATCTCTTTTTGCACCTGCTCTTTCATTTATAACCATCCCAGGATATTTACTAGGTCAAGTATTTGGATTTGCACAGGTAGGATCGTTTGCTGTAATTACAGTATTTGCTCTCTTAAACACTCTACTAATCAAAAAAATAAGTGTATTACTAGGAGCAGGGCAGAAGGCTTCAATTCTAGCTTCTCTGGTATTTCTTTTTTCTACCCCGGCTTATGCATATGCAGTAAACCTCTATCAACACCATGTAACGACAGCATTGATTTTACTAAGTCTTCTATTAACCATAAAAAAACAAAATCTAATATCCTATATTTTAATTTTCTTTATGTTTGCACTAGGTGTTAGCCTGGACTATCCAAACTTCTTTATACTTTCTCCGTTTATAATTCAATTAACCTTTAACAAGATTATAAATATCAAAAATAAAAATAATGAAGTTATACTAAAGTTGAGACCACAAATACTTGTCGGACTTATTGGTGTTGTTATCCCTCTAGCTTTCTTCTTAGGATTCAACTATATTTCTTATGGCAGTCCACTCAATATGCTTGGTGGATCTTCTATCGAAACAGTATCCTCCATAGATAAAGATGGTCTTCCTAGCTTTGACTCTGAATACGATGAATTCGAGCCAGAAATTCAAGAGTCATATGAAGGAAGGAGTAGGTTTTCATACCTGAAAGCAAGAAATATGGTCAACGGTCTCTACATCCACCTACTAAGTCCTGATAGAGGAGTTTTGTATTTTACTCCTGTGATTTTTATTGGAGTGGTCGGGATATTTGTTTTATATAAATCTCGTAATAAACATCTGCCCCTACTTCTAAGTATTGTCGGCATTAACCTTATACTTTACTCTATGTGGGGAGATCCGTGGGGAGGATGGGCCTTTGGTTCTAGGTATTTGATCCCAAGTTACGCAATTATGTCTATTTTTATTGCTATGGCATTAACCAAATACTCTCGAAATATACTCTTCCTGCTGGTTTTTGCAATTCTGTTTATTTACTCAACAGCAATAAATACTCTAGGTGCGATCACAACTAGTGCAATCCCTCCCAAAGTCCAAGCTATACCGCTCGAAGCACTGACCGGTAGAGAAGAAAAGTATAACTACAAAAGAAGCTGGGATTATCTAAATCAAAACGGTTCAAAATCATTTGTTTATCAAACATATTTTGAAGACATCGTTGACGCAAGAGATTTTTATACAATACTGGTGGCAGCTATTTCACTAGTTGCTTTTGGAACCCTGACCGGAGTTTATTTGACAGGTAAAAAAACTACAGATGGAAATAAAAATTGAAAAAACAAAAATTAACAATTTAACCCGCTTCCTGGAGAAGTATGCGCTAACCATCATTGTTTTAGCTTTGAGCCTGATTGCAATCGCAACCTGGTATGGTTTCTACGAAAACGGACTAGGACTTGCATATAATGATGCACGATCGCATCTAAACATAGGTCGGCGTGTAGTAGAGGGGTTAAAACCCGGACTTGCACAAATTGGTTCTGTCTGGCTTCCGTTACCTCATCTACTTATGATCCCAACTATCTGGAACGATTTTTTCTGGCATTCCGGATTAGCTGGAGCAATTCAATCTATGGGGTCATTTGTGATTACAGGGATTCTGGTATATCTCTATTTGAAAAAACTTGGAACATCGCTATTTGCTCGGTTCTTTGGTGTAGCCTTATTTGTTCTCAACTTAAATGTACTCTACCTGCAATCTACTGCCATGACTGAGTTACTTCTGATTGCTACTATGACCGCAGGTTCATACTATCTTTTACTTTGGGCAGATAAAGAAAACACTGTAGATCTTTTGAAATGTTCTCTGTTTATCATGCTTTCCACGCTCATCCGCTATGATGGCTGGTTTTTGATTTTTGTAGCTACTCTGATTGTGGCTTTTCAGGTTTTTCGTAAAAAAGGCTACAAAGCAACAGAGGGTATGGTAATTCTTTTTGTATCTCTCGGTGGTTTGGGGATTGCACTCTGGGTTTTATGGAATTTATTGATCTTTGGAGATCCACTATATTTTGCGTTCGGTCCTTTTTCTGCACATGCTCAACAGGAGCAGTTACTAGAAGCAGGCAACCTGCCTACAAAAGGAGATTTACTACTTTCGATCAAAATGTATTTATATGCTCTGTTCTTTAATTCATATACTCTACCTGCAATTCTGGGACTATTTGGTGGGCTCAGCCTTTGGTTTAATAAAAAAATTAATATCAATGTGAGAATTGCAACATTGGCTTTGATTGCTCCTTTTATTTTCAATATTCTAGCACTTTATCTTGGACACTCAGTTTTGTTTATTCAGGGCATTTCTGGGGACACTTGGTTCAATGTCCGCTACGGTGTTATGCTTGCTCCTTCTATTGCAATTTTTATAGCATATCTGACCGATAGAGTAGGCAACCTGAGGTTTGTAGTTGTTGGGCTTTCGTTACTTGTTTTGGTGTTTGCCTTTCTAAACCAGGATGCTGTGACTATTGATGATGCTAGAGTTGGTTCAAGCCAAAAGAATGTTTCAGAAGTCTCTGACTGGCTTGCCGACAACGCTGGAGACAAAGAAGGCTTTGTGTTAATCTCTGCAGCATCTCATGATGCAATTATATTTTCTTCCGGTATGAGTATGAGTAGATTTATACACGAGGGCACAGGCCTATATTGGGATACTGCACTTGAACATCCGGATCATTGGGCTAGATGGATTGTGATGAGAACTCACGATGAAAACGATCTTGTTTTTCGTAAAATAAATAAAGATGCATGGGAAGATCACTACACTTTGATAGACCACTATCCATTTGCAGATATCTATGAAATCAAACCTGAATCAATCGATCAGCTAAATACTAAACCCTCATTACGAAATACTAGATAATGATTCAGATCTTATTAAAACTGCGCCAAATCACCATAAAACAATGGATTATCCTCCTGCTAGGCACAGGACTATTTGGGTTGCTTATCTATGCGTATATATACTCACTACAAGGAGTACAAAAACCTTCTACCCTTTGGAAAATCGAATCTATCGATACAATGAAGTCCTCTAGAGACTTGGCACGAGAGAAATCAAACAGCCCTAGTTTTGATGAAGAAATCGAATATCAAATACAGAGTATTAAAGAGATGGGTGCAAGCCATGTCGCAATAGGGACACCTTACGACGAGGAGTTTATACCTTATATGAAAAGATGGATAACAATGGCAAGAAAATACAGATTAAAAGTTTGGTTTCGTGGGAACTTCTCTGGCTGGGAACAATGGTTTGAGTACAAAGAAATCACGCCAGAAGAACATCAATACCTCTTAGAAAACTTTATACATAACAACCCCGATCTGTTTGAAACAGGAGATATTTTTTCTCCCTGTACAGAATGCGAAAATGGTTCCAAAGGAGACCCCAGACAAACAGGTAGAATATCTGAGTATAGGCAGTTTATAATCTCAGAATATAATCTGTCTACCCAAGCCTTCAAAGATATAAATAAAGATGTTTTAATCACTTTCCCAATGAACGGAGATGTTGCAGAGAAGGTTATGGACAAAGAAACTACTAAGGCAATGGGTGGAATAATAGTGGTAGATCATTATGTAAAAACCCCGGAACAACTAGCAGAAGATATCAAGCGATATGCTTCTACAAGTGGAGGTCAAGTAATTTTAGGAGAAACTGGGGTGTATATACCTAATATACACGGAACAATGACTGAGTCCGAACAAGCAGTCTGGCTAGAAGAAGCATTGACCCGATTATCTCAAGATGAGGATTTAATAGGCATAAATTACTGGGTATTTAGCGATGGATCAACTGAACTT
Source organism: uncultured Candidatus Saccharibacteria bacterium (assembly GCA_964420145.1). Lineage (GTDB taxonomy): Bacteria > Patescibacteriota > Dojkabacteria > B142 > OLB20 > JAJTYI01. The sequence goes on from CAYQRB010000004.1 coordinate 13,584, forward strand.
TGGAATAAAAAAACTCGTACTAAAAAGAAAATAGCAGAAGTATTACAATCCTTCTATAAGCCCGAATAAGAAGACAATTTAAGAGTTTTCTGGTAAAATCACTTATACCGTATACGGTATTATTTTATTATATATCTCAAGATACAAATGAAACTTATTATTTTTGCAGGAGGTCATGGTACTCGCTTATGGCCGTTAAGTCGGAAAAACTCCCCAAAACAATTTGAGCAAATCTTTGATGGGAAATCTACCCTACAACTGATGGTTGATAGAGTAAAAACCACTTTCGGAGCTGAAAACATATATATTGCGACCGGGAGTGCTTTCAAAGATATTATAGAAAGCCAACTTCCAGAAATCCCCAAAGAAAACATAATCTACGAACCGGCGAAAAGAGACCTTGCTGCAGCAGTAGGCTTGAATTTCCTTACCTTAAAACAGCGAGGGGTAACAGGGCCTGTAGCAATACTATGGTCTGATCATTTAATCGAAAATGTATCCGAATTCCAAAACGCACTCAAAACTGGAGAACAGTTAATTAAAGAAAATCCTAACCGTTTTGTTTTTAATGGAGAAATTCCTAGATTTGCGAACAACAATCTAGGCTGGATCAATATCGGAGATATGATAGAAACTAAAAACGGATTTGATATCCATAGCTTTACTGGATGGACATATCGCCCAGATGTGGAGCTTTGCAATCAGTTGTTTGAATCCAAAAAAGCGGTCTGGAATACAGGGTACTTTGTTACTTCTATCGACTTTGTTACACAGCTATACGCACAACATATGCCAGAAATGTATAGTCATCTACAAGACATAGTCGCAAACCCTCAAAAGCTAGAATCTATATACCCAACACTAGAAGCAATCCACTTTGACGAAGCTATAGTAGAAAAAACACAGCCCGATCAGGCAGTTGTATTAACATTTAATATCGGCTGGAGTGATCCTGGAACCCTCTATGCTCTCAAAGAAGCATTAGTAGATAACAAAGAAGATAATTATATTTACGGAAGAGCTATAACAGACAATACAACAGACTCTATGATTTTCAACCAGCAAGATGATAAACTAGTTGCAACAATCGGTTTAGATGGCTTTGTCGTGGTCAACACACAAGATGCTGTGTTTGTATGTCATAAAGATAATGTACGAGAAATTACAATGCTATTAAAAAAGATGGAGAGTAGTGGATATTCTAAACATCTGTAATATTTAGTTGCAACAAAATGGCACAAAAAGCAATCCGTGAATTTTGGGGGAAACAATTGATTTTCACCTATTTACCGGAATTTATTTCTGAAAGTAGCTCCGCTGTGAGCTTGTTTGAAAAAAATCCATATCAAGGTATAACTCTTACAACTAAAGATATATTAAATGCAAAAACCATAAAGTTACCTCAGTGTAGTGATGGTTATGTTACTAAACCTGATGAGCTTTTCGGGAAAAGAGGAAAGAACAACTTAGTATTTATAGGAAAATCTGCACAAGAAGTTCTAGATTGGCTAAAAGGTAAAGCAGGAAAAACTATTACTATCGAACAAAACAATAAAAATATAACGGGAGTCATAAACCACTTTTTGGTAGAACCATTTATAAAACATAATAATGAATATTACCTCTCAATTAGAACTGGTAGGGATCACGATAAAATACTATTCTCAAACAATGGGGGAGTTGACATCGAGGAGAATTGGGAACAAGCAATAGAGATAAAAATCCCTTTTAAGCTAGAAAACACCCCTATACAGAAATACCTCTCTCCTATTATCACAAAAACCATCCCTGACCAGGATATTTCTCAGATCCTCGAATTTATTTCAGCACTATATCAAGTCTTCAAGAAGCTAAGTTTCACATATTTAGAAATAAACCCTTTCGTTATAGAGGACAGGCAAATTCATATTCTAGACCTAGTAGCAAGACTAGATGATACCGCATGGTATGAATATCGCTCTCTGTGGGAAAAAGTAGGAGAGGTAGAGTTCCCACCTTCATTTGGCAATCATTTTACAAAGTCCGAACTCAATATTATGGCATTAGACTCCAAATCAGGAGCTTCTCTTAAATTCAAACTCCTTAATCCTGATGGAAAAATCTGGCTTTTAACATCTGGTGGGGGAGGAAGTGTAATATTTGCTGACACAGTAGGGGATTTAGGGTTTCATAGCGAAATTGCTAACTATGCAGATTATAGTGGAAATCCCAATACTGAGGAGACCAGGGAGTTTTGTGAAAATATATTTACAGAGATGCTAGAGGGTAAAGCAAAAGACAAAATACTAATTATAGGTGGAGGGATTGCAAACTTTACTGATATTGCCAAAACATTTACTGGTATTATAAAAGCAATCAATAAGTTCTCCTCTCAGTTCAAAAACCAAAATATCAAGATATATGTCCGTAGGGGAGGACCTAACTATAGAGCAGGTTTACAAGCAATAAATAAACTAGGCAATGACCTCGGGATAGAAATACATACATTTGGTCCAGAAATGTATATGACGGAAGTAGTTAAACTTGCATTAACAAATACAAAATGAAACCATTATTTCATATAAACTCAAAGGTAATATTTTTTAACGAACACCCAACACCAATACAAGGTATGCTTGACTATGATTGGTTATGCGGGAAAAAATCTCCTTGTATTGTAGCAATAGTCAATCCAAAACGATCTGGTTCCCATAAATGTTTTTTTGGTCCAAAAGAAATTGTTATTCCTGTTTTCAAAACTATCAAACAAGCAACAAACTCCTTTAAGAAAGCAGATATTTTTATAAACTTTGCTTCCACAAGAAGTAGTTTCAAAAGTAGTGAAGAAGCCTTGCAGATAAATAGTATAAAAACACTTGTACTGGTTGCAGAAGGTATCCCTGAAAACCAAACAAGGGAGTTGATTCGACTCGCCAAATCTAATAACAAATGGATTATAGGCCCAGCAACAGTAGGAGCTATCAAAGTAGGTGCCATACGAATAGGGTATAGCGGTGGAAGTTCTGAAAACATAATTGATAGTAAACTCTACCAAAAAGGAAGTGTCGGAGTAGTAACAGTATCAGGTGGAATGTCTAACGAGATTTACAATATTGTAAACAAAAATACAGATGGCCTTAACGAAGGTGTGGCTGTAGGTGGGGATAGCTTTCCCGGCTCAACCCTACTGGATAATATAATACGCTTACATGACGATCCCACAATTAAAATGCTAGTAGTATTAGGAGAAGTGGGAGGTAGTGATGAATATGAAATTGCTGACGCTATTAAAAACAAGCGTATCACAAAACCAGTCATAGCTTGGGTATCTGGTACTGTAGCAGAATTATTTCCAGGAGAGGTACAGTTTGGACACGCAGGGGCAAGGTCTGCAGGTAAAACTGAATCTGCTCAAGAAAAAAACAAAATACTCAAACAGTCAGGAGCTTTTGTTCCGAGTTCTTTTAATAGTTTAGGTAAACTGATAAACAAAGTCTTCCAAGAACAAGTCGCCTCATCAACCAAGTATATTAAGCCCAAAACAACATATCCAAACATACCGCCAGAGGATTTTACAGATTTATATAAGAACCATAAAGTACGCAGATCAACTTCAATCACATCGACTATTAGCGACGATAGGGGAGACGAACTCACCTATAACAAGCAACCTATCTCTTCTTTTGTAGATAAACCACTAGAAGAAGTAATCAATGCCCTATGGTTTCAAGGGAAGTTATCTAGAACATCTCAGGAGTTTATTGAACTTTGTCTAAAACTTTGCGCAGACCACGGACCAGCTGTCTCTACTGCACATAATGCAATTGTATCAGCAAGGGCAGGTAAAGACCTTGTATCCTCAGTTGTGTCAGGACTATTAACAATAGGGGATAGGCACGGAGGAGCTATCAATGGCTCAGCCATATGGCAATTTACCGGTGTAAATACAGATCAAACAGCTATCAATCTAATAAAGCAAAAAAAACAAGAAAATACTCCAATCCCAGGAATTGGACATCGTATTAAATCTTCGAACGATCCCGATAAGAGGGTACTACTACTCAAACGATTTGCAAAGACTCATCTTAGAAAATCTCCACATCTGGATTTCGCACTAGAAGTCGAAAAGGAAACTCTAAAGAAGAAAAATAATTTAATCTTAAATGTTGATGGGGCAATTGCTGCAATATTTTTAGACCTCCTAAAACAGGAAGAATTTAGCAATAATCAAATATCTGACTTGTTAGAGATTGAGATTTTTAATGCAATATTTATACTAGGTAGGACAATCGGTATCATTGGTCATGTACTTGACCAGAAAAGGTTAAAAGAACCTCTATACCGCCATCCTTGGGATGATATTCTTTATTTATAATCCTGTACCTACTACAATTTGTAAAAATTTGATTAAATAATTATTATTTTTTACTTATGAATATTCTTATCACAGGCGGAGCAGGGTATATTGGATCACATTGCGCTCTAAAGCTACTAGAACAAGGACATAATGTAACGATACTAGATAACCTAGAAAAAGGACATCAAGAGACTCTGGATAAAATCCGAAAATCAATAGGGGAGTTTGAATTTCTAAAATTAGACCTACGAAACCTCGAAAGTTTAAGAACAGGTTTGAGAGGAAAATACTTTGACGCAGTAATACATTTTGCCGCATACATTGAAGTTGGATTATCTGTACAAAAACCAGCTATGTTTTTTGAAAATAATGTAGTTGGTAGTCAATACTTATTTCAAACACTTTTAGAAAATAAAGTGCAAAATATAATTTTTTCATCTAGCGCTGCCGTCTATGGTACACAAACAGTAATCCCAATCAAAGAAACAGCGGATAAGCATCCTGACAGTCCATACGGGGAGACCAAACTTTTAATGGAACAAATACTAGAGAGTTATTGTCGATATGCCGATATGAATGCAATAGCTTTGAGGTATTTTAATCCTGCTGGTGCAGATGGCAGAATTGGGGAAAGACATTTCCCAGAAACACACGCCGTACCAAGAGTGCTTAGAGCCCTTATGGATAAAAACTTCTCATTTGGAGTATATGGAGATGACTACGACACCCCTGATGGGAGCTGTATCCGTGACTTTATACATATTGATGATATTGTAGATGCACATATCAGATGTATCGATTACTTAAAAGAAAACAAGGGTTTTGATGTATTTAATATAGCAACAGGATCTGGAACAAGCGTTCTAGAACTAATCAAAACAGCAGAGGAAGTATCTAGGAAAAAACTAGATTTCCAAATACAACCAAGGCGAGAGGGTGATCCTGCAAGATTAGTTGCCGATCCTACAAAAATTTTTGAAAAACTAAACTGGAAAGCACGCTATAACATAAAAGAAATCATCCAATCAGCATGGGAGTTTGAACAAACACGACCGATAAGTGATTATCGCTAACCCATAGTTATCCACAAACAAGCCGTTTTGTTATGAATTTTTGTTACCATAACTTATCCACACGGGTGTATTATGCGTAACATTTTTGTATCATACAAAATCCAGGCTGTCGTGAAACATTTTGATTTATGGTATTCTCCACCGCTCTGTTTTACTATTAGCAATTTTGTTAAACTATGGTTTAATACAGTGATAGTACTTTTTAATTATGAAAATAGGAATAGATTTATCACCGACAGAAAAAGACCCTGCAGGGATTGGTCAATACACTCTCAACCTTTTTAGTGAGCTATGTAATCAAGATAAAAAAAATAGTTATTTTATCTATACCACTACCCCATTTCTCTTTGCAAATGCTACCAATAAAGTAATTCGTGTATATAAGAACCTTCCCGCTAATGGGCTACGGTGGATGTTGGCAGTGAACAAAGATATCAGAAAAAACAAGCTTGATTTATTTATATCCCCATCAAACCATCTGTTTGCAAAACTATTCCCTCGAACAATCCAGTTTGTCCACGATCTTGCCCCACTCTACTATCCTGAGTTCTTTGGACGCAACGGAGCATCTAAATACAAACTTACTCTAAAAACTGCTATAAATAATGCGTTATCTCTTTTAACAATCTCTAAAACTGTTCAGGCGGAAATCTGTGAAAAATACCCTCAAGTTGTGAATAAAATAGATTTTATATACCCAGGACTTAACAAATGGATAGAACTGGATAGTAAAGATGAACAAAAGATACTAGAAGATCACAATATCGACTACGAATACATACTTACACTAAGCACTCTTGAACCCAGAAAAAACCATATCAATATGATCAAGGCATTTGATATATTTAAAAAAAGAACTAACTCCCCTCTTAAACTGGTGATCATTGGGAAAAAGGGATGGTTTTTTGAAGATATTTTTCGTATCGTTTCCGATCTCAACTTAGAAAAAGAAGTTGTATTTTTAGGCTATGTACCAAATCACGAACTCAGTACAATCATTAGCAATGCTAAAGCATTTATGTTTATGAGTTTTTATGAAGGCTTTGGAATCCCTCCTCTTGAGGCACTTAGCTTAAACATAAAAACACTAGTATCAGATATCCCAGTTTTTCATGAAGTATACAAAGAGTATGCCCTATATACAAATCCGTATTCAGCTGATAAAATGGCTGGTTCCCTAGAGGATTTACTAAAAAGACAAACACGAAACAGTAGTACATTTGTAAAAGACAATTATTCGTGGGAGAAATCAGCTAACAAGTTGTTATCCATAATCAATGAATTTAAATAAAGACCTTTTGACACAGTTTTTCAAAGATATAATACACAATCCCTTCTCTGTGTTTGAGTATAGCTTTGTACGATATTTACTAATCGGAACAGGAACCTTTATATTGGATTTTGGGATATTTAACTTCTTAAGCCTATATACCAAAACTGAGCCTATTGTTGCTAATCTGATATCTACCTTCTTATCACTGTTTTTTAACTTCACAATGTCTAACTTCTGGACATTTAAACAAGGGAAAAGCCAGCAGGCCAAAAAACTTGGTCGTTACGCTATCTTAGCTATATTTAATTATATCTTTGGTAATGTAGCAATGTATTTCTTTATCGAACATACCAGCCTAAATCACAATCTTGCCAAAGTGATAGTTACCCTTTCCGTTATGGCATGGAATTTTGTTCTATATAAAAAATGGGTTTTTACGGAAAACTAAGTATCTAATACAGCACCTAAAATTGATAGATATTTCCTACTTTGTTTTTCCCACGAATTACTTGTTACAAAATCCGTTGCTAAGGCAATCTGATATTGATACAGGCTTTCATCTTCAAGTAAGGTTTTAACAGCAATTGCTATAGTCTCAGGGGCATTGTCATCAATCCTACACACTGCATTACCTAAATCACTAAAAATATCCGAGTTTGTCGTAATAACAGGTCTTTTTGCTGATAGTGAATACCTGACTGCACCACTAGCTCCTTCCTCTAAGTCGTCATAGGGTAGCAACAAGATATCTGCTAAATGAAGTAGCTTAATAATCTCTTGTTTTTCAATAAATTCGGGGATAAATAATACATTCTTTTGGAGATTATACTTCTCTACCAGGTCTTTCATTTGTCGAAAAACACCAGCGGAAGTCATATTGTCGTTGTTAACTGCGTTTATACTCAAAAACAATATATCGGGATAATCTTTAATCAATAAATTTAAAGATCGAATAATCTCTAACAATCCCTTTTTTTCGTGAACCATTCCGTGTGAAGCAATGATAGGAGATTGTTTAATATCTAGTTTTTGTCTTAATTTTTCTCTATCCTCATCAGGGTATTCCCTAATCCCATGCGTGTATTTCTCTATATTTTTATATCCAAATCGCTTTAGTTTTTCAAAGTCTCGTTTAGAATGTATAAGAATACGATCCACAACCCTCAAACCATCTCTAAACATACCTAAATCAAGATCAGGGATAGAGTGCAGTGTTAAAAATACTTTTATTCCTTGCTGTTTTAGTCCTTTAACTAGCAACCTCAGTGCCACAAAAGAGTAAAAAGATGAATTATACTGAATATGAACAATATCTGGATTATATGCTTTAATTGCTTCTAGAGTAGAGATAAAGTTTTCTTCCGAATATTCCCAAGTTCTTTTTATATTTTCACTATCTCTAAAAATAACTTCAGCATCAGTATTGGCATAATACCGAACTTCTTGAAACGAAGACTCTACAAGAGAGTAAAGGTCTTTACTATACTCCGCTATCCCACACCTGGTGTTATGTGTAGTAACTACTGCAAGTTTTTGTTTTTTCAACTCTGCAGTACTTTCCACAAATCTTATAAACTCCAAAACCTTTTGAGTAGTTTTTTCCCAAGTTAGTCCTCTGGCTATTTCGTATGCTCTCTCAACTTTTTCTTCAACTTCTGGCGTTTCAATACTTTCAAACAGAAAACGCATATACTCTTGTAACTGTACGATACTTGGCTCTGCCCAGTAAGAGTTAACTAAACCAAGCTGTGAGTTTGCCTTTACAATATCGTAATCAAGTAACCAAGATGTATCTTTACTCACAAAATCCATCTGTCCGCTATACCCAGTAGTGATCACTGGAACCCTCTTTAACATTGCTTCAGCAATAGGAAGACCAAACCCCTCTGCCCTACTTGGTATAACAACAGTATCTGCCTGCTCGTAAAGATATGCTATTTGTCCTTCTCCAAGAGTATCATCATAAATAACTTCGATTTCAGGACTATTTGGAGTTACTAGCTTATTTATAAGTTCAGGAATCACATTGGCCTCATTTCTGTGTGTTTTAATCACTAAAACAACATCATCATCTTTAGAAAACTCCTGTAAAAAACCTTTAATCAAAATATCTACACCTTTTCTGGGTAGACCAGAACTAATATGAAGAAACCTAAAATTCCTTCTGGTTTTGAGATCAAACTTCTTAGAAGTTAGCAAGTTCTGATTAACCCCTTCCCCTACATTGATTATTGGGATTTTAACTCCTGCATTTCTCAAAATATTTAATACATGCTCGCTTGTTACCATTATTCCGTGAAGCTCGGTATTAAATTCTTCTACAATTTTAGCTGGAAAAGCAGACTCCTCCCACGCTAAGTATGCAATTTTAATATCCGCAGAGATTTTATCTAAACCAAAACTATGAGGAAATGTCTTAGGAAAAGTGTTAATTATAGCTACTTTTGAGTGGTGTTTCTGCTCTATAAAAAGCTCTCTAAGATATGGATATTTTTTATAGTCAGAAGTATTAGGTAGGCGATCCACAACATTGGTATCTGCCCATAAACTGATATCATAATCATCGGTACCGGCCAGAAGATGTAGAGCTAGCTCTCGATTAACTTTAGACAAAGAGTACTCAGTAGCAAATGGACCAATAATTTGTATTTCGGGATTATTTACCTTTTTCATTACGAATATTTCTTGTTAGTCATATTTTTGCTCTTTAGTTTTCGTCTTTAGTGGGAACTTCCAGAGATTTTAATCTTTCCTCTAACTCTTGGTTTTTCTTATAAAGATGCATTAAGAGAATATAAACATTATCATTATACTTCTGCTGTCTCATAATACTTCTCTCTACGACATTGCGACTAACATTACCGATTTTGTTTAAAATTCGATTTTTTAATTTACTTATCACTCCTTCCTTATCATATAAAAAGGGTTCATAAATAAATCTCTGTACTTCACGAAACTTATCCAAAGAAGGGAGTAAATATGATTCAATTTCATTTTCTATCTCGACCTTGTTACTAGATGATATACCCTCGTGTTTTAGTAATTCCCTAACCTTTTCAAGTAGTTCATCCCCTTCTATTACCGATTGACTTACTTGTTTGCTCATGTTTTGGTATAACTAATACTAGAATTCTACTATAATATGCTTCTAAATTAAACTTTCATGCAAAACGAACCCATAGTTGTCATTATCATTTTAACCTGGAATAACGAATCTGATATAGTTGACTGTTTGAAGTCTGTGAGTAAACTTGAGTATAAAAATTACAAAACCATCGTTGTAGATAATGCATCCTCCGATTCGACTTTGCGTATCATCAAAAATCAATTCCCTTATATTGATTTATTAGAGCTTGAAAAGAACTATTATTTTACCACTGGAAACAACAAAGGCTTCTACTATGCGCTAGAAAAATATAATCCAGAGTATTTAATGATCTTAAATCCAGATACTGTTGTAGAAAAGGATTTACTAAAAGTCCTTGTTTCCGAAATCAAAAAGGATAATCAAATATCAGCGATTGGTCCCAAAATAAAGTTTAGAGGAGGAAAAAATGATGGAAAAATTAACTCAGCAAGTCTTTTTTATGATAACTTTCGATCTGCGTATGACAAAGGTTTTGGAGAAGTTGATACAGGACAGTTCGACCATACTAGCGAGGTTTTTGGTGTTACTGGAACTTGTATATTGTTTCGTTCTAGTGTTATCAGACAAACCAAGGGTTTTTGGGGGATCCTCAAAATGTATACAGATGAAGTTGAGTTATTTATAAGAGTTCATAAACTAGGGGGGAAGGTTGTATATACCGGAAAAACAACTGTCTGGCATAAATATATGCAATCTACTAAACAAGCAACCAAAACCAACTACGATAAACTTAAGATGCGTAACTGGTTACTTATTGCTTTGAGACATTATAGTTTGCGTGATAAACTCAGAATGATTCGTGATTATCTTAAATTTATTTTTTAATTTTTGTATATGAAAATATCCGAAGTTACAGAGAAGTGGCTCAAACAACAAAAATTTACTATAGAGAAAGGGCTAACGATTGATGGAGTATTCCTAAAAGAGTTAAAAGCTCATGTGGATGACAGAGGAGATGTAATCGAGCTGTGGAGTACAGCTTGGCCTGAGTATAAAGACGGAACTGTAATCAACACAACACATAGCTACCAAAGCGCAACTGATCCAGGAGTTATAAAATGTTGGCATTTACACGAAGTCCACACTGACCAGTTCACAGTTACACGAGGGAAGTTACAGGTTTCTCTAGTCGATATTCGCCATGACTCTCCAACATTTGGGAAAGCAAACTATGTCATAATGGGTGAAGGTATTCCAAGATTTCTGAAAATACCCTATGGTATTATGCACGGATGGAAGGCTCTAGGGGAGACCGAAAGTATTGTTGTAAACTATCAATCACATCCCTATGACGCTAACGATGAATACAAATTCACATGGGATTGTGTATTACCAGAAATTTGGGGACCTCATAACGGATAATTATATTAAAAGTTAATTTCTAATAAATCTATCTATGCCTAAAAAAATACTAGTAATAGGAAGTAATGGTCTGTTAGGTTCTACATTGGTAAAACTCCTGACTCAAAAACAATTCGATGTGGTAACTTCTGATATTTCTGATGGAAACAAGATAGATGTTACCAATCGAGACTCAATACTTAGTAAAATACAAGAAACTAATCCTGATTTTATTGTTAACTGTGCTGCATATACGAACACCGAAGCCTGTGAGGACGAACACACCTACCCTCTCGCTTTAAGCGTAAATGCTGATGGGCCTCGAAACCTTGTACAACTATGTGCCGAGTATGATATTGGTTTGGTCCATATATCTACTGATTATGTTTTTGGAGAAAATAAAATTGACGGCTATCTAGAAAATCATACTCCCTACTCTCCCCTAAATAAATATGGAGAGAGTAAGGTACAAGGAGAACAAAATATTATCAAAACAATGGGTGGAATAAAATCTTCTGATTTTATCAAACAAGATCCGTTAGTTTATATTGTACGAACATCCTCTCTTTTCGGTGAAGGAGCAACGAACTTTATTGCAAAAATCATACATTATGCTAAGGAAAGAGAGTTTTTAGAAGTAGTGACTGACGAAGTCGTCTGCCCTACTTATGTGAAAGATTTATCAGAAGGTATTATTTATCTACTCGAACAAAAACCGAAAGGCGGAATCTACCACTACTCAGGCGTTGGTTCTTGTACACGAAAAGAGTTTGCAGAAGAAATCTTAAAACTATCTGGAGTTAATACGCCTGTTAGGCCAACAACTCTAGACAAATTTGGTCGAAAAGCAAAGATTCCAAATATTTCGATTCTTAAAAATTCTAAATTTCCTGATATTCGTAGCTGGAGGGAAATGCTCTCAGATTTCCTAACTGTCTAAGTTAAGACCCTCTACAAAGCACAGCTGGTCTTTGGGAAATATCTTTGCGCAAAACCAATACCTGGTACTCCGAAATCTTGTATATCTAGCTTCCCGTCTCTGTTTGCATCTCTCCCCCCACAGGGCCCATAATCTACATCTTTGTCTGCACAGGTACTTTTACCCATTCCATAAGCTAGTGCAAACTGCCTGAAATCTTCTATCGTGAATTTGCCATCTCCATCTGTATCTGCTTTTCCACAAGAATTCTCTGAGATACTTGTAGTAGGTATAGGTGTAATACTATGGGTAGGTTGACCAGGTAATAGTGTGTTTGTGGGTACTGGCATTCTCGTGTTTGTTGGTACTGGTGTATTCGAGGGACTTGGTGTCGGAGTATTTGATGACGCACCTACACTGTTTTGTGCTTTGAGCATCGCCTGATATGCATTAATCCTTTTACCTGTAACAGTTTTACCTGCAAGAGCCGGTAGCGAGTCGCCGGTATCTAGAATAATTGATTTTACCTGTTGTGCAGTCAAATCAGGTTTATAACCCCAGACCAAAGCCACAAGTCCTGCAACATGTGGGGAAGCCATTGAAGTACCCATTAAGTATGCATATTGCTCATCTTGAACATATTTATATATAGTCACATTATCAACTGCACAACCATCGTAGTCATTATCTGTTGCATCAGTGACCCAGTTAAATCTTAACCGAAAATTAGGTGATAATGTTTCTTCTACTACACCTATAGGTAAATTTTCTAGAAAAGGATGATAAGGGGGATAAGGGGGATAAAACCGAAGTTCAGCATAAATTCCGCCAAGTCTCAATGGTCGTTGATGATCCAATGGATCCCTAGCATTTACATAATTTGTACCATCTTTACTATACAAGATTTGTAAGTAATCTGACCATTTATCAAGTGATTGTTGTGGCTGTATATAACAATCAAAGGCAAAGCCAATTGATGCAGACTTAGTATCAAGATTTATCACCCCAGTAGTAAGAGAAGTATTAGCATTATTATCATATGGTTTTCCCGAAGAATGTGCGTATAGTGCATCTCCTAACAACAAGTTGTTTTTTACCCCCCATTTATTGTTCAATCCGGACTTCACCCATCCATCAGGAACCTCGCCTTGCTGTACTTGGTCGAAGTTATACACTATCTTTTCTATCTTAGGATAAGTACTTAGGATATTATTGCCAGGAGCTGCTATATCCACACTTTCTACCCCATAATCAGAAAAATCTGCCAAATTATCGTTTTGGTCTGTAGCTCCCACACATATAATATTTGAGAGATTATAATCACAAGGATACATCTTGGTTTCTGCATGATTCTTCTTACTATTACCTGCCGCAGCAACGAAAAGACCAGGGAAATTCTCTATCGACTGTTTTAATAGATTATCAGTAGAGCCTCCGCCCCAACTAGCATTGATTACCTTAGCACCATTATGGCGAGCAAAGTCAATCGCTTTTATAGAATCCATTGTTAATAAAGATGATCTGACAGCCATAATTTTTGCATTGGGAGCAACACCGATTAGGCCTTTACCATTGTTTTTCTGTGCAGATATAGTACCTGCAACATGAGTTCCATGCCCACTTGCCCCCGGAAGTGGAGATTTATCATAATCACTATAATCATATCCGTGATTACATCCACCAAGTGGCTTTCCTTCGTGGTCTTTGCAGTTTGATCCATCCCACATATTAGCCACTAAGTCCGGATGGTAATAATCTACTCCAGTATCTACTACGGCTACCACTATTTGTGCATTAGTTCCCTCATTGACTGCCCAAGCTTCGGGAGCATCTATATCGGCATCTATTTTCCCGGCAATATTATTGACCTGCTGACCAGTATTTTCCAGACCCCATAAATCATTTCTTCGGGAGTCGTTTGTATTGATTGCTGTAGTTTTGTATATATAATTTAACTGAACTGTCTCTACTGCAGGATTCTTGATTAATGCCTTCATAGAACTCCCAAGATCACCTTGTACCTCGACAAGTTGTATGTTTTTATCTGGGATACTATCTACTTCATTTAATTGATATCTATCCGCAAGTGTTGCAATTTGTGCCTGCCCACTCCCCCTTTCCATATCTATCTGTGACGAGGAATACTGAACAATAACTTGACCTGGAATATAGTCTTCTCCTGCTACACCTTCTCCTAGCATCATATCTATCTTCTGCGCTTCAATATCTATGGGATTTTGATCTCTCAGTAAGAATATACCAGACAAAGAGATCACCAAAGAAAGAGGAATCAAGAGAGCTAGAATAACTATGGTTTTATTTTTCATTAATTATCAAAATAGATTATTTTAATAAATCATACTAAACCCTCACTTTGTACACAACTCTTTTGATATACTTACCTTTTATTAAACCAAGAGAAATCATCTTAATTTTTAAAACTTACATATGACACTTTTAATCACCGGAGGGGCAGGATTTATCGGATCGAACTTTACAAAATATTGGGTTAATAAACACCCTCATGACCAAGTCATAGTCTATGATAAGCTCACCTATGCCGGTAACCAAGATAATCTCAAAGAGCTTTTCTCTAATCCGAACTTTAGTTTTATAAAAGGTGATATTTGTAATGGCAGGTTACTTGAACAAGCTATACAAGATAATAAAGTCGATACCATAGTTCACTTTGCGGCAGAAACTCATGTTGACCGTAGCATAGACAAACCAGATGATTTTATCCAAACAAATATAGTCGGAACTTTTAAGATCTTAGAAGTACTAAGGAAATACCCCAATATTCGTTTTCATCATATTTCAACTGATGAAGTCTTTGGAGAATTACCTCTCGATGACCCCACGGCTAAATTTAGTGAAGAGACTCCCTACGATCCTCGAAGCCCCTATTCTGCATCAAAGGCAGCATCCGATCACCTGGTTCGATCTTATATAAATACCTATAAAATACTAGGAACTATCTCCAATTGTTCAAACAATTACGGACCATATTGTCATCCAGAAAAACTTATCCCCCTCACTATTACCCGAGCAATTCATAATGAGCAAATACCTGTTTATGGAGATGGTATGCAAGTTAGAGACTGGATTCATGTAGAAGATCACTGCTTTGGTATAGAGTTGATTTTAAGTAAGGGGAAAATCGGAGAAACCTATATATTGGGAGGGCACGGGGAACAGCCAAATATCTTTATTATAAAAAAGATCTTAGAAATTCTAGAAAAACCAGAAAGCCTTATAGTATATGTAGGGGATCGCAAAGGTCACGATAAAAGATATGCTATGGATTTTCGTAAAGCAAAAAAAGAGCTTGGGTTTGAGCCACAAAAAGCTTTAGAGGAACGGCTCAAGGCAACAGTCTTGTGGTATAGAGAAAACTCACAATGGTGGTCAAAGACCAAAACCGATGCTGACAAAATCGCTGAAAAGTATCTGTCCCGCCCCCATAAATGAGGGCGAAGACAAGACAAAAGATTAAATCTATCCCTCATTTATGGGGGCGGGTATAGAGCTTAACACTTCCCTATACAAATAGTAGGATAGTCTGAAGTAAGCTTAAGTACTCCCGAAACTTCATCGATTTTAAGCAGGGTTACATTCCCAACCTCTCGTATAGCTAGACCCATCTTAGCACCTGGACCATCTCCACCAATCCTCACCTGTGCTTGATCTCCAAACCAGCCGAAATTCATACCTGCAAGGTTGTTATTACTAGAACTTAAAGCTCCGGAATTCGTAGCAGTTATGCCTCCATTTACCTCTAGTTTAGAAGTGGGAGAATATACACCAATCCCAACATTACCACCTTCCAGTAGTAAACTATCGTCTCCTGTCAAAATCATACGCATATCATAATCTGTGGTTGCGTCATTTGAGAAATCAACATATGGAGTACCAACTCCACCAAGCTCAATAGATGCTCCCTGGTTGTTTTTTAACAGACCTCTACCACTCCCCCAACTCACATGACCTGTCTCGCCGTTGACCATAAATCGAAGCAACTCTGTACCGCTAGGTCCAGAGTAATACTCAAGATTTGGGGTGTTGGTTTGCCCTTGTAGAAGGAGCCTGACCGCCTGCTTCCCACTAAGATCTGCAGTAGTCAACTCTAGAGAATTACTGTTCCCTTTTAGGTTTTGCGTAATACCTACATCAGCACCACCTAATCCTGAATTAAAAAGAGAACTCTGGTCTAGCACTGTCCAGTTTTTTGTAACAGAAGCTAACACACTGTATTTTCGTACTAGCACAAGTGACCCTACCGTGACTAAAATAAGTACAAGAAAAACCAACAATTTATAATTGAGCCTCATAAGGAATTTCTAAAAATTAGAATCGCTCTGCAGAGATAAAGTAGATCTGTCCCGATTTTATACTACAGAATAGTTACTTTGCTTTGTATCCAAACGCAAAACCTATTAAACAAGATTTGTAACTATATAATAGGTTTAGAATAGATTTTCGACACAGTCATTGATATAATTTGGCACTTACCATTGATTATATGAAACAAAAAAAGCTAATCTCTTATGTTTTACCTGTTTATAACGAACAGGACGGATTGGATGAGTTTTATAATGTACTATCCAAAACCTTGTCAACTGTTGAATCTCAGTATGATTTCGAGATTATATTTACAAACGACGGAAGCAAAGACAACTCCCCACAGATACTACAAAAGATATTTGAAAAAGACCCTCGTGTAAAAGTTATTAGTTTTTCTAAAAACTTTGGACATCAGATGGCAATCACAGCAGGCCTGGATATAGCAGAAGGAGATGCTGTAATCATAATGGATACCGACCTGCAAGATCCGCCAGAAGCAAGCCTAAAACTAATAGAAAAATGGCAGGAAGGTTTTGAAGTGGTATATGCACAAAGACAGCAAAGACAAGATGGAGCAGTAAAAAAGCTAACTGCATATACTTTTTATCGTCTCCTAGACAAATTAAGTGAAGTAAAAATCCCAAAAGATACAGGGGACTTCCGCTTACTTGACCGCAAAGTTGTGCTTGAGCTTAGGAAGTTCAGAGAAACCAACAGATTTATGCGTGGACTAACTTCGTTTATAGGATTTAACCAAACAGCAGTATTGTTTCAAAGAGATAAACGATTTGCAGGAGAAACTCACTACCCCTTCAGAAAAATGTTCAAACTGGCTTTTGACGGAATTACAAGTTTTTCGACTGTTCCGTTGCGACTTATTACTCAGTTTGGTTTTTATGTTTCGTTAATTAGTTTTATCGGAATTATTTACGCACTTATAGTGAGAATATTTTTTCCAGAACAAACTGTTCACGGAACCACTTTTGCTATTATCTCAGTGCTTTTTATGGGAGGAGTTCAGATGATAATGCTTGGGATCCTAGGAGAGTATATAGGAAGAATCTATCAAGAAGTACAGCAAAGGCCACTTTATATAGTATCTTCAATACTATCTAGAAAACAAAAATAATATTAATTCTTAACAACTCTTAAATGAAAGGAATTATTCTCGCTGGAGGGAAAGGCACTAGATTGTACCCATTGACACTAGCAACAAGCAAACAGCTTATGCCCATCTATGATAAGCCTATGATTTACTACCCACTCTCTACCTTGATGCAAGCTAAAATCCAAGAGGTGTTAATCATCTCAACTCCCGAAGATCTGCCTAGATTTCAAAACTTGCTTGGCGACGGAAGCGAGGTAGGCATGGAATTCTCATATAAAGAACAGGTAGAAGCAAACGGACTTGCACAAGCATTTGTTTTAGGTGAGAAATTTATAGAGAAAGACAAGGTTGCACTTATTCTTGGAGATAATATTTTTTATGGGTCAGATATGGACAACTCTCTTGAGCAATACACAGATCCAGATGGTGGGGTTGTATTTGCCTATCATGTTATGGATCCAGAAAGATACGGAGTTGTAGAGTTTGATAAGACCTTTAATGCTATTTCTATAGTAGAAAAGCCACAAAAACCTAAATCCAACTATGCTGTTACGGGGTTATATTTTTATGATAATAATGTGGTAGAGATCGCAAAAAACCTAAAACCAAGTCCACGAGGAGAATATGAGATCACAGATGTTAACAGCGAATATCTAAACAGGGGGAAACTCAAAGTCAGTGTACTAGATAGAGGAACAGCCTGGCTTGATACGGGTACATTTGCCTCTCTTACTCAGGCAGGTCAGTTTGTACAAGTGATTGAAGAACGACAAGGTCTAAAGGTCGGCTGTATTGAAGAAATTGCCTTCAGAAATGGATTTATTGATGATAGGCAACTTGAAAAGCTGGCTGAGAAGTATATGAAAAGTGGATACGGACAATACCTTCTAGAAGTACTAGATAATCACATTGCAAATAGAGAATAGGGTTACTAGACCACTAGATTAAATCTTATAAAGTAGATTTACGCCTGTATAGTCGTATGAAGTGTGAAGCCAACCTCTCCTGAGTGGAATCGTGTAAATTTTTAGCAATAAAATCATCTGTCTTATACAAAAGTCCTCCTATATAAGAATTCAATCTATAAGTAAAAAGCCTCATCGATAGGAAATGAGAAGGAATCTCTCTATAGAGATAAAAATTTTCAGAGTTAAGGATTTGGTTTGTATACTCACTCCTTCTCATTCTTAAATGTTTGGAACTCATTAATTCTGCTTTGGTACCGAATCTTTCATGAAGCACCAGATATTTCTTTGTAATCTTCGTCATATTATAGAGTGCATCATAGTAATCTGAGTCGTTAAGTATGTGATACAGAACATCAAAACTTTGTACAACATCGTATGTTTTTCTTATATCCATACTTACAAGATCCCCAACCAGAAGGTTCTGGGAGCTTACAAAATCTATTCTTTTCTTGGCCTCGGGGGAAATATCTATACCAGAGATTTCGATATGAGGATATTTTTCTTTATAAAACCTTAGAAAATATCCATCACCAAAACCACAGTCAAAAAAGGTTTTTACTTTTGATATATCGATTTTAGACAAAAGAACCTCATACTGTTCTTGTAGGAACTTATAAATATAATAATTGCCTTTAACAGAAACTCCCTTAACCCCAACAGCCTTTATATTATCTTTATTGCTATGTCTGTTTTTCCAATATTCTTTATCACTGAAATTATCTTTCATTAGTATTATTTAAAAAGTTAATCTAGAATTTACAAATTTAATTAGAATATCAAAGCTATCTTCCTCTATGTCTGTATAGTCTTGATAGAGTAGCTCAAACTCTCCAAAAGTTTTTCTAATTAAATCCAACATTTGAGAGTAAATATATGGTTTCTCTCTGTTGGTAGATATTTCAATAAACATATATTTTGTTTTTATTCCTTTTAGATTTTTAATTACATCATATTCATACCCCTCTACATCAATTTTTACTAAATCATATTTTGAAGTACCTGTAGTATTGGCTATATCATCGGTAAACTTTACTTCGACTTTCTGAAGTGATTTAATATCTTGGTATGCATTTTTCTTAATCACAGAACCTATTGCCGACTTCCCTGTTTGATAATAAAACTCCTGCTTTCCTCGTTTTCCTATACCCAAGTTAAAAACCCTGATATTATCGTAGTTAGAGGTATTTGCTTTCAAAGTATCTATTATATTTCCATTTGGCTCGAGAACATCGATTCCTTGCGGATTGACCATGTTTGTAAATGTAATTGCAAACTGACCGATATTTCCTCCAATATCTAAAACTTGTTGTATTTCTTTTGTTTTAACTTGTTTCAAAACTGCAGTAGCAATCTCGTGAGGATATGCCAAGAATGTTAGTGGGTCAGACCAGTATTCATAAATTAAAGATTTTCCAAAGTATCGAATAGATTTCTTTTTTAGAACTGCGTCCTTTAGTAAGGAAACAAATACATTGATAACGAAAATAACTCTACTCCCAAGTGATAAGTTTTTTAAAAACAATATCCGCCAAATACGGACACAAATTATTGGTATGTATTTCTTTAGTTTATTCATAGAGAATCATCTCCCAATCCCCTTATAATAAATACCTACTTTTTCAACTTTCTCTTTATCGAGACAGTTACGACCGTCAATTATTACTTTTAAATTTTGAAACTTAGAAAGATCAATACTTTTTATCTCATTATGATTAGTAACCACAACTAGTGCATCTACTGACTTGAGAGCCTGCCCAAGATCTGTAGTATTTGATTTCTCAAGGATATATGGATCATATTTCAAAACATCTGCTTCTAGTTGTTTTAACAGCTTTATTATCTTCAACGAAGGACTTTCTCTCAAATCCCCAACATTGGCTTTGTATGATAATCCATATACTAATATTTTAGTACCTTTAACAGGCATAGATACTTTATTTAATCCGTTTTGAAGCAGATCTACTGTGTACTCAGGCATACTGTTGTTTACCTCACGGGCGTATTTTAGAAACTGATGGTCAAAACCACTTTGTTTGGCCCTTTTGATAAGGTAGTATGGATCCACAGGAATACAGTGTCCACCTACTCCACAGCCAGGATAGTGTGCCATAAAAGCAAACGGTTTGTTAGCAGATGCATTGATGGTTTCTACTAAATCAATCCCCATCCGATCAAACGACTTGGCAAGCTCGTTAACATAAGCAATATTGATATCTCTAAAAGTATTTTCAATAATTTTAGTGGATTCTGCTACTTTCAAAGAAGAAACAACATTGATGGTCGCTTTGATAAAAGTCCTATAAAACCCCGCTATTTCCTCTGCCCCTTTTCGTGTAGTCGCCCCTATATTTCTAGGTATGTTATAAACACTCCATCTAGGATCTCCCGGATTAATACGCTCGGGACAATGTGCTAGTTCAAAATCCCTACCCGCCTTTAGTTTTGAAACTTCCTCCATAACAGGAATTACCTCCTCCTCGCAAACACCAGGGTTGATTGTGGACTCTACCACAACCTTAGCTCCGGGTTTCATAGATTTTGCTACTACAGTAACTGCTGACTTTACAGGACCCAAATCCGGCTCGTAGAGGTCTGTTACTGGAGTTGGTACGCAAACCAAATAATAATCTGCGTTTTTTATTTTGGTACTATCAGTAGTAGCATTGACACTTACAGACTTGAGCCTTTCTTCTAGCTCACTATCAGTGAAAGGTGATTTACCTTTATTGATTTTTTTGACTGCATTTTCTGAAATATCGTACCCAATCACACTATACAAACCTGTTTCTGCAATAGCTACAGCGAGAGGTAGTCCTACATAGCCTAATCCTACCACAACTACTTTTTTCATAAACCAATAATAATAATTAGGGTGACAAAGGATTGTAACAGAAAATAGACTAAAGTTTCGACTGATAAATTCGGAAACATAGACGATTATGTTGACAAAAGTAGATACATTATATAATATGTTATATAGAATCTTTATTAAAGTTATACAACAATGCAACTCAGAAAAACAGTAACAAACATAAACACATTGCAAAGACAATTATCACAGGCTTCTGCTTCTGTTCAAGATGACCCATCCAGATTATATGAAGTTAAAAAATATAATGATACGATTGGTTATTTTGTCTCTCCCCAACTAGCACAAAAACTTTTTGATTACCTAGAAGAACTGGATATGATCAATGATACGAAATTGATTGAGTCTATAAACACCTCAAAACGAGAAATTAAAGAAGGAAAGGGTAGAAAATTAGAAGATATCCTAAAAGAATTGGATAACTGATGTATCAAGTAAAATTATCCCCTAAAGCAGAAAAGGATCTAAGGAAGATACATACTACATCTTATTACTTGAAGATTAAGAATGCTCTTATAGAACTTGGGAACAACCCAGTCTCCGGAGATGTTAAACCACTAAAATCTTTTAAATACGCTCAATTTCGTAAACGGCAGGGAAGTTATCGCATTCTGTTTGATATTAACTATGATGAAAAATTGATCATTGTATATAGAATTCTCCATAGGAAAGATGCGTATAGATAATTCAGCATAGAAAAAAACTCTCTACAATGTTATTATTACCTCATATTTCCTTAATATTATGAATCTTGGCATTATTATACCTGCTCTTAACGAAGAAAAAAAAATAGCAAAAACTGTTCAGAATATCCCTAAAAAAATAAAAGGTGTTGAAAATATCGAAGTACTGGTTGTAGATGATGGTTCCAAAGACAAGACACGATCAGAGGCTATCAAGTCAGGTGCAAAAGTTATAAGCCACGATACAAACAAAGGAGTTGGCGAGGCTTTCCAAACTGGCTTAAAATGGGCACTTTCTTCCAAAAAGGATATATTGGTCAATATAGACGCAGATGGTCAGTTTAACCCCGATGATATACCCGGTCTAATAGAGCCTATCCTTCAAAACAATGCTGATGTAGTCGTAGCCAACCGCTTTCAAAAAGGTCGTCCTGAAAATATGTCTGCTACCAAATATCACGGCAATAAGATGATGACATTTTTAATCAATAAACTATCAGGACTAAATCTCACCGATGTTTCTTCCGGGTTTCGAGCATATAATCGTGAAGCAATGCTTAGGCTCAACCTACTTGGAGGATTTACCTATACTCAGGAGTCGATCCTAGACCTTTCTACCAAAGGACTACGAGTTCGTAACCACGATGTAAAAGTAATATACTTTAAGTCCAGAAAATCTCGAGTTGCTTCTAGTATCCCTAGCTATGCACTTAAAACCTCTGCTATCATCTTCAAAAGTTTTAGAGACTATAGCCCGCTAAAGTTTTTTGGATTTACCGGGTTATTTCTACTTACAATAGGCTTTCTTTTGGATCTATTTGTCCTCTGGCATTATTTAAACAATGGCTCTTTCACTCCTTATGTCTCAGTCATACTTATTGGAATTTATCTAAATACCCTAGGCTTAGGGATAATCATCCTTGGAGTAATAGCAGATATGTTTGATCGTGTAAGAAAAAACCAGGAGAACATTTTGTATTTACTGAAAAGACAGCAATATGAAAGAGAGTAGACCCATATATGTCGTACTAGGAACTCGTGCACAAACTATCAAAATGGCTCCTGTTATGATGGAGATGGAAAGACGAAATACACCATATACTTTACTCTATACACAACAACACAAAGTAACGATTAGCGACCTCTTAGATAATTTCAAAATCAAAACCAAACCAATAAGTATTATAAATCGGCAGGAAGAAGCTCGATCTATTAAGCTTTTTGCCGGGTGGTTAATACAAATCATACTACTAACCCTAAATCCATTTAGTGCTAGAAAAGTTTTTTCTAGTGGGCAAGGGATCGTATTAACACACGGAGATACTGCGACAACTTCGTGGTCAGCAATCTATGGAAGACTGCATAGGCAAAAGGTTATGCATATTGAGTCGGGACTACGATCCTTTAATCTACTCAACCCTTTTCCAGAAGAAATCCAAAGACTTATTACTTTTCGCTTTAGTAACTACTATGTCTGTCCAAACAAGTGGGCACTTGATAATCTTAAAAAATATAAAGGTAAAAAAATTAATACTAAGGCTAATACTATGTATGAAGCGTTAACTTATACCCTAGAAAACAAATCCGACAAAAACCTAAAGGCAATCCAAGCCAAGTTCAAACTACCTAAGAGTTTTGCCCTAGTGTCTATACATAGATATGAAAATATTTTCAAAAATAAACGCTTTGATGAAATATTAGATCTATTAAACGACATATCCAAGTCTATTCATCTGGTTTTCGTACTACATCCACCTACCGAAAAACAGCTTAAAGCTAGAGGTTTAGAGGACAAGCTCAACGCTAATAAACAAATACTACTTATCCCCAGGCAAGATTTCAAGAACTTTACCCTTATTACCGACTTGGCAGAGTTTGTGATTACCGATGGTGGTAGCAACCAAGAGGAGTTAAGTTACATTGGGAAACCTACCGTTCTTTTTAGAGAGTATACTGAGCGCACAGAGGGACTAGGGGAAAATATTGTTTTGTCAAAATTTGACCATAAGGTGATTTTTGATTTTGTAAAAAATTATAAGAAATACTGCAGAAAACCCTTGAAATTACAAGAAGCTCCCTCCAAAATTATAATGGATTTTGTTGAGAAGTTTTAAGCTGGATTACTTCAGATCAATTTATATCTAGTACCAAATAGATAGAATGCCTAAAAACCCAATAAAAGTAAAATTTGTTTATAGGAATTATATTCCCCTAAACTCTCCCTATTTCTCATTACTCACCGACCCACCAAAGGGGATAAAGTTTTTTATACCCAAAACATACACATGGCTTGCAAAATTTTTTGTTATATACAAACGGTTTAAGTCCTTAAAACCTGTTATGGTGATATCTTCTTGGGTTGAGCATATTTTCTTTAGAAACACTCCGTCCACAGATTTTGATTACTACTACTATATAGGTATGTTACCCGATAACCCCGATAACCATAAATATGTTATCGACCTGGAGCATATTTATTTTCTAAGCAAAAATGCCAATGATAGTAATACAAAAGCAAAAATATTAAATATACTTCAACATAAAAACTGTATAGCTATAATACCCCTATCTATAGCATCCCAAAATACCCTCAAAAAATACTTGGGAAAAAGTTTTTCATCCATAGAGAAAAAGGTAAGAGTCTTGTATCCTGCTATCTCCCCATATGATCAAAATCTAGCAGACTATACAATAATACCCAACGACAAAGTTGTTAAACTACTTTTTGTAGGTAAAGACGGGTACAGGAAAGGGCTCTATGAAGTAGTAGAAGCATTTAAACAACTTGCTCCCAAATACCCGAACTTATCACTATACATAGTTTCTGATACACCAAAAGAAATACTCGATAGTAGTAAAAATATCCCCAATCTCTATTTTTTTGACCCCAAGTTTAGTTCTCAGGAAATCATAGAAAAGTTCTTCCTACCTAGTGATATATTTGTAATGCCTACTCACGAAGATACTTTCGGGATGGTATTCCTAGAGGCACTAGCAAGTGGGAAGCCTATCATAACCACCCGTCAATTTGCCACGACTGAGATTGGAGAAGATCATATAAATGCGTTATTTCTAAACAATCCGCCACTATCTCTTGATCAGGAAATATATGTTCACCCCCGATTTAACAAAGATTACCTACTCGATCCTAAGACAGAAAAAATCATAACAAATGAATTGGTAGAGAAGATATCTTTATTACTCGATACTCCCAAATTACTCGCAAACTTAAAATTAAATTCACAAAAAGAATTCAAAGGAACAGGAAAGTTCTCAATAAAACAGAGAAATCTGCTTTGTAAAGAAATCTTCAAATAAAACATAACTTTATGAAAAACTTAAGTAAAAAAAACATTGCCCTATATACAGTTGCACTATTTTTCTTAGGGGTATTTATCACAAGGTATTGGGAAGATTTTCAAAACATCAAGATAGTAAATCCACTAGCAATACTACCTGTCACCCTGTTTATGTTTTTATTTCTAATAGTAAATGGATTAGTGAACTATATCATCTTGCGTGGGTATAGTGTCCCTGTCTCGCTAGGAGTATCTGTAGGACTTACTTCTGCAAATGCCGTTGGGAACCTAATCCTTCCTATGCGTGGAGGCACGGTATCTAATGCAGTATTTCTTAGGAAAAAATATAACTTCTCTTATTCTCTTTTTCTAGCATTACTCTCTGCAATCTATATAATAATTTTCTGGACAAGTTCTCTTTTTGGAATCATAGTTATGGTTTTACAAAAACATATGCGTGGACAAGACATACCCATAAATCTATTTATATTTTTTGTTTTGGTATTTATATTTTTCTCTGTGATTATTTTATTTTCTCCCGAAATACCTCTCACAAAATATAATTTTATAAATAAATTTATCCAGATACTTAACAACTGGCAACTCATAAATAAAAACCGGGAAATAATAGCTTCGCTAATTTTTTTAACAATACTCAATATCCTTATCACCGCTCTTTTTACTTATTTTGAATTCATCTTAATTGGAGAGGAAATTGCTTTTGATAAATTGATCATCTATGCTATATTTTCAGGATTTTCTCTACTGGTAAGCATAACTCCAGGAAATATCGGGATAAGAGAGTCTTTTTCTATGTACTCGGCATTAGTTTTGGGAATAACACTTCCTGTAGTACTGGTTGTAAGTGTAGTAGATCGCTTTTTTAGTTTTATTATTTCTATTTTAGCACTTGCTATAACTGCTAGGTTTATCCGTATAAAAAAATCTTCGAACCAATCTTTCTAGTCTTGCTCATACCTCTTTTCTGCAGTATTTATTATCTCCACAGCCTTGACTGCGTCAATACCGATAGTATCGCAATACCAGACCATAGACTCAACACGAGGTTTGTTTTCTTCGAGTGCGAGTTTATAGGCTTTTTCTCTTGTGATTAATCCTTCTCTGATCTGATTGGAACGGAAGGTATCGTTCTCGGTGAAACCTGTCATCACGAAATATATATAGTTATAAAAAGAAGCAGTTCCGTCTCCGATTCTCCAGGAAGATTTGGTGTCGGTTGCCAACTCCCAGTCATATTTTTCAAATAGAGTTTTCTCCACCACCTCCTCACTCCACGGAACATACTTATATAAATACAGATAGTCTTTGGGTATCCCGTAAGAAGAAACAAATGCAGACGCAGTATCTAGTAGTGAGCTGTTTAGATAGCCTGGGTTTGTCAGATAGTTTTTGGCATAGTACCAGAGAAGTTTTAAGCTACTCATCATCCCGATTTCATAAGCCTTTTTATCCTCAATTTTTAATTTTACATTAGCAAAGCCGTGCTTAAAATAAGTGTTTTCCAGAGAATTCCCCGCATAGAGAACCAGATCTACTTTGGTTTCTTGACGAAGTTTATTTAGATACGCAAAATATTGCTTATCTCCAGCCATAAATAGAGGAATCATACCTAACTCGGGTTTTTTTAACCAAGCTATTACATTTTTCCTGATATAGTCTCTTTTTTGCCCGATATCTGCAGATATTAAGATATGCTCTACTCCTAGAGAACCTACCATTCTAGCTTGGTTTCTCCGTCCCAAATCGGTAATCATCCCCCAATCATACGAATACGCCAACGGCTTCAAACCCAACTCTCTAACAGCGTAATGTAGAGCATAACAACTATCTCTACCACCACTAAAGGGCACAATACAGTCCACCTCCCCGTTTCCTTTGCGATACTTTGCAATTTCTTTTTCTAAATCCTTTTCTCCTTTAACCTCTCTTTTCTGATAACCACGGCAGTAGTTACAAACTCCTTTATCATCAAACTCTATAAACGGCATAGTTTCAGGGAGAATACATTTTGTACACCTCTGTAAACGAGAGATCACCTCTTTGTCTTTTTTATACTCATCGTTTATCAGTTTTTCCAACCTTTCATAGTTTTGTTTGTTAGACCGTACTATGGGAGAAGTATCAACTTTCGTAGTTATCTGTCCGATCTCTACTATATCTCTAGGAGTTTTAAGCTTTTCTATCTTTATGGACTTCTTCTCGATATCTAGTCTGAGTCTTTCTTGAGATAGATTGTCAAGGTTTATAAATACAATGTTGTTTGGCTGTACTTGCTTTAGTACCAACTCTTTTTTATCTACTATAAAATGCTTGTTTACGACTTCTTCTAAAAATCTCTTCTCTGAAGCAAAAATCAAAAACTCCTTAGTCTTGTCTTGAAGAGTAAAAAGCGACCCTGTGTTTGTCGCAAGAAGTAGGGAATTATAATCTTCAAAGAAACTTCCAAATGTCCAAGCACCCTCAAGCTCTTTTAATGTAACTCTCACACTATCAAACAAAGACCTGTCTTTTTTGAGTTCACTACGAAGGATAGAGTTAAAAACTTCTGTATCTACTTGGTAGCGCCTTTCAAGGTTTTTGTGTTTTTCCCACAAAGTAGCATCATTTACTATGATTCCATTATGAATTGTAACAACTCCATCTTTTATAACTGGCTGGTTATTATGACTAAGGGAAAAAGAACCGTTTGTCTCCATCCTTGCGTGACCTATCAAGGCATACTGACTGACCTCACTAGATAACAGTTTTATATATTCCGAAGTTTTGATGAATTTATGTGCAGGTAGGGATTCTTTATAAACTACAATTTCTCTGTTTTTTACAAAAGCTATCCCTGAAGAGTCTTTGCCTCGAGATTCTGAAAGACGAAGCAAGTCATCAACCAAGCCTTTCACCTTATCTCTTTTAATACTCTCTTTTGTTGTGACTAAACCAAAGATACCGCACATAATAAATGATTAAATATGAGACAATTATATTATTTCTAGAGGAATAAACAAGTAGTTTACTGATCAGGCTATGTACCAATCTATAACATAATGACTAAAATATTTTATTATGGTATATTTACTTCGTCTTCTCTTATTGGAATCTAGGATATTTTTGATATGATACACAAATATATAAAGAATATTAATTTTATTGAGCTGTGGTCGATATTTCTTATTTCCGGCTCCTTGATACCACTCTTAGCCACACTCTTTCCATTTATCAATATTAATATTGGTTCACCAGTACTGTTTGTGATTAGCTATACTCCCTTTTTTCTTACTTCATTCACCCTAATCTGGAAGCATAAACAAAGTTTATCAAGAAACATATTTACTCCTCAGAACCTTGTTTTATTTTCTATAATTTCAGTTATATTGCTATCCAGAATAGTAGCCCTCTTCTATGTACTTAGAGAGATGGGTGCTCCTATACTTCACGATGTAATCGACCATTCATTGATGGCCAAGAGTATTGTAGTTGAAAATTCGATCAATTTCTTCTACAGCCCTCTTCTTCATTCTGTTGTTGCAACTCTAAGTATGGGAAATATACAAGAAATACCTAGGTTAGTGGTATTTATTACACATCTAGCAGTGTTAATGCTGTCTATTCAGTTCTCTTTACTCTTTTATTACTATACAAAAAAAGTAAACTTAGCTATCTTCGTTTTTATTATACTTTGTAGCCTTCATTTTCCCGCAAACTTGTATTATCTAGCTGGTAAAAATTCTTTAATCCTGGCATTGAGTATTATCCCTGTTTGTATTTTTTCTCTTGATAGACTATTTAAAAAGAAATCTATTGGAGCCATACTCAGATTGGCAATTTCATTATTATTACTTTTCTTCGCACACTATCCCACATTTGGAATTTTACTATTTATGATATCGCCTTGGGTCTTAATTGAGTTCTATAAAACGATCAGAAGAAAGGGATACAAAGATCTGCTTTACTATTCCTTCCCTTTTATCTTATCTCTTCTACTAGCATCTTTTTGGTTTATGTCTACATATCATATTCAAGATGAACTGGTTACTGATTCAGTCGGAGGAGGTACTCCTTCTCCAAGACTCCCTATTACCTTTGAGTTTTTTTATAAAAATCTAAAGATATATTACAACGATTATCTGAGTAGATATTTTGATATCTTATATATATTCATACTCATTCCGATTTTCAGCAAGCTCGGAGGGATACGAATAAAGGCTACCATAATCTGGGTATTTCTTTCATTGATATTATTATATACCTTCATATACACATTACAGGTAGATAGGGTGCTGGGTATGGTTTCTAATACGATGGAAATAATATATCCCTCTATGATGATAACTATTGCTGTTTTTCTTGTTGGCTACATATCATATAAACTTAAAACGGGAAATAAGCAAATTTTAGTCTGCTTAATTTTTTTAAGCTTTTTTTCAGTATTATCAAATTATTATCTTTTCAAAGCAATAAATCTGAAACACAACCAATTCAATGTTGTGAGTAAAGAAGATATAAAGGCATTCGAATTTATAAATACCCAACTGCCAGATAATATAATTATACTCAATGGAGCACAACAAGATGCAAACCGTAGTGAACTGATTTTTCCTGTTGACGGAGCAATGTGGATACCATTGTATACAGATGCTGATGTAGTATTTGACTTTAGACAAGTCTCCAGTACTAAAACACACGACAATTATGAACTCCTTATGGACTTAAAGACTAATACTGATGATACACCTATTATAGAAAATCTTAAAAGCCAAGGTGTTTATTTTGGGTATATTGATCAAAGTGTTTTTGGAGAAAGCCTCCATGAAGATTTTTTGAATTCAATACCTTATGAAATAGTATTCGAAGAAGGAACAGTGAAAATAATAGAATTTAAATAAATTATCATAATGAAATTAATTAACAAAAGAAAATATGACGATTATATTACTATACTTATGCCCTGTTTAAATGAAGCTGAAACACTTGAGGTTTGTATCAAAAAAGCTCAGAAATTTCTAAAAACCCAAAAGTTTTCGGGAGAGGTACTAATCGCTGACAATGGTAGTAATGACGGTTCACAGAAAATAGCCTTAGATAACAAAGCCAGATTGATAAATGTAAAACAAAAAGGCTACGGTAGCGCGTTAATGGCGGGAATAGAATCTGCAAAAGGTAAATATATAATTATGGGTGATGCAGACGATAGTTATGATTTCTCCGACTTAACCTCATTTATAGATAAACTAGAAAAAGGATACGACTTAGTTATGGGGAACAGATTTAAGGGTGGTATAAAGAAGGGAGCAATGCCCCCTCTACACCGATACATAGGTAACCCTATATTAAGCGGAATTGGAAAATTGTTTTTCAAAAGCCCTATCAATGATTTCCATTCAGGGCTCCGAGCATTTAAAAGGGACTCTATTATGAACTTAGAACTCCAAACTACCGGGATGGAGTATGCAAGCGAAATGGTAGTAAAAGCAACACTATTTAAACTTAAAATCACAGAGGTTCCCATTATTTTATTCCCAGACGGAAGAAGTAGAAAACCTCACCTAAGAAGTTGGAGAGATGGATGGAGACATCTACGGTTTCTGCTCCTGTATAGCCCGAAGTGGCTGTTCTATTTACCTGGAATTTTAATATTCCTCTTTGGACTAGTGATTATGACCATACTTTCTTTTGGAGAAATCAGAATCTCTTCCATTGTATTTGGTATAAATACAATGGTTTTCAGTTCTTTATTTATTATTTTGGGATTTAACTTAGCACTTCTTGGACTTTACACAAACATTTTCACAATGAATAGTAAGATAACCCCTCCCTTCCCCAGAATACGCCACTTACTTGCAAAGGATCCACTAGAAAAAGGAATATTATTAGGGGTAGTATTGTCAGGGTTAGGATTTATCGGCTCTTTTTATAGTTTTTATTTGTGGTATGAAACAGGTTTTGGGAATTTAATAGTGTCAGACACCCTAAGGGCAGTCATCCCTTCGACTACCCTATTTATTGTTGGAGTTCAAATTATTTTTGCATCATTTTTCACAAGCGTTCTCAATTTACAGATAAAGACAAACAGGTAATCGTATGAATATTAAGCCTTTGGTAAAACAAACTATAGAAAAGTTCTCAAAGTCTGCAAGTGTTACTTTAAATATTCCGATTCTACCTTTAACCATAATATGTACACTGATTTTATTCAAATTATTTTTGACATCTGGTCAATCTTTATACGCAATAAGTCATGCAGGTCATGATGATAGATTATTTCTTCTACTCGCACAGAACCTCATAAATGGTGACTGGCTTGGTGAATACAACAACCTTACCCTAGCAAAAGGGATGTTCTACCCTTTGTGGATTGCCGTTAGTTTTATATCAGGGATTCCTCTACTTCTGTCTGAACAAATACTTTATATTTTATCCTGTTTAGTTTTCATACTGGCAATCCGACCCCTAATAAAAAATGTATGGAGTCTCCTCTTAATCTTTGCCTTTATGTTATTCAGTCCTATTAGCTATATTTACATATTTACAAGAGTAATTCGTGAAGGTATATACATTTCAATCACACTTATTGTGATTTCAAGTGCCATCGGTCTTCTTCTTAGAAGACATTCCTTTCGTAAATCTATTCTTTGGTCTATTTTTTTGGGAATCTCACTTTCTACATTCTGGCTGACAAGGGAAGAAGGTATATGGATTCTACCGTTTTTATCTATACTCCTAGGTTATTTCGCTATAGAAGTAATATTTAAGTATCGTAAACTTAACTTTATCCTTATCAAGAATTTATTCCCAATACTATTGCCTTTCATTATTTTATGGTCGGCATTATCCTTTATTTCGCTAATCAATTATCGTTATTATGGGACATATTCGTATGTTGAATTTAGCTCCAATAGTTTTGTAAATGCATATGGTGCATTAACTAGGGTCAATCATAGGAATCGAAAATCAAGGATACCTGTACCTAAAGAAACACGCATGAGGATTTATTCTGTTAGTCCTACATTTAAAAAGCTAGAGCCTTTTTTAGAAGGGGGGATAGGTGATTCCTGGGCAGAATCCTCCAACTCCAAAGAAATACAAGGTGGCTGGTTTATGTGGGCTTTGAGAGACTCTGTGGCTGCAGCTGGTTACTACAACGACGGATCAACAGCTGAAAAATATTATCAGAAATTATCAGACGAGATTAACAATGCATGCGACGAGGGGATACTCGACTGCCTTCCACACAGGAGGAATACCATGACCCCCCCCTTATATAAGGATTATTTAGAACCGCTTATAAAAGCTTCCATTGAATCAGTTTTATCTCTGATAAAAAAACCAGGGTTTTCTCCGTACACAGACCCGAGTTCGGGCAATTCCGAATTATTGATTTTATTTCAGGATATTACGCGTGAGAATATAAACCCATTAGATAGAAATCTGTCCCCACTAAATAATCAAACAATGGTCGATGGTTATAAACTCCAAATATTAAGCTATATAGGGAAGTTCTATGCCGAGATCCTTATTCCCCTTTTATTACTCCCTTCACTATTTGCTTCAATTATTGTAGTATACAAAAGTACATATAAGAAGGAAAAGGAATATATTTTAGGCTTGGTTATTCTTTTAGGTCTCTTGGCCATTTTCACAACAAGGATAGTATTAATAAGCTTGATCCATATTACCTCTTTTGGGGCAATAAAGTGGTTATATCTTTCGCCTGCTTATATAGTGATACT
>CAYQRB010000005.1:0-36728 GCA_964420145.1 uncultured Candidatus Saccharibacteria bacterium
TAGACGCTAAAACAAGATTGTTATTGGGAACAGCGGCTTTAGGTATCGTATTGACAACTGCCTGTAATTTCGATCGGGGTGATAGTAGGTGGAATCCTGTAGGATATGTTAGTTTAGAACCAGGTTTGGTTCTGTGTGAAGGTGAATACATAGTAAACTCATTAGGGCATGACGGAATTCATTTAAAAGTTGAAAGTGAGGAAGAAGGAGAAGATGAAAAGATTTGGTACCCTGAAGAGTCTGGACTTTATTGTTCTGATAAGGAGACTATGTATTCTATAATTCGTACTAGAGGAAGTGATAGAAGTTATTACCCAGAAGCACCACACCAGAGATTAGACATATTTAAAAGATCTTATAGACCTAAACGATAAATATATTTCAGAAATCATAAAAACTATCACACTACTTGTGCTATGTGTTTTCTTGTTTATTTTTCTGTCTTGCGTATTTCTTTGCTTAGTATATCCAGCTCTTTTATAGAGTCTTCATCGTCACTACCCTCTAGTAGGGAAATCCTTTCTCGTATATAGATTTTGCGTAGTCGGTTATACGCTACTTTTATCTCTTTTTGAAAGTCTTTTTTGCTGTCTAGGATATTAACGGAAACCATAGATATATTTTCGTATAATTCTAAAGAGGAGGTGGGAATATTTTTTTGATTTTTAATAATCTCAAAAAGGTTAATATTCTCTTGTTTTCTAAAAACTTTATCTGGGTCGATTTTTTCTACAGTTGATAACCATTGTGGGTGCTGGATTAGAAGTGAAAGTAAATAAGTCTCTTCGTCAAGCCGAAAAATTTTTGTAGTTATAGCTTTTTGCCCTGTCTGTTTGGTGTTAGAAATAGATACTTTTGTTCTATCTCGTTGTTTAAACTTATCAATCAGATCTTCTCGTGGGACTTTGGCTTTTCTAGATAACTTCTCTAGGTAGTCACCTCTTTCTATGCTATCCTCTACTTTTGAAATAAAGGGAAGGATTTGACTGACAAAACCTGCTTTCTGCTTACTATCTTCTAAATCATAATTACCTGCCAAACTTTGAATTAAAAAATCTATTACGGGTTTTGCGAGGGCAACAGTTTTTTGCCAGTCTCCACCCGTGGTTATAAGGTTGTCTACATCTTTATATTTCCCTATATCCACTACTAATACCTGTAAGTCGACTTTTTCTGCCAATTCTAATGATTTTAGAAGTGCTTTCTGCCCTGCCAAGTCATTATCAAATGCCAAATAAACTTTGGTACAATACCTTTTCAATAGTTTGAGCTGGTCTTCTGTTAGTGCCGTACCTAGTGGTGCCACAATATTTTTTATTCCTGCTTGATAAGAAGAAATAATATCAATATTTCCTTCTACAATGATTGCAAAATCTTGTTTGCGGATAGATTCTTTGGCTTGGAATAAACCATAAAGTAGTTTGCTTTTATTATAAACCTGTGTATCTGGAGAGTTTAGGTATTTAGGGCCTTTGTCTTCGGGGTCAATACTTCTCCCGCTAAAGCCGACAACTTCTCCTTGGTGATCTATTATTGGGAACATCAGTCGGTTACGGAATTTATCATAATTACGGTTGTTTCTGCTTGCAAGTAACCCCCATTTTATTAACTCTGTCTCGGTATATCCTTTTTTAATTAAAAACTTCTTTAGGTTTTCAAATCCAACAGGAGCAAAACCTAGTTTGTATTCATTAATACCTTGTTTTGTAATCTGTCTTTTTTGTACATATTCCCGTGCAGTTTCTCCGTTTTTGTGTTCAGTTAAAAGATAGTAAAAATATTTAGAAACCAAAGTATTCAACTCGATTAAACGATCTTTTTCTAGTTGTTGTTTTTTGAATTTAGGATTAGAAAATCTTTTTAACTGTACCCCTGCCCTTTTTGCTGATACCTCAAGCGCATGAGGAAAATCAAGGCCTTCAATTTTTTCTAAAAATTTAATAACATCTCCCCCTTCTCCACAACCAAAGCATTTGAAAAGTCCAAGCTCTGAATTAACAGAAAAAGAAGGTGTTTTTTCTTGATGAAAAGGACAAGGAGCAAAGAAATTCCTTCCTGATTTTTTAAGACTGGGGACATATTCCTGTACTACAGATACTATATCGAGTCGGTCTTTTATCTCATCGATCTGACTTCGGTCTGGCATTTGAGAATATAACTCTGGCTTATTTTAACATAGAGAAAAAGTCCATATTCTAAATATAGAATAGATTTATAAATTTAAAAACAATCTTATAAAATACGCTATAATAACCACTAAATATGGAAAAGCAAAAAAACAATACAAAAACTTCTTTTTATAACGATCCATCAATCCAGCTGGTAGATCCCTCTGACTGGGATAAACAGAAAGCTTTTATAAATGAATTATATGGCTTTATTATGCAAGCCTTGTTAGTTTTGGATATTAAAGAAGAAAATATAAAAATAGATAAGACCGAAGATAGTAACTTTGGTGACTTTTCCTCTAATATTGCTATGCAATTAGCCAAAAACTGGGAAAGAAACCCAAAAGAACTAGCAACAGAGATTATTAATGCATTAAAGGAGATTGAAGGTTTTACTGATTATGTTGAAAAGGTAGAAGTTGCCGGTCCGGGATTTCTAAACTTTTTCCTAAAACAAGAAGTCTTTATTCAGGAACTTGCACGATTTGTTGAGCAGAAAGATAGTTATGGTATTCCTATATTACGGGGAAAAAAGATAATGTTTGAATATGCTCACCCTAACCCCTTTAAGAGTTTTCACATTGGACATTTGAGAAATATAGTACTAGGAGAATCTTTGGTACGGATACTTGAGAGTCTTGGAGCAGAAGTTGTTAGGGTTAATTATCAGGGTGATGTAGGTATGCATATAGCAAAATCACTTTGGGCTATGATTAAAAAAGAGAAAGACGGAGAGTTTGATCCTTTAGAAACAGAGACAAAAAGTAGTTATGAGAAAATGAAAACAATAGGAGGGCTATATGCTTATGGAGCAACTAAATTTGAAGAGGATGAAATTATCAAAAGAGAAATTACTAATATAAACTACGCAATATATACGATTCACCAAAAAAAGTTTCTTATAGCAAAACCTGCTTGGCATCCATTTAAGGAATATTCTGACTATATGGAGGATATAAATATAGATCTAAAGAAAATAGAAGAGTTTTATGAGCTTGGGAAAAGATGGAGTTTAGATGAATTCCATAGGATATATAAAAGGTTAGGATCATCATTTGCCAGGGAGTATATGGAATCAGAAACACTGTATTTTAGTGACTTAAATATTAAAAAAGCATTGAAGCAGAATATACTAGAGGAGAGTGAAGGTGCAGTAGTTTTCAAAGGGGAGAAATATGGATTAGATACACGAGTTTTTCTTAATTCGTTTAAGCTTCCTACCTATGAAGGTAAAGAGCTTGGACTTGGAGAGCTAAAACGCAAAGAGTTTGAAAGTATTGACCTGCATATACATAATGTCGCAGTTGAGCAGATAAGTTTTTTCAAGGTTACTTTTAAAGTTAAGGAATTACTAGACCCTCAAAACTATGCGGGCAAACAATACCATAATGCATATGAGTTTGTAGGACTAACTTCGGGGAAAATGGCATCTCGTAAAGGAAGAGTTGTACTAGGAGAGGATGTGTTAGACGAAGCGGTGAGGCTATTAGAACCTTTGATGGATGAAAAGAAAATTGAGCACAATACAAAGAGTATTATTTTAGAGAAAATTGCTGTTGGAGCCGTCAAATATGCGTTTTTAAATATTAGCCCATTTAGATATTTAGCTTTTGATATAAACAACAGTGTAAGTTTCGAAGGGGATTCTGGTCCATATCTGCTTTATACCTATGCTAGGGGTAGTAAGTTGGTTAAAGATTCAAAAACGGAAATTCGATTAGATAAAGAATTACTATTGAAATTAGATCATAAACAAGAGGTTTTGCTGATAAAGCAATTAGCAAATTTCTCTAATATAGTGATTGAATCCGGAAAACAACTATCACCTAATTTCTTGACAATGTATTTGTTTGAGTTGGCACAGCTTTTTAATTCATTTTATAAAAACTCTCCTGTTTTAAATGAATCGGTAGACGAACTAAGACAGGCAAGGCTTATGCTAACAAAAATAACTACGCTTGTTTTACAAAAAGGATTGTATTTGTTAGGGATTGAAACGGTAGATAGAATGTAAAGGGTGCGATAATCAACTTCTATTTGTAATTTATATACTAAAGGGTAGTCCCTTCTTTTGATATTTTATGTTTAGTTTTTATCCTTTTAAATAACGAACCAAATATTGTTTGTAAAATCAATAGTCCGGTTAATACAAACAATGCAAAGCCAGTATATATCATATAGTTGGCATTGCGACTCAAAGAAGCAGGTATGTTTGCTGTTTGGATTCGTAAGGTTAAATTATCAAACCATAGTTCTAGCTGGTTTTTTTCCACTTTGGGATACTTAGTTAAAATATCTGCTGAGGTAGAAAGAATTTCTTCCTTGGGGAGTTGTTTTATTACTGTAATTTCGAAATCAGGTGAGGCTAGATCGACTTGTTTCCCGTAACTCACCCTTTCTATCGATGGAGGAGAATTGGGGTCAGCTACAGCAACATGAGTGTAAAAATGGTTTAAATCCCCGCCTATTAGTGCCGGTCCAGATTCTCCCCAAGTAACATCTACACTTAGCCATTCTTTTAGACCAGGTAGATATACTTGTACCCATTGATGTGCATCTTGCTGGTTTTCTCCAATTCGTGCATCATAGCCGTATCCATATGCTGCTCGTGTTGGGATTCCTTGTGCACGACTCAGTGCTAGAAATAAATCCGAGTACTCCATACATACTGCAGCACCTCCTTGTAGGGTTTTTAGAGCACCTTGTCTGTTGTTGATCCCGAAGCGTTTAACTTCTGAGTAATCTATAGTATCGATGATATGCGAGTAGTCAGATTCAATAATTTCATAAATATTTTTTTTGTCGGATTTTAGTTCAGAAGCCCTTTTTTGGATCTCGGGGTGGTCAACCTCCCAAAATTGTGAAGGGTTTAAGTACTTGGTCATTTCTTGAATATCAATATCATCCAATACTCCTGCATTATCTCGTGAGGCTTGTTGGTTAATTTTACTTACTTCTGCATATCCTTCTACTGTTATTACTCCATCTTGATGACTAGGCATCTTAAATGTAGCTATCAAGTTCCCTTCTTCATCAGCGACGACTTGTTTAGGAATAGGATCTAAGTTTTTAAAGAAAACTCTCTGTATCGTTTCTGCTTCGGTTATATCTCTTGGAATAACTAGACTATATTCATTGAAATAGCCTTTGTTAATTGCACTTGATGCTTTTACAGGTTGAGAGAGAGTAAATTGATAATATTGTGTTTTTCCGATCTGAACCCAAATTTTGCTTCCGATTAGGCTTTCTGGAGAGATTTTATAAACATAGTAATTCCCCTCTACAAGAGTTTCGACAGGAGTAGGTACCACAAACCCTACCTCTCCTAAATTACGATTTATTTTTATGGTTGTTTGATATTTATAACTGGTTGTTCCGTTATCAAATTTGTAGTCTTTTCCGAAACCAGGAGAAAATATATCTAAAAGAGCTCCAGTTGTCTTGATTAAACCATAGTTGTTATAAATGATCTTGAATTCTTTGGATTGACCTATTCCAATACTAGAATTATAAGGGATTAGTACTTCTGTATGACCTGTATCCTCGCTACCCTGCTTATTTTGTACAATTTTTCCATCAATAAATGTCTGTGCGGATAGAAAAGATGGTTGAAGCTTATCTTCATTCTCGTCAATAACAATAATTTGAAAGGTTTCGTTATTTTCTTTTGTAATAAGCCTGTTTGCAGAATTATTGTGAATTGTTCGTGTTTCAGTTGTTTCTATACTTTCCGCAGAATCTATAACTAGTTCTCTATTTATGTCTACTAGGAAATCCGAGGCATAAACTTGACTAGAGAAGCCAACGAAAAAAAAAGAGGTTATTATGAGGAAAATGTAAAACGGTATTTTTCCCATGTTTATTTATTATTTAAATTAACCAAAAGGAAATAAAAAATGTCGAATTATTTATGATATAAGCAACAAACCTTTTGTAGATAACAAAAAGAAAGACCTTGACGATCTGGTGGGTAGCAAAATGACCATCTATGATGGTGACCTTTTGGTTCATGAGGTTTGTTTGTTCTCTAAACAATATATTAACTGAGAATATGGGAAAAAGGAAGAAGCCTTTTAGAATATTACTGATTGTGGTAGATTTATGTTAACTTCTTAGTTGATTTATAGAGAGAATTGGCATTTCGTAAAAAACGCAAAACTAAACCTACTTATGATAGTGATGAGACCAAAGTCGTAATAGGGTTAATAGCCTTTTGCTTGGCAATATTCATAATACTTAGTTATTTTTTGACAGGGCCTTTTTTCGTGTTTTTGAAATCTTTGGCAGGAGTAGGGACTGTTTTTCTTTCGGGATTTTTCCTATTCCTTGCACTAGCACTATTTAGAACAAACTTCCCCTTTGCTACTAAAAGAAGTATTTTGGGGATGATGCTTTTAACAATAGCCTTTACAGGTATAATGGCATCTTTTTTTAGTGATAATCTAACCCCAACAGATAATAGATCGTTAAAGTACGGTGGGTTGTTAGGATATTATGTATATACCTTTTTAAACGAGAGGGTTTTCTTAAACTTCACTCCAGTTTTCTTGGTTTTTTTAATGGCATTTTCTTTGCCACTTGTAGCTTCTGTAAGTTTCGTTGTTTTTTTCGAAAAAATTGGACAAGCATTTGCCTGGGTTATATTAAAACTTAAAAGAAACAATGATATTAAAGAAGTCGAGCAGAATGCTAAAGAAATCAATACTTTTGGTGATTTTCGTAGACAGCATACAGGTGTTTTGGATAAGGATAAACCAAGCAAACCTCTGCAGGTAAAAGAGAAAATTTCAGAAGGTCACCAGACGGTATCAAATTTATCGGGAGAAAAATCAGCTACCAAAGTTGCAATTGTGGAAAAGTCCAAAGAAGGCGCATTTGTTAATGAGGAGTTACAATACCCCGGCTGGAAACTACCTCCTGCAGAAGTGTTAGATCCTTTCAAAAAGAAAAAACCATCTCAGGCTAATATCAATAAAAATGCTGATATTATTGAACAAACACTAAAAAGTTTTGGGGTAAAAGCAACAGTAGTAGATGTTTTGATTGGTCCGACCGTTACTCAGTATGCACTAGATATTGCACTTGGTACAAAAGTTAATAAAATTTCAAACCTTAGTAACGACTTAGCATTGGCTCTTGCTACGAGTTCTAGTGCTTTAAGGATAGAAGCTCCGATACCAGGTACTTCCTATGTTGGAGTCGAAATCCCTAATGAAGACAGAGAGACCGTCTACTCAAAAGAAATTCTAAGTGATAATCAATTGTTGGGGGATAAATATCGCCTACCGTTGGGATTAGGAGTGAATTTGAAAGGGGAAACTATCTATACAGACTTACAGAAAATGCCACATATGCTTATAGCTGGTGCTACTGGTTCTGGAAAATCCGTTTTAACCAATGGTTTTCTAATTAGTTTGTTAATGTCAAAAACTCCAGATGAGGTGAAGTTTATTATGATTGATCCCAAACAGGTAGAATTGTCAGATTATAATGGAATTCCTCATTTACTAACTCCTGTAATTACCGAGATGGATAAAGTTATCAATGCTTTGAAATGGGCAATTGCAGAGATGGAAAGGCGATACACCGTTTTTAAGGATGCAAAGGTGAGAAATATCGAAGCATATAATAAAATGATGGGATTTAGTGCAATACCGTATATTGTTTTGGTTGTAGATGAAATGGCAGATATGATGATGTCTACCAATAGAGTAGAAACAGAGGCAGCGATTGTAAGACTTGCACAAAAAGCTAGAGCTACAGGTTTGCACCTCATACTTGCCACACAAAGACCTTCTGTTGATGTGATTACCGGACTTATTAAAGCAAATATTCCTTGTAGGATTGGAATGAGTGTAACAACTCAAATAGATTCAAGGGTCATACTTGATCATATTGGAGCGGAGTCGTTATTGGGTATGGGAGATATGTTATACAAAGACCCTACTTTTAGCAGGGCTTCAAGAATACAGGGTTTTTGGATATCTTCAGAGGAAATACAAAAAGTAGTCCAATACATAAAAGATCAGGTAAGTGAGGTTGAATATACAAAAGAGGTGGTAGAAGCACAAAAAGATCCCAATGCACCAGTAAACGAGGCTGGAGATTTGTCAGATGATGACCAGTTTGCAAATGCAGTTAGGGTGATTGTTAATTCTCAAAAAGGCTCTGCATCTTTACTCCAAAGAAAGCTCAAACTAGGCTATAACCGTGCGGCAAGACTATTAGATGAACTTGAAGAATATGGAGTAGTTAGCGCTCCTAATGGTAGTAAGCCTCGTGATGTTTTGATTACTGATGCGGAAGAGTTCCTTCAATCAATGGGAAATCCAGAAAATGTAGCAAGTGAAGAATAAAATGAGGATTATAAAATTACTGTGCTTCAGGTAAAGGGGTGTTGACAACAGGTTTTGGAGTTTGTGGTTTATCTCCAAAGGTTAGTGGTTGGGGAATTTCTTTGGCAGGTGCAAGAGGATCAAAATCTGCTGGTAGCTCTTCTGGCTCTTTTGCTTCGACATTTAGAGGATACCTTTTCTGTTTTTTCTTTTCTGAAATCGTAGTAACTTCGGTTTTAGTCTTCTCTGATACCGGTTTTTCCTCAAGATCAGGTTTGTTAATAATAGTCATTAGCTGTGATGCAACAAGGAAGGTTTCGGGATTTTGAGTGGTGGTAAAGTTTTTTGTAGCTCTGTAAACTCCAGCAAGTAGTTTTTTGGCAGAATTAGAATCAAGCTTTAGCTTATTTTTTTTAATAAATTTATAAACAAGTATTGGAACAACATCGGTATCGGTAGAGCTTTTTATAAAAATAGACTCCCCTTTTGAAAAATCAAGAACTTTAAGTGAATCAATAGACTGAGCTTGTTCTGGGTTAATGTCTATAAAGATTCTAAGATCAAAGAAGTTGTGGGTTCGTGAAATAGCAATATCTGGATTTCCAATCTCACCTTTCTCTGTAGAGAGTCTGATTTTGACATCCTGGTCTGTTTGTTCCCAGTCTATAGTGGAGATTTTATCCTCAAATCTTCCAAGTGTAATCACAAGATCTTTTGCACTGTTAGGATTGAAAATTGAAGCCTTTTCGATTTCCTCATTATCTTCAAGGAAACTATCTTTTTTATCAAGAAGTATTAGATAGTTTTTTTTCGCTTTCTTTAAAACCAGACTAAGTGCAAGAATTGACTCCCAAATACCTGGCTCTGGTTGTTGTCCCGGAATAATTAAAATTGATTGGGCCTTGATTAACATAATTGAGTCAAGACTGGATATAACTATGGGGGCAATGGTATATTTTAACAGTAAGATAGCTTATAAGTAAACATGACTATAGCGAAAATTAAAAAGTATAAAGTATTGGTAATAGTGGGGTGCTTGTTTCTAGCGACCATCTTGTTGATGATAGTTTCGATAGTTCTAGGAATTGATCAGAAAGTCATAAAAACACCTCTTGAGGTGACGGTCCTGTCTTCTAGTGGAGAAAAAATAGAAGGTGCAGAAGTATCAATACAATCACACAAGGGAAAGACCGATAGTTCGGGAAAATACCTTTTTGGCGATATAGATTTTGGTATGTATGAGATAACTATAACTAAAAACGGATTTTCTCCTTATAAGAAAATGATTAAAATCAATCGCTTTTCTAATGACCTTACTATAACACTAAAAAGAGAGGAGTTTGGAGAGATGGTTTTGAGGCTAGGGACAGATAGTGTGATCGGTGATTCTATTGATGTTAAGATAAACAATGTCATTTTCCCTGTAAATAAAATAGAAAATGGGTTTGAGCTGAAAACAGGAAGACTTTTAACGGGTAATTATCTTTTAGAAATCCTATCACCCAACTATATGGATACACAGACTAGGATAGAGGTTTCTCCAGGAACTACAGAGAAATCACTTTGGCTTTTTCCTTCGGCTGATTTAGTTACGGAGTTTGAGGACTATGTAAACCAAGAAAAATTTATTCCCGAAAAAGTTTCTGTAAATATCGCAGGTTCTGTTCGCCAGGTAAACAAAGACGAGTTGGTGGATAATAGATTAGAGATTAAAGATATAGATATAACCAAAGATGTTGAAATAGAGATAAAACACAAAGGCTACCTTAAAAAAGATATTAAACTAGATCTTAAACAAGGGGTTAATTCTCTAGATAAAACTATGTTAACTCCGGAAAAAAGATATTTGGTAGTAGATGGAAAGACTATAAATTCGGTACAAATTGATGGCACATTATCACGAACGATTTACCAAGGTGAGGAAAATTGCTTTATAAATAGAGATGTAAAAAATATATATTTAGCAAAATGCGGAAATACAGTAGTAGCAATTACGACAGAAAAAGATGATTATCGAGTACTAAGAGAATATTACTGGGATTTTAATCAGGGAGATTTTTTATCGGAGAAAAATAGTCTAGTTACTATCGGACAAGATCCTTTAGAAATTATCTTGATTCCATCAACTAATAATTATTTTATGGTATACAAACACAACAAAGCACTATTATCTGTTGTGGGAAGAGGCTCAGAAAGTATTTATTTCTCAGATGAAGAAGCGGTCTATAAACTAGATCCTGTAACAGAACAACAATTTTTAAATTTATCGTTAGAAACACCTTTTCCTTTGGCAAAAGAGGTAATCAAAGGAAAGTATTTTTTACAAGACCTTTCTCCAGACAAGGGTTTGATTTTAGCTATAAGTCGAAACAGTTCAAATCAAGACAATCTTTGGATTATTGATATAAATAAAAACCAAAGCAAAAAACTTAGTTTTTTACCGGGGAGTTTTTCACAAGTAAGGTTTGTTAAAGATGACACTATTGCTTATATTGATAACGGTATTTT
Organism: uncultured Candidatus Saccharibacteria bacterium; assembly: GCA_964420145.1. Taxonomy (GTDB): domain Bacteria; phylum Patescibacteriota; class Dojkabacteria; order B142; family OLB20; genus JAJTYI01. The sequence continues at coordinate 11,012 of CAYQRB010000005.1, forward strand.
ATATACTAGGCAACTTGATTCTTATCAGCAAGAAGAAGTTTTAAAAGGAGTTGATACTTACTGGCTAGGTCTTCCTGAGGGGATGTTTTTTGCCCATAAACAAGGTATATCAGAGACTGTATTTACAAGTCGACAAAACAAGCTCGAAAAAGTACTCAAGACAATTAGATAGTGGCTTGTCAAAACGAAACTGACAAATATCACAAAATCGTTTGCTACCATTTTGTTAACTGGTTATTATGTACTTATATTAGACTATTCCTATGTTAGCAAATCATTTAATCAAACTTGGTTTTAGCCAAGGAGAGGCCAAAATTTATATCGCACTTCTAAATAGTGGGGACCTAACGGCAACGGAACTTGCAGTTAAAACTGGTTTAGGTAGGACCAATATATATAATTATGTAAAAAGTCTGGGGGAGAAAAATCTGGTTAGTGATTATGAGCGAAATAGCAAGGTGTTTTTTCAGGCTTCTGATCCAAAAGAGCTATATGGTATGCTTGATATTCAGAAAAAAGAGTTAAATAATCTTTCTCTTGAACATTTGAATCTACTCCCTAGGTTTGATAAGCTCTATCGTCAACAGAACAAAGCTCCTAAGATAAAGATGTATTTGGGTAAAAAAGACTGGAAGAAATTGATGAAAACTATCTATTTAGAGCAGGAGGCTAAAGAGATTTTTGCCCTTGTACCGGATTTGGATAACTACACTCCACCACCACCTGTATATCAAAGTAGTCTCTATACTAACAAGGTTTTTACATATTTATTAACTAACCACGCTTCAGATATGACAGGGTTTAATAAGCGTGACGAGAGGAAGAATAGAAAAACCATCAGTCTCGGTAGAAATATTTTACCAATAGACACAGAAATTATCGTATTTAAGTACTCTGTTTTTTCTGGTAATTTTTCAAGTAATGATTTACAAGTATATTCTATAGAGGATAAAAGTATAGTTAAGATATTTTTTTCAATTTTGAAAAACCTGGTAGCTACTGGGGTGAGATTGAATCAAGGTGTATAAAATATTTACTCGTTTTCACTTTTGCGTTAAGACGCAAACCCCTTTTTTGACCCCTTAAGTATACTAATAATAGAATTCTTCAGAAAAACTTCAGAATTTTCTGGTTTAATTAGTAACTTTAACATAAATAGATGTTTTCAAAGGTTACGACTCTGGCGCTTTCTGGTTTAGACGCCAATAAAGTTTCTGTAGAGGTAGATATACGAAATGGTTTATTTGCGATCAATATTGTTGGTCTTGCAGGTAAGGCGGTACAAGAGTCTAAAGAGAGGGTTTTTACAGCGATTAAAAATTCCGGATTTGAGATGCCTATGCGTAGGATTACAATTAATCTCTCTCCCGCAGATTTGATAAAAAATAGTTCTAGTTTTGATTTACCAATAGCGGTTGCTTTGCTGGTTGCGACTAATCAGATAAAGGTTGATATTGTAAAGAGTATAATCTGGGGAGAGCTTTCTTTGGAGGGAGAGACACTAGAGTCCAGAGGGGCACTAACAATTGCAGATTATACTAAAACGGCAGGATATGAGAATCTATTTTTACCCAAGATAAACGCAGGAGAGGCGGAAATTGTTGCGGGAATTAAAATTATTGGAGTTGATAAACTCTCCACCCTAGGGAGCATTGGATCGACTGGTACTATATTAAAAATTCAACCAGAAAAACAAAATGTATCTGAAGAAATAGATGAAAAAGAAAAATTACCGAGAAAAGGAAGGGAATCTGCGGGAATTGGTGCGGGGAATATTGCGGGAATTAAAAATAATTTTGATTTTGCCTTTATGAGAGGTCAATCTTCCGTCAAGAGAGTAGCAGAAATTGCAGCAGCAGGAGGGCATAACCTATTATTAAACGGAGTTCCTGGATCGGGTAAAACTTTTCTCGGAAAATGTATTGCGGGGATTTTACCTACAATGGAATATCAAGAAATGATTGAGGTAACAAAAATACATAGTATTTCAGGATTATTAAAGACCAGAGGCTTAATCAACCAAAGACCATTTAGAAGTCCTCATCATACCTCATCTAGGATATCTCTTATTGGAGGGGGTACCAAATTAAGGCCTGGTGAAATCACGCTCTCACACAGAGGTGTTTTATTTCTGGACGAGTTTAACGAGTTTGACTCGCTAACGCTCGAAAGCTTAAGGCAACCGCTTGAAGATAAAGAGGTTGTAATATCAAGGGCTTCTGGGGTGGTAGCTTATCCTGCAAACTTTATGTTGGTAGCCGCAATGAATCCGTGTAAATGTGGCTATTATGGAGATACTGAAAATACCTGTGTTTGTACTCCCTATGATATTCAGAGATTTAGAAGAAAACTTAGTGGTCCGATCGTGGACAGGATAGATTTACAAACCTATGTTAACAAGGTTAGTTCTTCGGAGTTATTATCAGATGATCTTTCTGAAGAAAGTTGGCGAATAAGATTAAGGGTTGAGAAAGCAAGGAAAAGACAGCTCTTGCGTTTTAGTAAGCTGGGGATAAGAGGTGTTTATGCTAATGCAGATTTGAACCAAGAACAGCTTAAAAAATCTCTATATCTAAGTACAGAAGGACGCAGTTTACTAGGTAGCGTAATAGAAAAACTAGGGATTTCAGCTAGGGGATATTTCCGTTTACTTAAGGTTTCTAGGACTATTGCAGATATAGAAGGAAGTGAAGATGTAAAGAAAAGTCATATAGTAGAAGCCATTTCTTATAGAATTGTTACCAAGTAACTAAAGTATTTCTGGGTATGTTTGGTTGCTATCTATATATTTGTTGAGATCTCGTAGTTTCCACAGATTTTGCGGGTTTGAAATATGAGATACAAATAGTATCCCGTTTAAGTGATCTATTTCGTGTTGAATTATATGGGCAAAATAGCCCTCAGCAGTTAATGTTTTTGTTTTTCCATTAGGAGTTATAAACTCAACTGTAATTTTTTTATTTCTCTCTACTGGTCCCCAAAGGTTGTCTTCTCCTTCTCCTATGCTTAGGCAGGCTTCCCACTCTGTTGAAAGAGATTTACTTTTCTTTATAAGGTGCGGGTTTATTAATATTTCCCATAATTTATCATCTGCGACTTCCTGATCCTGATAGAGAGCTTCTAGATCGACTCTTCTACATACACATATACGGCTGTTGTAGCCAATTTGTGGTGCCGCAAGACCTGCTGATATGTCCGCATTTTTTTTACAAGTATCAAAGAGATCGGTGAGTATTTGTTTTGTGTCCTCACTATTAATTTCTTTAACTGGGGTTGTTTTTTTATTTAGAATCTTCTCCCCGATTTGTAGAATATCTTTTACCATAGATTAATTTTATCATAAGAAAAAGATAAAAAAAGAAAATATTGAGTTGTTTAGGGATGTGCGTGTATAGCCTAAGTATCTATAGGTGTAGTATGTCAAAAACCCAATATGTTGCCATTATAGAGGCGTTGTTTGAGAACGCCTGCCTATTGGGTGTATAGGGTGACATATGTTAAATACAAGAATGGGTATGTTTAGGGTGTATCTATATACCTAGTTAAAATAGGGGTGGTAATAAAGCCTATTCATTAAGCTTTCGCTTGACAAAACTTGTGAAATTTTGCACACTCTAAGCATATCCTAAGTTGACACTTGGGAAAATTCGAAGAAAGGAGGTCTTTCGTAATGAACAAAGCAGATTTAGTTGCAAAAGTTGCCGGAAAAACCGGTCTAACTAAAAAAGCCGCTCAGGATTCAATGGAAGCATTGATGGACGCAGTAATGTCATCTGTTGCAAAAGGTGATTCTGTTACCTTAACAGGTTTCGGTACATTTAAAGCATCCAAGCGAGCTGCCAGAAATGGTAGAAACCCACAAAGTGGTGCGGTTATCAAAATTCCTGCAAGAACAGTTCCAGTTTTTAGACCAGGGAAAGAGTTTAAAGATAAGGTTAGATAATTAAGGGTATAATTTTTTGAATTAAGTATGTCCCGCCTGCGAAAGCAGGCGGGATATTTGTTTGTATTACTCAAAGAAACTATTTTTTGTGTATATGCAACAATCTAAGTCGATTAGGAGTCGTAGCTTGTAATAAGTATCTTCAGTACTAGACTTTAAGTGAAAGATAGTATGATAGGCATAACTTATAACCTAGAAAATCCTGTCTTCTAGCTGATTTGTGTTGTTGTGCTTATATATAACAATAATTATCCTAAAAGTAACTATCCAACAGGATTACATACTGTATTGGTATAAAAATAAGGTATAATCATACTACAATGGAGATTATACAGTTAACACAAAAAAACAAAGAAATAGTACTAGAAAAAGCACTTTTTGTGTTGAAGAGTTCTGGTTTAATAATCTATCCAACAGAAACTTGTTATGGTGCAGGAGTGGTTGCTACTGATCAAAAGGCGGTTAATAAGTTACTGCAATACAAAAAGCGACCAACAGGAAAGGCTATAAGTATTGCTGTCGCAGATGAAACATTAGCAAAAAATTATGTCGATCTAAATAAAACAGCAGAAAATGCTTACAAAAAATTTCTACCAGGGCCTGTTACTATAATCTCAAAGTCTAAGAAAAAAGTAGGGATAGGAATAGAATCTGAGTTTGGTACACTAGGAGTAAGAATACCGGATTACGAGTTTACTCTGCAGTTATTAAAAAAGATAAGATTACCAATCAGTGCCACTTCTGCAAACTCTGCAGGAAAAAAAACACCATACCAAATAAACGATATTCTTAGTAATATTTCTCAAAGACAGAAGTCTTTAATAGATTTAGTCATAGATGTAGGAGAGCTTCCTCCAAATCCACCATCAAGCGTGATTGATACAACAAAAGGTGATATGCAGGTATTAAGAAGTGGTCGTATAACACCAGATAGCAGGGTAGAAATATATATTATTAAATCTGAAGATGAGATGAAAAGGGCTGGAAACAAGCTAATTAAAATGTTTAAAGAGAACATCAGTAAACAAGGTTTGTTATTAGTTTTTAATGCAGACTTAGGGTCGGGGAAAACCTATTTTGTAAAAGGTGTTGCTTCTTCACTAAATATAAAAGAAATTATAAAATCACCTACATATTCACTGATAGAGGAATACGATATTAGTGGTGGAAAGTTAGTTCATATAGATGCTTGGAGATTAGAGAATATTTCCGAACTACAACAGTTAGGAATTGAAAAATACCTAAAACAGGGAAATGTCGTAGCAATAGAATGGTCTGGTGCTGTGGAAGATTATCTTTTAAAACAAGGAGAAAGTCATGGTATGCAGTTAGTATCCATAGAAATCAACTATATAGATCGTAATACCAGGAAATTAAAAATAATATACTAATGAAAACAGACCCAGTTATTTTAGGAATTGATACCTCGTGTGATGAGACATCTGCAGGTATTACTTTTGGGGATAAGATATTTTCCAATGTTATTTCTAGTCAAGCCAAGCTACACGAGGTTTGGGGTGGAGTAGTACCTGATATTGCAAGAAGAGCACATAAAGAAAAGATAGACTTTGTTATTGCTAAGTCACTTAACCAGGCTTCTCAAACTAGAAACTTAAGAGAAAGATATCAAGGTTTAGCTCTAAAAATAGAGGATATAGATGCAGTTGCTGTAACTTACGGGCCAGGTTTAGCGATTGCTTTGGAAGTGGGGATTACTAAGGCTATAGAGATAGCAAAACAGTACAATAAACCTTTAATAGCGATAAACCACCTAGAAGGGCATTTGTTATCCCCTCTCGCCAAAAATAGTTTGGGTAAAAAGGGGCTAGATTTGAAAAAAGAAGATTTTCCTATACTAGGGGTGATTATTTCAGGAAAACATACCGATCTTGTATTGGTTGAGAGTATTGGGAAGTATCGTGTTATTGGAGAAACACTAGACGATGCTATAGGGGAAGCTTACGATAAAGTTGGTAGAATGCTTGATCTAGGCTATCCTGCAGGACCTGTTTTAACGGAAATGGCAAAAAAGGGAGACCCTAAAAAATACCCACTACCCATCCCTCTCCATAATAGAGCAGATACTCTGAATTTTAGCTTTTCTGGGTTAAAAACAGCAGTATATTATCTAATCAAAAAGGAACTTGGAGAGCTTAGTAAACAAGATGTTTATGATATAGCGTCTAGCTTTGAGTTCTCCGCAATCAGTCATCTAAAAGAGAAAATAGCTATAGCAATAGAGATGTACCAGCCACAGAAAATTCTAGTTGGAGGTGGTGTAGGCTCAAGCAGAGCAGTCCGGGTAGGTATTAGAAAAATATCACGAGATTTTGGGCTTGAAGCACACTTTCCATACGGCAAGAAGCTTTATATGGATAATGGAGCAATGATAGCTCACGCAGGGTTCTATAGGTATTTAAAAGGGGAATTTATAAAAAATGTAAAGACTCTTGATAGGGAACCAAGACTTTCTCTGTAATATGAGCTTAACAAAAATCATCTATATTTTTGTTTTTGGCTAAAATCTCTCCAAGAGGTCTCCTTTATAGAAACTTGAAAACATCAATACCGTCTAGTATCTTAGCAGGTTTACAAAGTATCTGGTTGTAAACATGCCTATCCGATAGTATAATCAAGGGGTAAGTTTATTATCTTTATAAAATGCAAAATAAAACCAGGTCGTTTTTTCAGTATTTCTTTATGACTATTGCGGTTGCGTTTGGAGTGACGGGACTCTATACCTTTATGGCATGGAACAGGATGACAACACCTGATATTTATATACAGGCGTTAGAGAGCTCTGGGGTATACAGAGAGGTAACGAATATAATAGAAGCACAGGTAACATACTACTTAAAGGTACAGGGGAAAGGCTTGGTTGAGACAATCGTAAGACAAGAAGCAGAAGAAGGGGATAGTGAAAACAGGTTTTTAGACAGAAACCTTATAGTGTGGACATTAAATACTGTTATAGATAATCGAGCAGATCGTGTTGTCTCTGCTTTGTCTGAAAAAATCGGACTAGAAGAAAATATACAAGGGGTGACCGAGTCTGCACTCACCAAAAGTCTTGGTTGGGTGAGAGGCGAGGTTCAAGCTCCTCAGGTTTTGGTATCAATTCCTACGGTAGAGCAAGTGCAAAGTATTAGCGAAAATGGATTAGCCAAGGACGGTCTTGTAGGAATTGCCTTTAATGCGTTTGGTTTTAGTGAGTTACCACAATGTTCTAATAGTACCGACGAAAAAGAAGTTTTGAGACAAATAGCCTCTGGAGACTTTATGAATATAAAATGTATTACCGATAGAGTTACTCCAGCCCTTAATGAAAGAATAGGTTCTTCGATTCCAAAAGAATCTCTGATTAGAGTAGAAACTCAAATAAACGAAAGATTCGATCTATATAAACTAGATACACTTTTTCAGGGGGTAAGTAATTTTGTTTTAAATATAAGTCAGCTTAAAGAAAATGTTGTACAACACCGCGATACAATACATTTGATTAGGACGGTTTCTCTTTGGATGATTGTCATATCATTAACCTCTAGTATTGGAGCATATGTATTTTCTCCCAAACGAACTTTGAAGATATTTATGTATATTGGATTGACTATTGGTGTGTTTTTAAGTATTACGGGATCAGTTTTGAATATGATTATAAATAACAGGATTACTGGTTCAATCGACCTATCTTCTCTATCTTTTAATTCTGAGGCAATTTCTTTAGCTCAGGCTACATTATTAAGTAAAAGTCTAGAATCAACATTGATTTATATCGGGGATCATGTACATGATTATGTAGTAGAAACAGGGGTTTTGTTTATGCTTGTTTTTGGAATAATGTTACTGGTAACGATAATTTTAGAAAGAGGTGGAAAAAAGAAGATTTTGAAATGGTATCAAAATATGGAAGAAGAAGTAAAAAGTAGATATCAGAAGCAAGCTATTTCAGAGAAACATAACTAACCAACGGTCAGGTTTTTAAATTAACTAAAATTCCTCTATAGAGTAGTTTTATCTATTACTGGTTATTTTATCCTTCCCCATAAAAGGTCTGAGTACTTCTGGAATTGTGATAGATCCATCTTTTTGTTGGAAGTTTTCTATAATAGCAATAGGGATTCTAGAAGTAACTAGTGCTGTTCCGTTTAGCATATGTAGATACTTGTTCCCGCTATCTGTTTTAACTTTAATATTAAGGTTTCTAGCCTGGAAATCGTCTGTATTTGAGGTTGAAGTGATTTCTCCATAATCGTTTCTACCCGGCATCCATGCTTCTAGATCGTATTTTCTTGATGCAATAGCACCTAAATCTCCACTACACATTTCCAGGACACGGTAGGGAATTCCTAGTGCTTGTGTTAGCTGTTCTTCTACTTTTAAGATTTCTTTATGCATAACCTCAGACTGCTCTGGAAGGCAATATACAAACATTTCCAACTTAGTGAACTGGTGTACCCGATATAGGCCTTTGGAGTATTTACCATATGCTCCCGCCTCTTTTCTAAAACAATGTGAAACCGCAGCGTATTTTAGGGGAAGCTTGTCAGAAGGGATTACCTCATCCGCATGCATACCTGCCATAGTAACTTCAGCTGTGGCAATAAGACCTAGATCTTCTCCTTCGATTTCATAAATTTGTGCCTCATCACCTTTTGGAGAATATCCTGTTCCCAGATAAAACCTAGACTTAGCAAGATCGGGGGTTATAACCAATGTAAAACCCCTTTCTTCAAGAAAGTTAATACCAAACTGTAGTAATGCTAGTTCTAGTCGTACTGCATCATTTTTCAAAAAATAAAACTGTGAACCGGTTACTTTTGCTCCTGTATCAAAATCGATCATGTCATGTAATCTACCTAGTTCTAAGTGGTCTTTTGGTGTAAAGTCAAATTTTGGAATATCTCCAACTTTGCGTAACTCTATATTATCTTTTTCACTGCTTCCAATAGGTACTTCATTACGATGAATATTGGGAATTTGATTGATTAGTTCTATCCACTTTTTTTCAAGGAGAGAGAGTTCTTCTTCCACTTCTTTGGTTTCTTCTTTAATCTTTTTCCCTTGTTCTCGTACTTCCTCAATCTTGGTAGAGGTCTTTCCCTGTTGTGCGAGAGTGTTTTTTTGTTGATTTAATTCCTCAAGTTTTGTTTGTAGATGAGATTTTTGTTTATCAACCTCTATCCACTGGTCAACAACTTCTGGGTTTACTCCTCTCTCTAGTGTGTTTTTCTTTATAATTTCTGGGTTTTGTCTTATTAGTTTGAAGTCCAGCATAATATATAAGTAAAAAATAAAAAAAGCCCTAACATATATCTATATAAATAAATATACATAAGGACTCTTCCTCTCTGTTTTGTTGGTAAATAATAAACCAACAATATAAAGAGATATGAAATAGCGGTGCCACCTTTGTTCTTTCTTAGACAAGAAAGCGCTTTAGTAAGTATTTAGTTTTATGGAATCAGTTGCTCGAGCACCTCCACAGAGGATCAGCTGAACTGTTTTCTTCTTCAAAAGCTATCTCATTGTGGTTCGCGTACAATACTGGGTAGCTTTTTTCTGTGTTGAAGAATATGCTTAATATTAACAGTCAAATAGACAAGAGTCAATCCATATTTAACAAGAGAAGGTTTAGTTTTTAAGGAGAATTTTAAAAAATAAGTATCTCAAGAACACCTAGTACACAAGACTTCTGAGAGTATTTGCTTCTCCTCTTTAAGGATTTCGTAAAGAGGTCTGGTCCAGTTTAGATTTAGCTTTGATAGGAAGTAGTCGGGTTTAATTTTTCTAATTTCGGGTGCTTTTCTATATCTTGGGTTTAGTACTATCTCGGTACGGGCATTTTTGCGTATACAATAATAAGCAAGTCCACCTTCTCTTTTTAAGAGGTTGTAGTCTGCATGAGAACTCTCTTTGTTGATTTTGACAAATATTGCAGGTGTTTCTCCAGTGTTGATAAATGTGAAAAAATACCCTTTGGGAATTGCACATTTCTGCCCTTCTTTTATGTTCACAAAAAAGGCTTCTTCCACAGAGGTGTCAAATTCAAACTCGTCTTGAGGAGTTTGGTTTTTTTGTAAGATGACGGTTACCTTTCCATAGAGAACTTCTATAATTGTAGTATACATTCCAGGGGTACTAGAGGTTGGGGTGTAGTAAATATGCGACTTTATATACTCAATACCAAGCAGGCCAGCAGGTAGGTATATTAGATCAAAACTTACCTCTGATTCAGATAAGAAATCATCATCGTTACTATAAAGAGTGTTGTACTCGTTATAAACTTGCTCGGGATAACTTAGTGATTTATTTAATAGGGTGGGGAGCAAACTTAAAAGACTTACTGTTTGTGGTTGCTCGCTCACAATATCTCCCGACATAAGCAGAGTATTGTTTTTCGTGTCAAAACTTATTGCTAAGTTGCAATTACTAAGCAAGTTAACCATTTGCAATAATGTTTTCAAATGAAGATAACCATTATATGGCTATTTGAAGATTGTTGTCAAATAATATTGACAATACATTCTATATGTAGCATAAAAAACGAAGATATAGGTGTGCGGAATAACCGATATCAGAAAATAAAGATATTTCTAAATTTGTGGATATCTTTTATATTTATAAAAATTTTTTGAGATTTTATTATTTACTTTTTGCCAGCTGTTCCCAGAGTTTCTCTTGTTCCTTATTTAATTTTGTAGGAATTATAACTTGTACTTTGACATACTGATCTCCGTTTCCTTTTCCTCGAAATTTAGGAGCACCAAGCCCAGACATTTTTAAAACAGTTTCCGGTTGGGTTCCAGGCGGAATAGTTAGTTCTCGTTCTCCATGTACTGTAGGGATAGTAGCTTTTGTTCCCAGAGTAGCTGTGTATGCTTGTATTTCTACCTCAAGATAAATATCATCTCCTCTTCTTTCGAACTTGTCATGTGATTTAATTTCAATATTTATAAACAAGTCTCCGTATGCCCCGCCTTTAACACCTGAGTTTCCACGACCTTGAAACCTTAGGGTAACTCCATCAGGTATTCCCTGTGGGATTTTAACCTTAAAAGAGGTTGTTTCTGATTGGATCCCGTTCCCCTGACAATCGGGGCATTTATTTTTAATAATTTTTCCTTCTCCTCTACACTCTGGACAAACGGATACGGTTTGGAAGTTACCTAAAAATGTCTGCTGAGTGCGACGCACTTGTCCTTGTCCTTTACAAGTAGGGCAGGTCTGTGCAGAGCTTCCTTTGGCTGCACCGCTCCCAGAGCATGATTTACAGGTATTTTTACGAGTATATTCTATTGTCTTTTCTCCCCCAAAAACCGCTTCCATAAAGTCGATCTTTAGCGTAGCTTCAATATCAGATCCCTTGCGAACTCCACTATTGCTGTGACTTGGTCTTCCTCCAAATCCTGCAAAACTTCCTCCAAAAAATTGCTCAAAAATATCACCAAAACCAGAAAAATCATTAAAATCATAACTTCCTCCACTAAAGTCATATCCACCACCTCCAAAACCCTGTGTTCCTGCGTGTCCATACTGATCATAAGCAGATTTTTTCTGATCATCTGAAAGTACTTCATATGCTTCTTGTACTTCTTTGAATTTAGTTTCTGCATCTGTGGATTTGTTACGGTCAGGGTGATACTCTTTTGCCATACGGCGATAGGCGCTTTTTATCTCTTGCTTAGATGCGCCTTTTTTTAAACCTAATATTTCGTAATAGTCTCTTCTTTCCATATTTAGCAGTTAGTGAATTTGAATGCTAATTATTATACCAGAAAGAAAAACTTTATATTTCTAGTATGGGGGTAAAAGTTTTACCCATAAGGTTAATTATGTTAAAATGCCTATTATTACTAATTTCCCATATCTTGAAACGGAAGAAAAAAGTACAAAAAAAATACGATATTGGTCGGACTCCGATAATTGCGGTGATGGGTCATGTTAATCACGGGAAGACTTCTTTACTTGATGTGATCAGAAAGACCAAAGTTGCAGATACAGAAGCTGGCGGTATTACACAAAACACACGAGCTCATCAAATAGATTATGATGGTTATAAATTGACTTTTATAGATACTCCTGGCCATGAGGCTTTTTCTGAAATGAGATCTAGGGGTGCAAATGTAACAGATATTGTATTACTTGTGGTAGCAGTAGATGATGGTGTTCAACCACAGACTAAAGAATCTATTGATTTTGCTAAAAAAGCAGGAGTTCCTGTAGTGGTTGCGATTAACAAAATAGATATAACTGGGAAAACACCAGATAAACTCAAACAAGAGTTAACAAGCGCAGGTTTGATGTTGGAGGAATATGGTGGAGATGTACTAGTTACTGAAGTATCGGCTAGGAAAGAAATCAATATAGACGGTTTGCTTGATAACCTACTTCTTGTCGCAGAACTCCATAACCTTAAAAAGCAAAATCCTCCAGAGGGTACGGTAGCACAAGGGTTTGTTCTTGAATCCAATTTAGACAAAAACCTTGGTCCTGTCGCACTTGTCGTTATACAGTCAGGTATTATTGAAAACCGAAATTATTTAGTTCATAATGGCAAAATAGACAGAGTTAGGACCCTTTTAGATGAAAATCAAAACAAGCTCGATCTTGCACAAGAAGGGGATCCTGTATGGGTGACGGGATTAAAAGATGTACTTGGTACAGGAGAAATACTGATGTTCTATAAGGAAGAAAAACAAGCAAAGCTACATATAAATAAAAATCCCATACCTTCCTCACCTGTTATTTTAAATGAAGAAAATCTGGAGCAGGAAATAAATGCAGACGAAGATTTACTTGCCTCACTAATAAGCTCTGCCAAAACAGAAGAAGAAATTAAATATCTAAATGTTGTGTTAAAAACCTCTACCGCAGGTACTATGGAGGCTGTTACAGAACAGCTAGAAAATCTTGATAGCGAGAAAGTAAAAGTAAAGGTGATTCTATCTGGAGTTGGAAAAATTTCTGAAAAAGATATTAAGTCTGCAAAGGCGGCACACGGGATTGTTATAGGATTTCAGGTTGAGCCAGAGAAATCAATTAGTGATATTGCCGAAAAAGAGAGAGTATTGTTAAAAAACTATGAAGTGATTTACGAAATGCTTGATGAGTTAGGTGAGGTGCTTGATTCTATGGAAGAGCCAGTATATGAGGAGATAGAAGTGGCAAAAGCTAGGGTAAAACAGGTTTTTGTCTTATCCAATACAAAACAGGTTGCAGGGTGTATTGTGGAGAAAGGAAATGTAGTTAAGGGGTATAAAATCTATGTTTTAAGAGAAGGAGTTAGATTAGAAGATGAAGCAAAGATAGTGGGACTTAAAAAGTTAAAAAATGAAGTTAAGGAAGTAAAAAAAGGAGAAGAATGTGGAATTATGCTTGACCCAAATATTGAAATTAAAGAAAATGATGAGATTGTTTGTTATAAACAGGAGCGGGCTTAACTACTATAATAATCTTGCAAGGATTGTCTAAATAATTGGTTTTTGTATTCAGATGTCTCTTAAAGAGCTTTTATTAAAACTTAAACTGAATTTTTCTGCTATTACCCTGTTAATGGGTATAAACATATTACTTTTTGTATTTAGTTTTCTTCTTTCTGGACTATATGGGCAAACAGCAATTTTGAGGTTACTAGGGGCTGAATATATTCCTGATATTTTATCTGGGCAAGTATGGAGGTTGGTAACAGCATCTTTTCTACATGCTGGTCTTTTTCATTTGGTTCTCAATATGTGGGCTTTATACCAACTAGGTGGTGCAATAGAAACCTTTTATGGAAATAAAAAAATAATTATAGTATATGTTTTGACTGGGATTACTGGATCATTGTTTAGCGCTGGATACACGCTGTTGCAGATATACTCAGGTGGAGGAGAGGGAAGTTTCCCTATCTCGGTAGGTTCTTCTGCTGCAGTTTTTGGCTTTGTAGGATTATTAATAGGTAATAAATTTAAGAAAAACACTTATTCGCTTAGTATAGATAATTATATAAACACTTCTCAATTATGGTTTTTTGTAGGAATTAATATTTTATTTGGCTTTGGGATCAATGTGTTAGGTACTGGTTTTGCAATAAACAACTTTGCACATATTGGTGGATTTGTGGGTGGTTTTATACTTGGTTTATTTTTAGATTTAATAAACACGACATATCAAAGTAAATCTAAAAAACATATAGAGACAATACTTTATTATTTTGCATTGGTAACTTTAGCTTTGAGCTTTATAGCTCAGATCTTTTATATTATCTTTATAAATTAAACTGTTATATAAAACTTATGATTGCAGTAGTTTTTGGAATCCCTGGAGTAGGAAAAACAACCATAGTAAAGGCAGTAGAGGAAAAACTTGGACTAGTATATATACATCCAGGAAACATTATGTATGAGATTGCTCTAAGAAAAGGGATTATCCATAATGTAGATGAAATGAGGAAACTCAAACTCTCTATCCAACAAGAGATACAATCTGAAATGGCAAAAGAAATTGCAGATATGACACAAACACAGCCACAAAATAGCTTTATTATTGATACTCACGCAATCGTCAAAACTCCACAAGGTTTTTTCCCAGGGTTAAGGAATACATTTTTTGAAGTTATTAAACCGGATATTTATTTAGTAGTCGAGTCTGATCCAGAAGTAATTTTGAAGAGGAGGCAAGAAGATCAAAGTAGAGTCAGAAACGATGACCATAACCTCAAAGAGATTCTTTTACATATTGATTTGACCAGAGACTATGCTTCTGCGTATTCGATTTATAGTCAAGCAAACTTCGCAGTTATCGAAAATAAACAAGGAGATATTAATTTTGCTGTAGAAGAGATGTCAGGAATACTCTCAAGATTTATGGAGACTTTATAAGGATATTTATAAATCCAGATAAATACAGAAATAATATCCAAACAGGTACTATCCAAAAAAATATAGATGTAACAATAGCTGTTATTGTTAAATTGGAGGAAGTAAGGTGTCTCTGGTACTATAAACAACAACTCGGAAATCTCAAAGCGTTAACAATAGAAGTCCAACAAAACTTAGTATTCCTCCCAGTAGTTTTTTCCTTAAATCTTCTCGTTCTTTTAAAATAATGATTCCCAATATTACGGTCAAGATAGTGGAGATTTGTCCAATCGAAGAAACTAGAGCTGCGTTGTCTGCAAGCACAAAGGCCCAGTAAAGACTAAGAGCTGCAAGGGTATATAAGAGGGTGAAGATGGTTATCTTTCCAATTTTATCTTTCTTTAAAAATTTTGGAAATTCAAAAATATTCTCTGGTTTTGCTAAGACTAAAAGCGTCCCTGGTAAAAGGAATCCAATTGTTAGGTACGGTACAAAATCAAACCAATTAAACATATGTTTATCAGTTACACTTCCTACTCCAATGGCGATTGCTGCTAGTAGTGCGTATCTCCCTCCCTTCCCTAGAACAAACAAATCTTTCGCAGATTTGCTGTTGACTAGGATTATACTTACTAAAATTAGTCCTGCTCCCACCAATTGCACCAGAGTTAAACCTTCTTTAAGAAAGATGGCTGATAAAATAATTGTCACTACTGTCCTGAACGAAAAAATGATAATAAATTTGGAGACATCTATATGTTGAAGTGCCTTGAAGCCTGCATATGCATTAGTTGCGAAACAGATAGCGGAGAGTAATATGAACAAATAAAGTTTGTTTTCAATGATGATTTGGCTTTCCGGAAAAACGAGTCTACCTGTCGCAATCGCAACTACAAAGACCATAACCGCAGAAAATAGCTGTGTGAAGGCCGAATATGCAAGCGGATTTTTGTTTTCACCCTTTATTAAAACTTTCTGTAATATGGCAGCTCCCGAGTATGTACCAATTGATATAAAAAGTGCTAATAACCAGGTCATTACTGTATTTTGTAGATTAATTTAAAAACCCCCATTCGTAATTCCTCTCGCGGTAACTATCTGAGATAATAGCATAAGCGTTAATATATAAATATAGTGTTTAGTACGGAACAATTAATTAAAATTGCAGAAGAAAAACTTGGACAAAAAATCTTGTCGTGTAATCGCATTGCTTCCGGCGAAGTAAATAAAACATACAAACTCGAAACTTCAACAAAACCGTATATACTGCGTTACAAAGATTTTGATTTCAGCTGGGCTACTGATCCAGAGTTTATTTCGAAATCGCTAGCTAAACTAAATATCCCTCAAGCGAAAACAATCTATTTTGAGAACAATCCTGACAAAGATTACTGTATAGAAATTCAGGAATTTATAGCTGGCGAAGCTGCAGATATTGCCATCCACAACAACCGCCTTACTAAAGCTGATTATTACGGAAAATTGGGAGAGATACTTAGGAAAATCCATTCAGTTAGAACCAATCGTTTTGGACATATCAATACAAATGAAAAATTTTATACAGATATTGATTCTTATTGGAGGTCAAAATTTGAAGACAGAGTTAAAGATATAAATAAGTTACAAGAGAAAGTAAAACTGGATACGACAGAAATATCCGATAAGTTCTCAAAATTAATTTCTTCACTAGATATTGACTTACTTCCAGTACTTATTCATGGTGATGCAACTCCTGACAATGCTATATACACCACAGAGAAACAGCTTGTTCTTATTGATTGGGATGGGGCAACAGGGGATTGCTGGATGAGAGATTTCGCCTGGTTGACATTTTTCTCAGATTATAACGATGATCATTACGAAATTTCCCCGACACAGAAACTCTTGACAGATAGTTTCTTTGAAGGATATGGTAGGATTGATATTGAACCTAATGAATTCCTGGAGTTACAAAAGGCCTATCACCTGGCTCTATCAGTAAATCTTCTGGCCTATTATCTTGAAAAAGGCAATCAAAAATGGTCAGAGAAATGTATGAGTAGGACTAAGACTTTGCTTACTTAAATACTTAATAAACCAGCCTAGTCAGTGAATCTATGGTTCTTGTGATATAATTATAGTACTATAGGTTTTAATACAGTGTTTCTTACCGCCTTCATTATGTATCTAATTTTGCACTATCTTTATGGATCCAGATAATAAATACAAACCAGATCTATTACCACAAGACGGGTATGTGGTCCTGCTTAGAGAGGAAGATAGAATGAAACCTTTCCTGATAGGAGCAGGAGTACGTAATAATTATAAGGATAGTCCTATTTATGGTATTTCGAACGAAAGGATAAAATTTCTTCAGGAGCCGGCTAGATATCTTCAATCTGAAGATATAGCTCTGCTTATAGGTGAATATCCATTTTTGGAAGAATTTGGCGGTTCAACTGTTTTCAAGAGAGTTAGAGACCTTACACTTGGTGTTACTGCTCATGCCAGTATATTTAATCTTTGCATAGAACTCGATTGTCTACCTAAATTACAAAAGCAATTCTTAGAGAGAAGACCTCCATATCTATATGAAGGGTTGCAACTTGTAAATGATTTTGGTCACAATATAGTGCAACAAGCAGTAACTAGGGGACAATTAACCAATGCTATTGATTTTATTACTGGCTTATATCCTCCTGATCAAGAACAAGAAATACAACCAATATTAGCTGAATTATTTTTGAAGTTACTGGAGAACTCAGATGGTTACTATCGTCTGAACGCAGTTGTAATGGCTGCACAAGCTGGTTGCTTACATGAAATGGACGCTGTAGTCCGGGCTCTACTAAAATTGGATAGAGAACGAGTTTTATCCATTTTTGATTCGGGACAAGAGTATCAGATGTTTAATGGTAGGCGAAATATTTTACATTTATTGTTAAATAATGATGTTCTAGAAGAAAGTCCCGTAGCTGCTGATTTAATTATCGAAGTGTTCTCAGGACATAAAGGCAGATTAAGGGAATTGTTAACGGAAGAAGATTTTCATAATCAAAAGCCTTTAGATGCTTTGTTTACTAAACATTCTGACTCGGCTGTAAAAATCTTAGTTGCGGCTTACGATAGTGACCCTGATGGATTTAAAAGGTTAATGGATTCTAGGAATCTGATCAGTCGTTTATCAAGAGAGGAGAAATTCAAACCCTGTTTATTACCTTTGTATGCAATGTATTTGGATTGTGATGCTTCGATGATGGAACGGTTATCTTCCCCAGTTCTAGATCCTCGGGACCTATTTTTGCTAGAAAAGCCATCCAAAGTCAATATAGAAGTACTAACATACTTCTTATTAGGAGAAAATGTTTATAATAAACTTGTCAGCCACTTAAGAGATAATTCAAAGGCAACCAATACTGTAGAAGGCTTGTTACGACAAACCCCAAATGTTTTAGGAGCTTTAATGCGTCTATCTGATGACAAATTTTTATTAGAAACCGCAATAATAAATCTTTTGCCCAGGTCAGAAAACGCTAATACTTTATTTCAAATGGCCAGAGGCTCTCTAGTTGGTCGTTTTGAAACAGATTCTAAATTGGTAGAAGCTGTGCACTTAAGGGAATTATATATTCCAACTGGGCGTGGAAACTTCGAATTGGATAGAGTAAGAGGAGATGAATTACTAATTAATCTCGGTCCTACAGAAGTTGAAGCTATGAACGCATATGATGGTGAGTTAACACAAATTAGAAAGAGCTTTGAAATTTTAATGGAAAAGGTTTTTGGGATTAGAGGGGAATTTTATAGTGGGGATAGAGATGTATTTGATCCAACACATCCAGATCCTCTTGGTGTTATTGGCCGTATACTAAATCCTAGACCTCTTCATGGTGGTGGCTTTGCACCTGACATGGATTTATTTCAAGATGTATTAGGGACCTTGCCACTTTCCCCAGCAGGTCAACAAGCACGCCACTTACTTTTCGCAGGGCAAATACAGGATGAAGAACAGGATATACCATTCCGGCAGATATTTCCTCGCGAAGAATTTCCAATGTTAAATAAACCTGAGGGTGGGTTTCTGCCTATCCCTATTTCCCCGGAAGACTGGCTGGAATTTATTCGGAGATTATGTGTTCATACTCCAAATTTAGATACTGGAAGTTTTCTGGATTTTACTATCGTGAGAGAATCTCTTAACAATAAACTTCTGGAGTTAGCGAAAGGTTCCGGAATTGATCCTGATCTGCAAGATATATCTGAAATAGACAAATTCTCAAGGATGTTGGCAAGTTACTATATTAATGCAATTTATGCAATGGATCGAACAAGAATACTTAATATGGAAGAAGTAAGGCAAAGACCTGTATATATAAGAATCTTGGATCCTAAACCCGACAGTAGAGACTTTTTTGATTTTCTTAGGTTTCCTTACGCGGGAGATCCTTCTGAAAAAATACGATCTAGTCGTCCATTGGAACAAACATTGAAATTATACTATGATCCTGAAGTAGCGATCGCTATGCTTTATGAAAATCGTTCTGCGATAGATATTGTGGCAGAGGAAACAAGCAGAGATGACTTAGGAGAGGAAGAACTCTCCGCCAAGATGGATGCCATCGAATATGAAATGGATACTTTTGCCTTTGGTTATGTGACCATTTCAACCGGATCGATGAAGGCCTTTTCAGGAGAATCTACAGACCCAACTGATTCAGAAATTATAATTCTAGGAGATGCCGAACTTGCTGCGTACAGAAGTCCAGAGAATGTTGCTATGGTACTTTTGACCTTGGCACGGGAGCTTAAAGTCAAAACAGGGCTTCCGGTGTTAATTTCTTCCGCTTATGGTAAAGTGTTTGAGAGAGAAATAGCGCGCGGTGTAACCGATATCTCAACTTTAGCAAAGGATACGCTTGTTCAGCGCCATGCTGGAACGAAAATTGGAGACAATACGGGTATTAAACCTAAAGAGATGACTCGGTTATACTATAGTGATGCATATCCTGACGAACCAACCGCAATGATAAACAATTGGTTTTTAATTGGTTAATTTTTAATAAAAATGAAAACTGCAATCCTTCTGCATGGAATGCCAAGTAAAAACGAGTTTTACGACGAAAGTACGCCTTCGATGTCTAATACACACTGGATTCCTTGGTTACAAAATCAACTTTTGATTAGGGATATATTTACCCAAACTCCTGAGATGCCAAGACCTTACAAACCACAGTATGATCTCTGGAAAAATGAATTTGAGAAGTTTAAACCCGAAGAAGTAGATATGTTCGTTGGTCATAGTTGTGGTGGCGGGTTTCTGGTAAGATGGCTTTCAGAAAACAAAACTAAGCATCAAATAGTGGTGTTGGTCGCACCCTGGCTTGATCCGTATCGTGAGTATACCACCGATTTCTTTAATTTTGAAATTGATAAAGAACTGACAAAACGGATTCCAAACTTGCATATTTTTGTTTCAAGTGACGATGAGAAAAGTATTGTAGATTCTGTTCATTCGATTATTACTCAACTCCCTAGCGCTAAAGTCCATAGTTTTACGGATAAAGGACATTTTTGTTTTGATGATCTTGGAGGAGAGGCGTTTCCTGAATTTTTAGAGGTTATTCAAAAAGATATTGACAATAAGTTATAACCGTTACGACATATAGCGATTAGTTTAGTTCTAATGATTCAAAGATTAATTCGAGTAGGAAACTCAACTGTAGTGATTATTCAAAAAAGGTTTTGTTCTAGCCCAAGGAATTCCCCCTGAATTTAAAAACCAGCTATTTATAAAAGAGAATAATAAAATACTACAGAATCAATTATGTAACTCAATGCTTCTGTCTAAACTCCTCAATATCTTTGTGGTGTCCGCTTAGGAGTACTTCTGGAACTTTTAATTCTTGTCCATTATCATCTATAAACACGGCAGGACGAGTGTATTGGGGAGACTCTGTATAGTTTTCTTCTTTGAAAGATTCCTCTACAAGAGAATGGTGATTTCCCAAGACTCCGTGTATAAGTCTGACTACTGCGTCGGTAATTACCATAGCGGGTAGCTCCCCCCCTGTCAAAACAAATTTTCCTATAGATATCTCGTCATCAGCGATATACTCTTTTACTCTTTCGTCAACTCCTTCGTAGTGGCCACAGATTATGATGAGAGCCTCGTAGTTGCTATATGTTCTAGCATATTTCTGTGAAAAAATATTTCCTTTGGCACTGGTAAGTATGGTTTTTACTTTCTTGTTTTTTAGGGTTCCTTTGATTTCTTTTACAGCTCTATAAATTGGTTCAAGTAGCATTACCATACCAGCCCCCCCTCCATAAGGTTTTCCGTCTATTGTTTTATGATTATCTTTACTCCATTTTCTCAAATCGTGGGTTTTGATTTTTACAATATCTTTTGTTTGCGCGCGTTTGATAATACTTTCTGAAAAAGGAGAGGTAAACATATTGGGAAAAGCTGTGAGTATATGGATTTCCATTTTGCTATAAATTTTGTATTATATATGAATAACAGTAGAGATATGAAGCTTAATTATACAGTTAAAGGACAAGGGAATAAAAATATAATATTACTACATGGTTGGGGTGGGTCACTAGAGAGCTTAACGCCACTACAAAATGAACTTGGAAACTCCGATGGATTTCGTGTCTATAACATAGAGTGGCCCGGTTTTGGAAACAGTAGGTTGCCAGTAGGTGCTAAGTTTATGTTTGAAGATTATTCAAAAGCGTTAATAGATTTTATAATATCACAAAGGCTTTCAAAGCCAACCTTGGTAGGGCACTCTTTTGGAGGAAAGGTCGCTATAGCAACTGTATTGGAAAAACAAGATATAGCGGATAAGTTAGTTTTGATCAATAGTTCAGGGATAAAGCCCAAGAATACTCTAAAAAAGGCGGTTTTATATATCCCCACAAAAGCTATGGGTGCTATTTTTACACTCCCTGGGCTTAGGAAGGTGAGACCGTTTACAAGAAAACTGTATTATAAACTAATTGTCAGGGAAGGGGATTATCTTCTTTCAAGTGATCTAAAGGAAACTCTTCAAAGTGTACTACAGATAAATTTTGATACTGAGCTATCTAAGCTGACCGCTAATACATTACTGATTTGGGGAGAAAACGATTCATATACTCCATTATGGATGGGACGAAAGTTTGCAAGTGAGCTACCAAACGCAAAAATTGAGATTGTAAAAGATGCTAAGCATAATTTACCATTGGTAAATCCAGAAATTGTAGCTACCATAATCAGGTTATATCTTAAATAGAATATATGGAAAAGATTTTTATATTATTTGGGTTGCTGGTACTTCCTGGTTTTGTGGGGATAGTTCGTGGATTATTACAAAATCTATATTTATGGCAGGTGAAAGAGTATAGATTTGATAGATTTTTATCGCATTTGCGTTTTGAAAAAGACTATACTCGTTTCGGGACTCTTTTGTGGTTTGTGAAAGTGGCTCTACTGATGGTTGGTTTGCTCTATTTATTTTTTCCAAATGCTGGATATTTATCATTTTCGTTTGTAATTATTTTTATATTGTATTTTTTACATCTAGAGTGGTTTCTTTTTGAGTTAGTAAAAAAAAGACTTGTAAGACCGCGTCTTAAAAGCACAAGAAATATTATGATTCTAGTAATAGTTTTATCAATGATAATACTTTTGTATGCTAGGATTTTTTGGTGGCTTACTCAGTTTGATTACTCACTTATAGATCTTAAGACTTCCCCTATAACTAGTGTTACTGAGATATTTTTAGATTTCAGGAATACAACAGATGGAACAGCTACGATCCCTTTGCTTAATTTAGTTGCGGCTTTATCTCTTCTGGGCACTTTGCTTATTGACCTTTTTGTCCCTGTCTGGGTTTTGCTGTTAGTTTTTACTACTTCACCGATTGCTCAAATTACTAGACTAAAGACGATTAATAAAGCCAAAGGTATTATCGAGCAAAAAGGCAACAGTTTACAAGTTATAGGTGTTACTGGAAGTTTTGGTAAAACAACTACAAAAGAGATGATTTATGAAATTCTCAAAAAGAAATACAAAACTGCCAAAACGCTTGAGAATAAAAACACTACAGTTGGAATTGCACAATCTATAATCTCTCAGATTAAACCAGATACCGAAGTCTTTGTAGCTGAGATGGGTTCTTATAAAATCGGGGAAATAAGGGAAGCAACAACCATAGTTCCCCTAGATATTGCAGTAGTAATAGCACTTACTCAGCAACACTTAAGTCTCTTTGGATCTAGAGAAAAACTATTTATGGCAAAATATGAGTTAATAGAAGGTCTAAAAGAGAGTGGAGTTGCTGTGTTTAACGGTAATGACGAGAACTGTATTAAAATGGCAATGAAAACTGATAAAAAGAAGATTTTTTACTATCAATTACTAGGATCGCAAGATAACACCAGTTCGTTACCACCAAAATACCAGGAAGTATCGGCCTCCCCAGACATAGCAATATCTACACAGAGTAGTAATCAAAACCTTTACTTAAACAGGGTAGAGGATATTGGAGATTTTCTAGATATGGAAATAACTTATCAAGACAACAAATACTTGTTTAAGGCACCTTTGAAAGAAGTTCGGTTTTCACTAAATCTTATGGCTTCTATAGCAGTATGTTTGCAGGTTGGAATGGATATAACAGAAATCATAGAAGTAATAGAAACTCTGGAATTACAAGGTAGTTATCTAGGTATTTCACAAGCGATAAACAACTCATATGTTGTCAACGATGGTAGGACAACAAATATAGCAGGTTTTCAGCTAGCACTTTCTTTTTTAGATAAAAAGGCAAAAGGTAAAAAATGGGTTATGACGCAAGGTATAATTGAGCTTGGATCAGAGAAGGCTACAGTATATAAAACGCTAGCAGAAAGTATATGTGAAAAGGCGAATGGACTTCTTACCAATGATCGGAAATTAATAGAGGATGTAAAAGCTATAAAGCCTGATTTCGAAGTAGTTCAAGTTAAAGATATTTATGAGTTCACTAACGCATATAAGTTTAATATTTCTAAAGGAGATACAGTTCTAGTAGAAGGTGCCTTCCCACTAGATATACTCAAAGAGATAATCATTGATGGAGACTAAAGAGATTTACGACAAACAGATTTGGGAGGATTATGTTTTGGATCCTCGTTATAATACTAGTTTTTTCCATTCGTGGAATTGGGGAGATTTTGAAAAATCGTTAGGAAAAACTGTAAACAGGGTAGGTTTTTATAAAAATAAGCAATTGGTAGCTGTTGCACAGTTAGTAGAAGTAAGAGCTAAAAGAGGGAAGTTTTTGCATATTAGAAATGGGCCGGTTATGGATTGGAAAGACACAAAACTGGTAGAGAGTATTACTAGGGAGCTTAAAAATATTGCAAAATCGAAAAACTGTGATTTTATAAGACTAAGCCCACAGATAGAGTATTCGGATAAAAGTGAAAAACTCCTTAGAGATAACGGATTTGTAAAAAACCAGATGCATGATGTAGATGCAGAAATTACCTGGGTTTTAGATTTGACTCAAGACTTGGATACTATTTTACAAAATATGCGTAAAAATACCCGTTATTATATCCGTAAAGCAGAGAAAGAGGGAGTAAAGATCATAGTGAGTACCAAGACTTCTGACCTGGAAAAATTTTATAAGATATATATAGATACTGTAGAAAGGCAGAAATGGAATGCATATAATTTTGAATACCTAAAAAAAGAGTTTGAAATATTTAAAAAAGACGACCAGATTAAAATTTATCTAGCAGAGTATCAAGGGAAAGTGATAGCATCGTCTTTGTTTATATATTACAGGGGAGAGGTATTTTATCATCACTCGGGGAGTTTAACAGAATTTCGACATATCCCTGCCTCGTATTTGATTCAATGGCAGTCTATAAAAAATGCAAAAGAAATAGGTAATACTAAATATAACTTCTTTGGTATTGCCAGAGATAACAACCCAAAACATCCTTGGGCAGGATTAAGTTTTTTTAAGAAAGGTTTTGGCGGGCAAGAGCAAAGATGGGTACATGGACATGATCTTCCTTTGAAATATAAATATTGGATTACTTTCTTGTACGAGTATTTTGAGAGAGTAACTAGGGGATACTAAATCTTTCCCTCTACTTAATCACAGATTGGAGCTAATAATAAACACTTAGTTTACTCTTTTGTAGAACCTTTATCAGAGAAAAGTACCACAGCTAAGAAAGCACCAACTAGCACTACCAAGACTCCTAGTAAGAGCACAAAAGGCAGGTAGTTTGTATTGTTGGTTTTTGCATCACTAACGATAGGGCCTATATTTTCTATAGTGTTTGTATTAAGGGAGTCTTGAATAACTTCTCCATTTTCTCTCATTAGCTCACCGTTGATTGTAAGATATGCATGAGAGTCGTTTGGACTAAAAACTACCTCTGTACCCGGATCAGAAGACACTGTTACCTTGAGGAGCTCCTGGTTTTCTAGAAAGATTCCGTCGATAAAAGCGATTTCGGTACATATATTTTCACCATCAAAAATTTCTCCATTTTCACATACTGGTATATAGCTCAATTTCCCATCTTCCACCCTTTCAACATTTGTAATAGTGCCTCCAGACACACTAAGCCTTAGTTGTATAGCAGAGCTATCTACCGGAGGGTTTGCAAGTATAGTAAATACTTTTTCTTGTTCCGTTTCCGAAATAAGCTCTGTTGTTAATGCACTACTTGGCAGGGGCAGTATAGATAGAAATAGAAAAGATATACCAAATGATAAGAGCAGTTTTTTCATAATAAAAAATAAATAATTTATAAATGAATTATCAACAATCAGTTTGTTCTGAAGGGGGTTTCCCAAAGCTTTGGGAAACCCCCTTGTTACTTCTTAAAGATCACACTTTTCGTTATTATATCTTTGTGCAAAACTTTGGAAGTCAAGGATATCAATTTTTCCAAAGTT
>CAYQRB010000006.1:0-35847 GCA_964420145.1 uncultured Candidatus Saccharibacteria bacterium
TGGACCAGATCTACAGTAATATGGAAAATCTGATATTCTGCTTGTGGTAGAACCTACCATATTTACCAAACTCGCAATCTTAGCCCCTTTACTTTTGGCACTCTCTAGTGCTTCGATAGTATCTGCTGTTTCTCCGCTCTGACTAAATGCAATAAATAAATCCTTGTCTGAAACTGTGTTAAGATAGCTCTCTATCTCATATGCCCTCACATCAATCGCATTGATACCTGCCAGGCTCCTTAGGAAATATGCAGTTTGACCTGCTGCATAATACGCAGTCCCTGCTCCAACTGTGTAAACTGTTTTGGCGCTTTTTATTGCTTCAACAAGAGGACTCAGCTCTTCCTCAGTATAAATAGAGGCTTCTTTAATAGTATATTTTTGATCCACAATTTCTTTTAACATAAAATGCTCATATCCTTCTTTGCTGATTTCCCCCTGAGATTCATCAAGCTCTTTTATCTCTACCGATTTTTCTCTACCACTATTTACATCAAAAACAGATAAGTTACCATCTTTATACTCAACTAGTTCTAAATCATTGATAAATATAGCTTTATTGGTTCTATTTAGAAAAGAAAGCGTATCTGAAGCAAAAAAGTACTCATCATCTCCAACTCCTATTACCAAAGGAGATCCGTTTCTTACGGCAACTATTCTATTATCTACAGTAGATAATGCTATTATCGTATTTCTACCTTTTAAATCTATAAAAGCTTCTCTTACTGCTTCCTTAAACTTCTTAGTTTGTTTTAACTTTTCCTCTACCAACCGTACTATCACCTCAGTATCTGTTTGTGATTCAAATTTATATCCAAGTTTTTGTAAGTCTTTTTTTAACTGTTGGTAGTTTTCTACAATACCGTTTTGTGCTAACACAAAAGATTTATCACTAGAGTAATGTGGGTGTGCATTAATATAACTAACTCCACCATGAGTAGCCCAACGAGTGTGACCAACTCCAATAGTAGATTGTGGGAAACTACCGATACTTGCTAAATCTCCAATTGCACCCACTTTCTTGATTACATCAATTTGTTTACGCTTGTTGGTTTGGTTAGTAATCACTGCTACTCCCCAAGAATCATATCCACGATACTCAAGTCTTTTTAAGCCTTCGATTATAATTTCTCCTGCCGATCCCTTTCCTACATAACCGAAAATTCCACACATAATATAGTTTTTAAGAGTTAAAAAAAGACTTTAGCTTACAACTTGTAAGTATAGCCAAATCTCTATCCTTCTTTCAACGAAACTGTCCAAATATTATCACAGGAATTAGAGTACTTATAAGCAAAACCCAACCTCGTTATATACACAGAATTTTTTATATAACAACTAAGAATCCAGTTGCACAATCAACAGCACTACTGCTATAATAGGAAATTATTACTGATAGATATGGCAAACAGAGACGCACTTACAGGCAAAGGCTCTATGTTCGGTGGACATAGAAAACATAGAAGAGGTTCTTCTGGAGGAGGAGGAGCTTGGTCTTTTCGTGCACAAAGAACACTCCGACAATGGAAACCAAATTTACGAAAAGTAAGACTTACCCAAATTGCCACAGGTAAAATTGCAAACCTGAAGATCTCGATGAAAACCTACAAAAAACTCCGACAAGGTGGGGTTGTAGAAGGGTATAAAATCTCGGACTAATCTACTATATGTAATATTTCCTATACTGTCTTTTTATCACAGTATATTTACTGTTGTTTTATACAAAAATTAAGTAGAAAAATCACCAATAGGTTAGTTTTACACTTGGGGGGTAAATTCAGAAGTTTGTATTTGCTATCTTTTTCATAATTCTCGCTAGTTCCTTATCATCAGCCCTTTTGGCACTGTGAGATGATAAATAACCAGGGTAAATCTCGTAATAATCATCTTTATCTGATTCTATTTCTCGCCATTTATCCAAAACAGTACCGTGCATAGGATAGAGTTTTGAGTGAATATGGTCTACTCCAAACCCCTCAAAAACCAAACCGGTTCTACCTACATCTTCAAACGCTTTATCTAAAAGCAAAGCGACCTTCTGAGTTGCCTGCATAAGTTTGTTTAGTATTTCTTCTGGAAGTTCAGCAAAATAGCTGGAGTAGTGTTTTTTAGGAATTACAAGTGATGTGCCTAGTGTATTTGGGTAAATATTGAGAAATGCCAAATGCTCTTCATCTTCCCAAATTTTATAACTTGGAGCCTGACCTTCTACAATTTTACAAAAAATACAATCACTTGTTGCCATAGGTAAAAACTAACAAATAAAATTTTGGTTTATATTTTAACTCAACAGATTGTTTATTGTTTATTTTTTATCTTCTTTTTTCTTGTCTAGTTTATCTAACCCGAGTTTTTTAACACCAACATAAACAACTGTCGCTACCACTATAAAATCAATAAATGTAGAAAGGAAATTTCCTATCATAACTTCAGATCCAAAAATAGAAAATGAAAAAGAAGTAAGACTCTCTGCTTCTCCAAGTACAATCCCAATTAGAGGATTAATTATATCTTCAACCAGAGAGGAGACTAATCCAGAAACAGCTCCTCCCAAAATAAACCCGACTGCAAGCCCTATAATTCCCTGCTCCCGAACAAAGTTTGAAAAATCTTTCATAAAAATATAAATAATAAATTAATCAACTACACTAGGATTATAAGTCAAATAAGCAACTTAGTTCAATTTTTTAAAATTTTATCGTCAAACTGACAAAATAAAATAAAACTGGTATAATACAAATGTTAGTTTATTCTGCTTAGTTTTTAAGGTTTCTCCAAAATCACTAATCCAGTAGAGCTAAGTTTATTTTTTTTATTTTTTATTCCTCAAATGGAAAAAAACAAATTATTCGTAGGCAATGTAGCTTACGCAACACCTATTGAGAAGCTTGTCGAGCTATTCTCAGAATATGGTGAAGTTACTGAGTCTTACAAACCTCAGGACAAAGGTTTCGCATTTATTACCTTCGCAAACGAAGCAGATGCAAACAAAGCTATGGAAGCAATGAACGGCAAAGAAGTCGACGGAAGAGAACTCTTTGTTAATGTTGCTAGACCTAGAGAAGAAAGACCAAGAAGAGATTTTGGAAGCAGAAACTAATTTCAGTTTTTCTTTAAAACTAAAGACCTCCGTTATGGGGGTCTTTTTTGTATATGTTAATAAATCCCAGTTGTTATTTACCAGACTTGGTTCTGTTATCTTGTTTGCAAAGCATTTGACAGTTTTCATAAATCGTTTTCCCCCCTTCGTGCCAAGGAGTAATATGATCAGCTTCCATTTCCTCAAACTCAAAGTGAACTTTACAAAATGGGCAGACACCGCCTTGCCTCTCATACGCCTCTCGTTTCATCTTATCAGTAAAAGCACGAATATTTAGATATTTTTCTTGTTTTGTTAGAACATACGGATATATACCTGATTTTTTTGTTACATCTTCATCCTGCATCAATTCTTTTATTTCCGCTTCTAGTCCTTCGGGATTTAGATCAATGTTATTAAATTGATTATATAGTTCACCCCAGTTTACGGTAGCCATTTCGCGTCGATAGTTTGGGAATATTCTTCGAACCCAGGTAATTACGGCTTGAAAATAGTTCCATAATTCGCCAGCATTTTCATTATGCTGATATTTTGCCATGTAATCTTCAATCTCTCCATTATTTATCCAAGAAAGTGCAGTTTCTAGATACTCCTGTCTGATAGGGGACCCACTTAGAAGAGCACCACCATCATTAGCCAATAAATACCCAGCACAATTGGATTTGCTGAATTTTAGCTTTGCGTCAGATAGCCAAGTACCGGTATAAACCGCGTTGCGTAATTCCTGATCAGTTAGTTTTTCTCCAGCAATATTGATAATCCGAAACCAGTCCAGCCGTTCTTTGTCTGTGCCTTCACAAAAGTAAATCATTAGTTCATAGTCTAAGATTTGATTTTGTTCTTCTGCGGTTAAATTATGAAACATCGCAAGTCTACCATTGAAGTCTACGGAGAAATCCCCATTTACATATTGTGCAAGACTGATTGTGCGTTGTTGACCATCTAAAACTTCATAACCACCGTCTTCTCTCACCACCCAGTACATCACATTTAGTGGAAATCCGTTTCTAACTGTATCTATGACTGCATCGCGCTGTTTGTCCTTGTAAACAAACTCCCTCTGGTATCTTGGACGGATATCAAGTCTACCACCATAACCTACCACACCTTCTTCAGCATTATCTCTATAACCATCTATTACTTCTTTTACTTTTAAGTTGTGTAATTCTATTTTCATTGATTTTATTCTTTGTCATTAATAATTATTTTCAGTAAGCTCCAAAAACCTAGCTGTCATCGTAGGGTTCCCATGCGTAAGTTTCTTAATCGTTAGATCTTCAGCTTTGTTGTTGGCTATACGAAGATTGTTCTCGGATGAAAGCAGAGCGTCTTTAGTTTTTTGCAAGTGATCGATTGTCTTATCAATTTCTTCGATGGCAGTCTTGAATTTACGACTGGCTAAGTCGTAATTCTTGGCAAAACCTTCTTTGAATTTATTGATGTTATCCTCAAAGTCAGTAATATCAATATTTTGACTCTTAACTAAAGCAAGCTCTTCTTTATATTTTAGAGAATTCATACCCGCATTCCGTAGCAAAGTTATTATGGGAATAAAAAATTGTGGACGGACTATATACATTTTAGGATACTTATGAGAGACATCAACGATACCAGTGTTATACAGCTCGTTTTCCGCTTCCAACAGTGAAACAAGAATGGCATATTCACATTTCTTTTCAGTGCGATCTTTATCTAGTTCCCGCAAAAAATCTTCATTTCGTTTTTTGGTGGCAGTTTCATCACCTTCATTTTTCATTTCAAACATGATTGAGATGATTTCATTACCTGACTCATCTGTTTCTCGGTAAATATAATCTCCCTTGCTACCAGATGCTGAATTATTGTCTTTTTCAAAATAAGCATTTTGAAAAGCAGTCGCACGAAGTTTGTTAAACTCAATTTCGCAGTGTTGCTCCAAACTTTCTCCTAGCATTTTGGTACTCAACTTTAGTTTCATATCTTTGCGATAAGCAAGCTCATCATCTTTCAACTTGATAATATCATCTTTGGCTTTGAGTTCTGCTAAATATTTTTCTTCTAAAGATTTTTCGAGTAATTGTTTTTCGGTTTCTTTGTTTCTCAACTCTCCAGCTAGATTGTCGCGTTCTTTTTCAACTATTTTCACTGCTTCAGTAACGCTAAGTTTCTCCTTGATTTCTGCTTTCTCGATTTTTGCCTTTAGTTCGGCCAATTCTTTTTCCTTTATGGCAATGTCTGTTTGCATAACTTTTTCAACCCTAGCTTCAGCAAGCCTGATAGCATTTTCTTTTTCCTTTTCAGCAAGCTCTAATCGTTCGTGAACTTCTTTATCAAACACATCATCACGAACTTGCTTCAAGATATCAGCAAATCCGGCTTCATCGACTTTGAAAACTCTATTACAATGCGGACACTTTATATCATTCATAATTTTATGTGATTCAATTTAAATATTATCTCTGTGGTTTTTTATTTCTGATTAAAATTCTCTTAAATAATTTTTTTCCATTAAGATAAATCGCATTTGCAAAAGAATATACACCATCTGCACCAACAGAGCCGACATGACCAATTATTTCAAACTGTTCTGGATTATACTTATCAACAAATGTTATAGGAACCCCCATATCTTTTTCATAGTCCATTGGAATTTCTGCAACTTTAGGTACTTCTATAGCATCATAATTATCATACTTTGGATAGTCTTTTGAATTATATTTTTTATACAAAACCAAATCATCCTTATGCTTTTCTACTTCTAGACTTGTATACCAACAAGAAGTAGAAACTCTTGCAATTTTCTTACCATTTTCAGCTATATGATGATAATGTTCCCAGTCATCAGGAACCTCAAAGAACATACCGACATTAAAATTAGTGTAACCTGTGCGGAGTTTATTATCCTTTATCAGTTTAAATATTTCTTTATACGTTATGGCATTTGTATTCCCAATAATCAAGAATTTCTTATCGTATTTAACAAGTTGGGAGACATACTCACGGAAGAGAGAAAACGGGGGATTAGTCACTACCATATCAGCTTCCTTGAGTAACTCTATACATTCTTTACTTCTAAAGTCTCCATTTCCTTTGAGCATAGCCACAGTGTTGGCGTCTTCTCTAAGTAGTTGCTTAACATCAGACAAATCTATGGCTCCGTCGGAATTGGTGTCTGCTACCCTGGTGATTTCTATTTTAATCGGCTCTTTGCCGTCCGGTTTAAGACCCTCTACTTCCAAAAGGGAAAGTTGGCTTCCTACAATCGGAGATTTGACGAAACTGGTGGTGATGAGTTTTTTCAGCCCTAATGCGTTGAAGTTGGAGGCAAAGTATTTGAAAAAGTTGCTTTCAAACGGATCATCACAGTTACAGTAAACTACTTTACCGCGGAATTGCTCTTTGTAGTGCTTGAGCTCTTTTTCAATATCGGTTAACTGGGTATAAAACTCGTCTTTTTTGGCTTTGTTAGCTTTGTGTAGGTTGGTGTTTAGTGATTTTGTGGTCATAGTTTTTAAAACCTATTAATACAAGAAATCAATGTAGTTCTCTTTGTTTATTAACTTATATTCAGAATTGGGATATTCCAGAAAACTTAATGGAGCAGTTTTTTCTTTTCCCCATTTTATCTCGTATCCGAAAAGTTTTCCTGACATCTGTTCAACCAGATCGATCTCTGCACCATCGTAAGTCCGCCAAAAAAATTGTGAGGCGTTAATATTCTTTGCCTTACGAAATTTGAGTCTCTCAAGGATTACAAAATTTTCCCACAAAGCGCCTACATCATTTCTTAACTCAAGAGGGTTAAAGTTATTAATCAAGGCATTTCTAACTCCCAGATCATAAAAATAAATCTTGTTTTGTTTTGATAGAGTTTTTCTCTGATTTGAATAGTACGGAGGAAGCCTAAAAATAACACAATTCTTCTCCAACAAGTCAATGTAACGCTCAACTGTTTTGACATCCAATCCCACAGTATTCCCCAGTTCTGTAAGCGAAACTTCAGAACCGACCTGAAGTGCTATTGCAGACAATAGTTTCGCCAGATTTGCCGGATTTCTCACCTGTTCAAGTTCCAGAATATCTTTATAAAGATAACTACTAGCTATTTCGACCAAAAGCCTTTGCTTTTCACTTTCGCCTAAAAAAACTTGCGGATAGGTGCCGTAAATCAGAAGATCGGATAGTATCTTCTCCATATTCAAAAGATCAACTCTCGGAAAAATCTCTCTTATGGAAAATCCAAAAAGTTCATATACATATTTTCTACCTGTTAGAGGTTCTTGTGTATTCGTCAACAGATTCAAACTCGAAGAGCCAGTTATAATAACCTGTTTTTCGCTTTTATAATTATCTACAAGAAGTTTAATTGTTTGCCCAACATTTTCCAGTTTCTGAGCTTCGTCAATAAAAATTATCTTTTTATCTCCCACAAGTCTGTCCAGTTGTTCAAAGTCTTTGTTTTCTAGCATCAATCTGTCAGTAGGGTTGTCACCGGTAAACTCAGCTACGGTCTTTTTTTCATCAAGGATAGACTTAACCATAGTGGTTTTTCCCACCTGTCTGGCACCGACGATTATTATTGCTTTTCCTTTGAAAAAGTCACTTTTTATTTTTGAAGTTATTTCACGAGGTATAAATTTATCCATAATTAAGCATATTACAAGACTTGCACCCCATATATTACGCCTAATATGTGGAGTTGTCAAGATTACACTTTTGTAACCTTATTGAGTTTAGCTGCCTAGTCGCTCATTTTGATAGATTTTTGTTCTTGAGCCTTCCCATCCTCTGTTTCATACAAAATGATTTGCTATTGTTGGGGTCTTTTTTTATATGACTATTCCTCACGAGAAGTAAAAAATTTTACGAGAAATTATTATCTAAGAATTATATAGTTGAATGTAGTAGAGGAGAGAGAATTTATAGGGAGTCTAGATTTAAAATTCTCAGATGTATTAAACGGATCTTTTTTCACAAACTTAGATAAGTATTTATCTTTTTAAAAGAATTTGTAAATAAGTTCGGCTTACTGACTATACCTAATACGAACTTCAAATTAACTCATAAAAAGATTAGATTCCTATAGCTCGCACTATTCTCATATATATAGGATGAAGACACTTGTACAGATTGGTTGCGGGACTAGGGCTCACTAGCCAAACTCACATAAATATTCATAATGGCTAGTATCATGCAGGAGTAAAGCTCACTTCGTTCGCTAACTCCTGACAAGTCAAACCTAGATTCTCAGCTTTCATGAATAAAATTCGGGGACTTGGATTCGAACCAAGATTGACGGCTTCAAAGGCCGATGTCCTACCATTAGACGATCCCCGAATTTTATTAACGAGCAACTATAGCTTCCCTACCATTAGACGCTCCCGCAGTTTTGTTAACAAGCGATTTTCCGTGTTCACTAACTCTTCATTAAGTATTAGACCGCAAATTATATCTTATCGAAATGAAACTGGCAATTTTGGTACATTGCCCTCAATGTCTCCCTCATACTATAACCACTGTTTATGTGTTGCCCAGCTAATTTGCAATATCAAAACATTTGCTGTAATATCAAGACAAGTGAGTCAGATCTAGTGTAAACTGACACTAAATTTGGTAAAAATTAAATATTGGTTTTAAGTCGTCCTGCTGACAAACAGGGAATACGGGTGGAACCGCTTCATAGTAGAAGTCCCGAACTCATTAGATTTATGAGGAGGGACTTTTTTATTTTTTAAATATTCAATATGACCATCGACAATAAAAAACTAGAACAAGTTGTAGCTCTTGCTAAAAGAAGAGGGTTTATCTATCCATCTTCAGAAATTTACGGCGGACTTGCCAATACCTATGATTTTGGTCCGTACGGAACTATGTTAAAAGAAAACATTCGCCAGGCATGGTTAAAGAGATTTATTCACGACCGAGA
The DNA here is from genome assembly GCA_964420145.1 of uncultured Candidatus Saccharibacteria bacterium. GTDB lineage: Bacteria > Patescibacteriota > Dojkabacteria > B142 > OLB20 > JAJTYI01. The sequence goes on from CAYQRB010000006.1 coordinate 9,006, forward strand.
GGATATCTACCAGGTTGACTCAAGTGTGATTATAAATCCTGCGGTCTGGGAAGCAAGTGGACATGTAGAAAATTTTGCTGATGTGATGGTGGAAGATACAGTAAGTAGAAAACGCTACCGTGCAGATCATATTATCGAGGACTTTTTTGATCGCAAAGGAAATCCTGTGAAAGTAGACGGAAAAACTGCCAAAGAACTACAAGAAATTATTGAAGAAAATGGTATAAAAAGTCCTGACGGCAACCCCTTTACCGAGGCAAAATCATTTAACTCACTGTTTGAAACTCAGATTGGTATAATCTCCGGGGAGAAAAACAAAGCATATTTGCGTGGGGAAATCGCACAAGGTATTTTTATTAACTTTAAAAATATTGTTGATTCTTTTCACCCCAAGCTTCCTTTTGGGATCGGACAAACTGGGAAAGCATTCCGCAACGAAATAACAGCCGGGAAGTTTACCTTTAGAACCCTTGAGTTTGACTTGATGGAGTTTGAATATTTTTTTAATCCCGAAAAACAAAACTGGGAAGAGTTATTTGAATACTGGAAAAAGGAAATTAACGATTTTGGGAAATCTCTGGGTATCAATCAAGACCAGCTAAGCTGGCGCCCGCACGAAGAGTTTGAACTGTCGCATTATTCCAAACGAACGGAAGATCTGGAATACAAGTTCCCTTGGGGCAGCAAAGAGATGTTCGCACTCGCTTATCGAACTGATTTTGATTTGCGCAATCATCAGGAAAAATCAGGGAAAAACTTGAGTTATATCAATCAAGACGGTAGTAAATTAATTCCGCATGTAATCGAACCGACCTTTGGACTTTCCAGAGCAGTAACTGTGATTATGATGGATGCTTATCACGAAGAAGAAATCAATGAAAAGAGTAGGGTAGTATTGAAATTAGCAAAACACCTAGCCCCTGTGAAAGCCTCCGTTTTTGCTTTGCAAAAAGATGAAAAACTTCAAGGTCTAGCGCACGATATTTACAAAGACCTAAAACAGACTCTTGCAGTAGAGTATCAAGATTCCGGAAATATTGGCAAAATGTATCGACGACAAGATGAAATCGGAACTCCGTATTGCGTTACGGTTGACTATGAGAGTTTGAAGGACAAAAAGGTGACCATAAGAGATCGAGATACGATGGAGCAGGAGAGAGTGGTGATCGAAAAATTGGGAGACTATATTAAGGCTGTCACAAAATAGATGTTTAAGTATAGTAGAAAGTGATTGTAGGAACAGGATTTGCATATTCGTGATTATACTTTATAGCACAATAATTTAACAATTAAAAACCCATAATGGACGAATATTTCGATAAAAACGAACAACCTGAGCCAGTACATAACGCCGATACTAATGATCTTCCAATCGAACTATTAGAACACCTTAATAATCTTACAACAGCAACCGATCAAAGCACACTAACTCCTCAAGGTTTAGATCAAGACCACCCTCTTGATACCACTTCAATAAACGCACCTGTCATTAATGACCCTAAACTTAAACCTAGTCCTATTATTGGCAAAGATGGTATTGAAAGAGTTATATATAATACAAACTTATTTCTACCTGAGATCCAAAATGGGCGTATACAAGTAATAGAGCAACCTGAAAAAACCATAGTTTCGGTAAAATTGAAGCCGGAGCAAATGGAAAAACTAAGGAACATATTAGGAGAAGGAAAAAAAGATATTATAAATTATTCTCATACCGATGATGAATTACAATTCCCTGTTAGAGAAATTCTAGTGGAGGATACGAAAGTTATTATATTTGATGGCGTCGATAAATCCGGGAGACCTGTCGATACTGTTAATGGTGTGTTATATTTGGAGTATCCACCAGGGAAAGAAATTTCTGAAAAGGAACTTATTGAATTACTGAATATAAAGACTGAAGACTCGAGTAAAGAGAAACTCCAACAACAATATGCAAACACCTTATACCAACTTCAAAATAAGACTAACCCACCAGAAGGCTTATCTTTTACATTAGAACCTGTTTTCCCAGGCTACGAAACCACAACAATACCTGACCGAGCAGAAGAACTAATCAGAGAACATGGTTTATTTTATTTTTCTCATACTTTTATTGGTGTTCCTCCAGAAGTAGTAGCTCAAAACCTGGTAAAAATAATCGAGTCTGGGGGATTATTGTCGGCTAACGAAAGAGTAAAGCGACAATTATTTACAGGTGCAAGAATTGGTTTTAACCCTACCTCAGATTTTAGATCTGGCGGAGCAGATTATGTTTTCACTTCTATTGTGACAAAAGATTTATACCCTACTAACCAAAGTCGTGGTCCTATCGAGTTAGTTATGGATCCTTCTCTGGCTAATAGACTAGACTGGTTTTCATATCCCAACGATTCCTATGGTTCAAACCCGCTTAAATATAATCATCTTACGGAGACACCAGAAGAAGCACTTAGACGAACTTCAGAAAAAGGTCCAAGAGGGGAACAGATATTTCCTTATGGCATAGGACTAGACAAAATCCAATTCGTTTCTTGCTCCAATAATGTGCAAAGAACAGCATTATTAATGCAATTGTTATCCCATGGCATTAAAGAGATAAATGGCAAGGCTATCCAAGACTGGATAGTGACACAGGAGACTTGCGGTGAAGTTTTCGATAAAATTGGGTATAAAGACGATAAACTAACACCCAAGATTCCAGAAAGTCCTCCCAGAATCCTAAATGTTAGCTCATTTAAGGAGACTACGGAACCGTCGAGTCCTAGACTTGGCGAAGTCTATGAACAAATCGAAACCCATGAACGGTATTTTGTTAAAGTTTATGATGATCCTTCGCAGGCCTCATGTGCATATGTAAGTAATAAAATATACCAATTGGCTGGAGTTAGGGTATTAGATGGGCAACTAATAGAAACAGAAACTTCCAAAGCCTTTTCAACACGATACAATCCAGACATGAGGGAAGCGTCAAGACAAGAGTATTCAAATATAAAAGAATGGTTAGTACCGATGAGTTTTTTATTGGATTGGGAAGCCCCTTTTGAGAGGCCAGTAATAGATGAACAAACTAATGAAACATACCTGACAAACCACACCGGCACATTACTATTTAACGGAGAAAATAAAAGAAAAAACGGAAATCACCTAAAAGGAGACTCAATCTTTGAACTTGATTTTCTTAAAACAGAGAGCGATCCAGATTCAGGAAAACTCCTGTTTAATATTTCAGATAATGAGATCAATTTTCAAGTTAAACTTTTCCTAATCCAAGTCACTGAAGCAGATATTCTGAGAATTGTTGATGAAGCCAAATTCACAAACGACTCTGATAGAAATCAAGTGTTGAACTTACTTCTTTCAAGAAGACGATTTCTTGAGAATTCATTTTCACAAGCCAATTAAAACCCTGCGTTAATTCATAAAGAAGTGGAACAGGACAAATGGATCAAGCTAGATAAGTTGAAAGATTTTACTGCTGATCCCCAAAATGATATGGAAAGCTACTCCCAAAAATTGATAATAGAAATCAGCGAAATCTTCTCTAGCAGCAATTAATTATCAAGACAAATTTTTATCCAGATCATTTACTAGATGTGTTATTGTCTCTTACTGACTATAAACAATCGGCTAGCTTATGAGCTAATTTCTAGTCTACCTCTTCCACATTCCTCAAACCTTCTTTGGCTTTTAACATCAAGTCTCTAAATTCCACCTTGGTTTTGTCAATTATAAATTATTATTTCTCTGTGTCCATGAACCTAGCTACCAAACTCATTCCTATCTCCGATAGTCGTCTTCACAGTCATACTTTTACCGTTCCTTATTAAAATAATTTCAACTTCTTCCCCAATCTGAGATCGCTGGATCAGATTTAATAATGAAGTATCTTCTAAATCTTTCCCGGCATATTGAACAATCACATCCCCACGAACAATACCTGCATCTCCCGCAGGACTTCCGGCAACGACATTTACAACTACTGCACCAATTATTCCTTCATTTTGGTAAAAAATGAGTTTTCTCTGGTACTCAACTCCAAGAAACGGTAATCTGAAATTGCCAAATTCATTTAACTCTTCTATTCTTTGTTTTACCAGATTTATTGGTAGTGCAAAAGATAAATTGTCCGCACCACTAATGGTGGCAAAATTCACTCCTATTACCTCTCCGTTAGAGTTAATCAACGGTCCGCCAGAGTTTCCGGGGTTAATCGCTGCATCTGTTTGGATAACATCAAAATGTGTTCTCGATGAAAACCTAAACCTGTCATCAGAAACCTCTACCTCACGGTTCAATGCACTGATCGATCCGACTGTCACTGTATTGGAAAACGACCCCAAAGGATTACCGATTGCAATGGCTGTTTGCCCGACTCTTAAACCGGATGAGTCTCCCAAAGGGATTGCTTTAAGATCTTTTTTTGCTATTTTAAGCAAAGCAATATCGTTGATCTCATCTCTATAAATAGCATCAACTTCGACTTGGTTATTATCTTTTCCTATTACTACAAAAAAACTATCTTTTTCTCCCGAAGAAACTACATGCTGATTAGTCACAATAAGTCCAGAAGATGAGACAATAAACCCGCTCCCGACAATCCTATCAGCTGTTTCACTACCCCCAAAGGCTCCTATACCTACAACAGAATCTGCATTTTCTTCAACAACTTTAGTAACAACAGTTTCTAAATCAGTAGAAGTAACATTTTTATCGTCTTTTTCTTCATAAGGATACTGTTTATTTTCATCAACCTCGGAAGAAGTAGTAGTAGTACAAGAAAACTGTTTCCATAAGATAGAGTCTCTTTGTACTGCTCCACATATCCATGAATTAAAATACCCAGCAAGCCATAAAAAGGCTATAACAAAAAACAAAACCGATACGCCAAAAAATAATAATACTATATTACGAAGGACCCTCTTCACTCGTCTATTCTTTGTCTCATTACTGCTATCTTGAAGTACAGAGTTTGTATTCTCTCCTATATCTAATGTATCCGAATTAGTATTATAGTCAGAGGTTTGGTCTAGAGTTTCTTTTGACATAATATTTTCCTAAAAAGTAAATATTATTCTAACACAAGTTTTTAACAAAAACTCAGTTAAGAGGAATCTATCTATGATTGCATTTATTGACAAAAACCAAGAACACTAACAGATACGAGTTGGGGTTACCAATCAAATAGCTGATGGTTTACTTTTCCTTCGTTTTAAATAAATCAATCCGAACAGCGCTATGGATAGGGGTGCTATAGCAGAGTTAACAACTTTATAAATAGCTTTTGTATCGGTATCTAGTGTAGCCAAAGGTCTTGTGGTAATAGACTTAGATCTAATAGAACTCAAATCTTCCGAATTTGAAAGCCAGTCAATAAGGTTAAGAAACATTACTGAGTTTTGTTCGTTTACTCCCATAAAGTTATCTGCCACAAAATCTGCGTCACCTATCACGACCATTTCAAAGTTCTCTGTTTTGGTAAGTATATTATCTTTGTCCACTCTAGCATCATTACCTGTTTTATTTTCTAGTGCAGGAATTTCAGAAAATTGAGATTTTGCACTCCCTTTTACCATATAAGAAACTGTATATTTCTTCTGGTCAGCAGGTTTAAAGTCTTTAAAATCAATATCTATACTTTCTCCCGTTTCAGTCCAGGCAAACTTAGTAGTATTAAATAGCTCAGTATATTCTAATCCAGTCTTTTCTTCTTTTTTAATAGGGTTAGCCCACAAAAAAGTAACTGATGATAATTCATTTAGTGGTGGAATTTCTGAATTGATACCATCTCCACCAACCAAAATCCAGAAAGGATAGGCTATTTTATTGTTTTGAGATATTATGGGGGTGAAGGATTCATCAAGGAGAACTTTACTCTCTACTTCAAGTCCATAGTTTTTCAAGAACTCATTCATATTACTTCCTGTTTTACTCAGAATTGGCATATTAAATGATAATTGAAACAAATCTTCAAGTACCAAAAGTCTTCCCCCATTAAAAGTGTACTGTTCTAGCTCAAAAAAGTCTCTTTGGGAAAGTGCCGATTTTGGTGCGACTACCACAACAACTGGAAATTCTTTGGGATCTATGGGTTTTCCTAAACTTAAATCAACTTCTCCTGTTAGATATTGCCTTTCTAATAGTTCACGAATATCTGCATAGTTGTTAAAAACACTTCCTGAAGCACCAGTACTTACTCCGTCAAGTCCGTCATTGGTATCTTCCTGTTTTGTAAAAAAGCCAACCTTTATCTCTTGAAGTTTTGTTAATTTCATAATTCTTGAAGTAACCTCATACTCCAAGTTATCCAAGGAAGTAATGATAGGAATCGTTTCTACACTATCACCTTTTACAAAAGCAAGACCTAGAAATCCCTGTGCTACTAAAAACTTGTCATCTGAATATTCGCTATATTGAATTTGTCGAATTCCTCTAGAGTTTGCCGAGGTTTCAAAATCACTAGAAGTAGGATTTTTTATATCAACTTTAATTTTTCCACCAGATGCTTTGGCAAATTCCTCTAATAAATCTAAAACATTTTGCTTTGCTTCAAGCAGGTTTGGGGGAGTGTTATCAGAGAAAAACACTTCTATTACCACTTCGTCTGACAAGTTAGAAATAATCTCTTTAGTAGCAGGACTTAGAGAGTAAAGTTGTGTATCTGTAGCATCCAATCTTATGAAATAGCTTAAAGATAGGTAGTTGACAAGCACAATAAAAGCAATCAAAAGAAAAAGTAGAGAACGGCCAGAAAAAAGCCTAAAGTCTATACCGTTTTTAATAAAATTATTTTGGTTAAGCATGATTTTCAAATACAGATTTAATAATGTCGTATGTATACGGGGTCATTATTTCCCTGGATAGCTCGGAGTAATCAAACCATTTGACCTCTGAAGTCTCTTCTAATGCTTTAGGTTCTCCAGATTTATAATTAGCAATAAAAACCATAAATAGCTTATGGATATCGTTATGTACTCTTGCATTATTACTTACTAACTCAACATCTTTAATATCAACCCCCATCTCCTCTATAACTTCACGTTGTAAAGATTCTTCAATAGTTTTATCTGTGATCTCCATTTTACCACCTGGAATTCCCCAGAGACCTGGAAAGATATCATCATCGTCACTACGTTTGCCAAGTAGAATTTTCTTATCATCATTCAGAATAATTACTGACAAATTTATTTGGAAATGAGTTTTATCCATTGCTATTAATATTTAAATTAAATTTTGAATTGATATTATAAATTATATCTCTAAGAATTTCTTGTGGTGGTCTGTCTGCGTCAATTTTCACCACCCTATCTCTATATTCAACAGGAATATAATCAGTAGAATTTAAATACCAATCATACCTCTCTTCAACAAGCCAACGCCTCCATGCATTCTTGGGGTCACTATCATCAAATCTAGCTAAAAGCTTTTCCTTAGGTACGATAAGCTCAAAAAGGATGTCTGGAACCACATCATGTACAGAAACAATCCTACCTTTTTTCTCTGAAATCCCATCAGGACGCATATCTGGGGAATACAATTTAATCTGATTTCTGACCAGGTCTAAGTAATCAATATCCAAAATCTTAAGTAATCTTTCTTTTAATTTATTAAATTCTATCGGCTTAATTGCACAGATCACACCATACGGACCGACCCCGTCAAAAAAGTAGTCATCAGTATAAATGGCATCAAGTGCATTCATCATGGCTATTCTTGTCCCGACTTGTAAGTGATAATCTATCGGACTGTGGCAACTATAGTATCTGATAAACCCTCTATAATCCACTTGTTTAATTTTTTCAAAAGAGAACTCAGGTTTTTTGATGCTTAGTTTTAACTCCATCTTCTTCATATTATTTGCCTTTATTTTGGATTCTATTAAAACTTAGTAGTGTTATAACAAAAGTGATTATAATCAGTGAGAAATAATATATTAAATCCCTAGAATCAATAACTCCTCTAGCAATCGATCTAAAGTGCGATCCAAGTCCCATAAACTCAAACCACTCTCGAACTCTAGCAGGGATAATAGTTAAAATCTGTATCTCTCCAATAAAATATAGAATAGCTATCACAAATGCAGAAACAATAAATGCAACAATCTGGTTTTTACTATTAACCGAAACTGCTTGTCCAATCAAAATATAAACACTAACAAGCAAGAGGAGACCAATATAGGCGACTAGTAGTTGTCCAATATCAGGACTTCCTAGATTGATGATAGTAAAAACTGCAGGAATAGTTGTAAGTAGCATTATGAGTGCAACCAAAATATTTGCCAAAAACTTCCCTAGAATAATTTGTACTTTTGTAACGGGGAGAGTCATCATTACTTCCAAAGTTCCTGTTTTAATCTCCTCTGCAAAACTTTTCATAGTCAAGGCTGGAATCACTACAATCCAAAGTAGTGGGATAAATTCGAAAAGTTTTCTAAGACTTGCCTGATTTTCTATAAAAACTGTTTGAGCAAAATACACACCAACAACCAAAGCAAAAACCGCAATCACCACATAAGCAACTGGGGTCGAAAAATAGTCTTTAAGCTCTTTTTTTGTTATATACCGTATCTGTTTCATTTTTTAGTTAATTCCTTAAACAAACTTTCTAAATTACCCGATTCACTATGCAGTTCCTTAATAATCCATTTCTCTTTTACTGCAGTTTGAAAGATCTCAACACTTGCCTTATTACTATTTTGGGTGAAGATTTCATATTTGTAAAACTTGTCTTTTACGCCCGAAACACTTTTGACATCATCAATCAATTTGATTTTTTTTAGTTTTGGCGTGGCTACTGAAGACGAAACATTGATCTCTAGGTTTATAGTTGAACCCTTGAAATGTTTCATGCTTATCTCGCTAGCACTGCCTTTTGCAACTATTATTCCTTGATTTATAATAATAAGCTCATCTGCTATAGCTTCAACTTCAGATAATACATGAGAACTAAATAGTATTGTTTTTTTCTCTCCTGATTTTTTAATTAAATCTAAAATTTCATTTTTCTGATTAGGGTCTAGCCCAGTAGAGGGTTCATCTAGTATTAAATAATCAGGCTGTCCTATTAGTGCTTTTGCTAAGCCAACTCTTTGTTTATATCCTTTGGATAATTCTCCGATTTCTTTAGTGAGAACCTGAGTAAGGCCACACTCCACTGCTAATACCTTTAAGTAGTCTTTGTCTCCTTGCTTTATGCGATTTATAAATAAAAGAAACTCATCGACTCTCATATTTTCGTAAAGGGGATTATTTTCTGGAAGATATCCTATTTGTCGAGAGATTGCTAAATTATTTTTTATAATATCCTTATTTTCATATTTAACACCACCATTATCTGGCTTGATAAAACCAGTCATAATCCTCATAGCTGTAGTCTTACCAGCTCCATTAGGTCCGAGGAAACCATATACTACTCCCGGTTTCAAATCAAAACTGACATTATCTAAAGCCTGGGTTTTATCATATCTTTTTGAGATTTTTCTTACTTTTATCATCTAAATAACATTGACTAACTGAGGATAAACAAGAATTATAACCATACCTAGTTTTTATTTGCAAATAATATTGACAGAACCCAACAAACAAGAGTAACATATGAGTAGTTATTCATATATTGTGACGGAAATAATTCATAAAAAAACAACACTACTAAAACTAATAGCAGATCCATCTAGATATAGAATAATTGAACTTTTGACAAATTCTAACGGGAAACTCTGTGTTGGGGATTTAGCAGACCAATCACAAAATTCTCCTTCTGCGGTATCCCATCAGTTAGCCAAACTTGAAGACGCACATATAGTACGACCAATCAGGAAAGGCCAACAGATTTGCTATATACTTCAAGATAATGAAGAAACAGAAATTGTATTAAAAATTATGAAAACACTAAGCACAAAAAATCTATATACTAATAGCTAATTTATTTTTTATTTTTTTATTATGGTAGTTACAGATGAGAATTTTAAACAAGAAGTCCTCGATTTCCAGGGTGTTACTCTAGTTGATTTTTGGGCACCGTGGTGTGGTCCTTGCAAAATTCAAGGCCCTATTATTGATGAGTTAGAAGAAAAATTTAATTCCAACTCTTCTGTAAGAATAGCAAAATTAGATACTGATGAGAACCCACAAACTTCAATGGCTAACCAAATCTTCAGTATTCCAACCTTGATTATATATAAAAACGGAGAAGTTGCTGATAAAATGGTGGGACTGAGAAGTCTTGAAGAAATCGAGCAAAAAATCAAAGAACTGTTATAATCTTTACAGATAAACTAGGTTCTAATGAATCAACAACCTCTGAAGTTAAACAAAGAGCCATATAAAGGAACACGGGACTTTTTTCCACCTGATATGTTCGTACAGAACTATATTTTCTCCACTATGAGGAAAGTTGTTGAGCAATACGGATATAATGAATACAGCGCTTCGCTTCTGGAGGAAACTGCTCTTTATACTGCAAAAAGTGGTTCAGAAATAGTTAACGAGCAAACTTATTCTTTTATTGACAGGGGCGGTAGGGGAGTTACAATTCGTCCTGAGATGACACCAACCGTTGCACGGATGGTGGCTAGAAAAAGACAAGAGTTAGGATTTCCACTTAGGTGGTATTCTATCCCTAATCTCTTCCGCTACGAGAAGCCTCAACGAGGAAGACTCAGAGAACACTGGCAACTAAATGTTGATATTTTTGGAGTAGAGAAAGTAGAAGCAGACACAGAGATTATTGTAATAGCATCAGAAATACTTAAAGCCTTTGGGGCTAAACCACAAAACTTTCTAATCAAAGTCAATAACAGACGACTTATAAAATCTGTTTTTAATGATTATTTCAAACTTGACCAAGAGAAAACCTATCTGCTTTTTAAGTTAATCGATAAAAAGGCTAAAATGCCCAAAGACGAGTTTAGACAAAGTCTATATGATATAACCTCTCTAAACTCAGAGAGTATTTTAAAAATCTTAGAAAGTAGAGATCTATCAAAACTACCAGAGGAAATCCAAAAAAGCCTGGGATTTCAGGAATTATATACACTCATAGAGCTACTAACAGAAAGAGGTATAAATAATTTTGTTTTCGACCCATCTTTAGTACGAGGGTTTGATTACTATACTGGTAATGTCTTTGAGGTGTTTGACACAAACCCTAAAAATAGTAGGTCTTTATTTGGTGGAGGAAGATATGACGATCTTGTAGGTATTTTTGATGTAGAAAATATTACTGGTGTAGGATTTGGTATGGGAGATGTTACTATTTATGACTACCTAGAAACTTATAATTTACTTCCGTCATATAGATCACAAACAGACCTTTATATATGTGTTGTAGATTCTAGACAAAACCAATTTGTGGAAGAGCTTTCTAAGTTTTTGCGTAGTGAAGGAATCAATGTAGCAATAGACTATACTAATCGCAAACTCCAAGCACAGATAAAAACTGCCGAGAAGCAATCTATTCCTTATATAATCTGTATAGGTGAAGACGAGGTGAAAACTCGTAAATTTAAATTAAAAGACCTCAGTCTACACGCAGAAAAGAACATCGATTGGCAAGATTTACCCCATATTCTCAAAAGGAAATTGTCAAAGAAAAGTTAAATGAATACAGCAAAACTACAACAAATAGCCAAGGATATTATCAAATCTAATATATATTTAACACTTGGAACTAGTGATGGTAAAAAACCGTGGACAACACCTTTGTTTTATGCGTGTAGTGATAACTATACTTTCTATTTCATTTCGCAACTTGATTGCTTACATGTAAAACATATTTTACAAAATCCTTCAGTTTCGTTTGCAATATTTGATTCACATCAGAAAGAGGGGACAGGCAACGGTATACAAGCAACTGGTAAAGCATCTATTTTAAATGATAATAACCTTGACGAAGCATTTGCTTATTATCACACATCATTTATACCTATGACCAAAGAAAGCTTTACTGGAAAAACATCCTATAGATTCTTTCAAATAATTTCTGAGAATTTTTATATTTTGGATCCGGACGCACAAACAGACAAAAGAGTAGCTGTTAATTTGTTTGAAAGCAAAGACATGATAGAATTAACATAGAAATAATTTTTTATAATATACAGTGAATAGATTTGATAAAACCAGTTTTAAGAGAAGACCAGAACAAAAAGTACAAACTCAAATACCCCATATAAAGCTAACAACACTATCTGGAAACAATGAAGTCGGTAGGAATTGCTCATTTCTCGAAGATAGAAATAGTATAATCTTAATAGACGCAGGACTATCTTTCCCAGAACAAGAACTACTTGGCATTGATTATTTAATACCTAACCTTGATTACTTAAAGAAAAACAAACATAAAGTACAGGCAATATTTATTACTCACGGTCATCTGGATCATATTGGAGCACTTCCTTATATGCTTCCGGAACTTGGTTTCCCCAAAATATATGCGGGAAGCTTTGCGTCCAGGCTTATAAAGCAAAAACTCAAAGACTACAAAGATGTAGAACAAAAAACCAGAATTATAGAAGTTACACGCAACGAGCAAGTACAGATCAATAAGTTTAAAGTTCAGTTTATAGGAGTAACCCATAGTATCCCCCATGCGTATTCACTTTTTGTAGAGACTCAAGTCGGTAACATATTTTTCTCAGGAGACTTCAAAATAGATGAAACACCCGCCAACGAGCAACAAACCGACTATACAGAGCTTAGAAACCTACAGGGTAGAGTTGATCTAGCCTTGATTGAGAGTACAAACTCTAGTGCACCAGGCAAGGCAACCTCCGAAACAGAAGTATCAGATACCATAGAAGAACTGATTAAAACTGCGAGGAGTAGGGTATTTGTAGCATCTTTTGCTTCTCAAGTATCGAGGTTATATGTAGTAAGCAAAATCTCGGCAAAAATGAATAAAAAGATTGTACTGATGGGCAGAAGTCTAAAAGATGCATTTCGTATCGCAAAAGAGCTTCATTATATAGAGATTCCAGAAAATTTATTTATCAGCCCACAAGAAGCATCTAAATACCCCGATAATCAACTTGTTTTTCTATGTACAGGAAGCCAAGGGGAAAAATATGGGGCAATGAACATACTCTCTCTTGGACAAAACCAAGCAATTAAAATTAAACCGGGGGATAGAGTTATATTATCTTCTTCTGAAATTCCCGGAAATGAATACAAAATCGGAAAGATGACAGATAAACTCATACGACTTGGTGCTGAAATTATTACAAATAAACTAGATACAGTACACGCTACAGGACACGGCTTACAAGAGGATTTGAGAACTATGTTTAATCTTATTAAACCTGCAAAAGTGATGCCTATTCATGGCACTCTAACTATGCGCTACTTTAACAAGCTAAATTTCAAAAAATGGGGGGTACCTAGCGAAGATATACTTCTCACAGAGGACGGACAAGTTTGGCAATTTGCAGGGAAAGTTGTAAACAAAGACAAATCAATCCCATCCAAACCTGTATTAATCGATGGGATGGGAATAAGTGATATTGGGGAAGTCGTCCTAAGAGATAGAGAACAGCTTGCCGAATACGGTATGATTTGTGTGGTGATCAATCTTACTCAAAAACAAAAAGAAATCTGGGGCAGAGTTCGATTTGCGTCCAGAGGATTTATCTATGTCAATAAATCAAAAAACCTGCTTAATGACCTGGAAAAACATATTTATAAAATCCACAAAACTTGGCACGAAACATCAAAATCCAAGAAGAAATACGAGCTGAAAGAACTTCGAGAAAATCTAAATTCAGGAATTGCAAAGTTTTTATTCCAAAAAACTAAGCGAGAACCAGTTATCCAAGTCGTCCTACTATAAACTTTTCGCATCTATTTTCAACCCTGTCTATTCTCAATGTAATTAAGTTTAAGGGAAATACTGTAGGTATAATATATTGATTTTCTATATTAGTTATCTATTTTTATTTTCGATGACCTAAAAAGCACATACTCTCATCGTGTTTTTTTGCCTTGCACCGATACCTACCATAGAGAACTAACGACTGTGAAAGAAAACCCCATTTTTCTCGTGGAAACTTCTTCATTAAATCAACTTCTATTTTTCTAGGATCAGGACTTAGTGATAAATTAAGCAAATTAGCAATCCGTTTGACATGAGTATCTACTGCAACTCCTTCATTTTTACCAAAGGCATTGTACAAAACCACATTGGCAGTTTTCCTGGCAACTCCTGGTAGCTTGATAAGTTCTTTCATATTATTTGGTACTTGACCATTATAGTTGGCGGTTACTATCTGCGATATTCCTATAATATTTTTAGTTTTATTATTAAAAAATCCAGTAGATCTGATAATTTCACTGACATCAGCAGGTATTGCTTTAGCTAAGTCGAGAGGAGTAGGGTAATACTTGAAAAGAACTGGAGTAACTTTATTAACTCTCTCATCGGTACACTGTGCGGAAAGTACTGTTGCTATCAGAAGCTCAAATGGCGTTTTATGAATAAGTTCGCATTTAGCATTTGGATAATATTCCTCTAGTAATGCAAGAATATCCTCTGGGGTTTTAATTACCATATCTAATCGTGATTGAGTCCAAAGACGGGGAGATTTGTGCGTCTGCTTCCAAAAGAAGTCTATACTGTAAGTACCTTTTTCCCTGTACAACTTTAGGTATGATATCTCCACTATTTCCGTTACTTAACTCATAATAGCTCCCTCTAGTACCATCAGGCCCATACCATTCTTGATTTGAAAGATTGATCGTATCTCCAGATCGCACTTGAAGCCTAACCTTCCCTCCATTTAATGTCTCATTCCAACTTAGCGAATGATACGACTTAACAGGAGTTCCCATATCTTTCACTTCTGAGCGATATTCTCCATACTTTGATAGAGCAGGGGTAGAGCTTGTAGCTAGACCCTTAATAATAGAGAACTGTTTACCACTTACATTAGAAGTCAAATAAATATATTTAGATCCTACTCCGTTTCGCTCAAGTGCAATGTCTGTCACTTTTGCATTACTTCCCAGATTGTAAGAACATCTATATCCATTTTCAAAGCTATACACTCTGTATTGATTACTCTCCGCTAAACCTGCAACAGCAAAATAGTTGTTATCTAATCCTACACTTCCGACAGTAGACATATTGGGTACATTTACGCTTTTTATTAGATCTAAATTACCATCAACTTGGATATTATACGCAAATACATCGGTAATATCTCCATTCCCTTCTCCTGACAGATATAATCTATCCAAATTTCCTGTGTTTTTATCAATAGAAATACTTTTGCCAACAAAATCCCCATCAAACCCGGTAAAACCAAATTCAGAAGTACTAAGTAGGGTGGTGCAGGCTTGCTCACCGCACTCAGTTGCTGTTATAGAGATATAGCGATGACCTGCCGGGAGAGTTGTATTTATAATTAAAGGATTAGTACTAAAATCATATAGACTTCCTGATTTGCTATTAATTGTATGGAAGTGGTTTTCCCCCTCACCGAATCCACTCAGATCGCTACTACTACTCGAATAGAAATCCAACCTATAGTATTTATCTACTCGACTTCGAAAGCCACCATAAAGTGTGAGAGTAGAGCCACTATAAAGTGCCTTCGTTAACACAGGATAATTTTGCAAATCATTTGGCCCATTTCCCGCTAGGGTTGAGTCAGTATCCCCTAAGTCATTATATGTGACCCCATCACCGGTAGCTGTTCTAAGGTTAATCCCTAAACCACCATTATTATAAATACTGTTTTCTATAATCGTATTGTTTACTGAAGTATTGTTTCCTACGATTGCAACTCCATCATTAGTATTAGAAAAAATTTTATTTTTTCTGATCATAGAATTTGAAGTATTAGATAAATAAATCCCATAATTTGTATTATAGGCAATTTCATTTTTATCACTTATATCTGTTCCTCCTATTGTGATACTACTACTCTCTGGAAATACAAAATATATACCTTGTTTATTCCCTAAATTCGCAGAAGACGAATTTGTACCAATATAATTTGACTTTATGGTAAGGTTTGAGAGGCCTGTACCATATGCATATACTCCTGCACCTCTTACTGCCCCACCTATAACATTACTGTTAATGTTACTTGAAGTTATAGAAGATCCCTGACTAGCAAACATAACTACTCCATAACTAGAATCTATTAGTTTGGTTGTAGCTGTCTTGTCTGTCCCTATTATATTGTTGTTTATATTTAACCCGGTAAGATTTGCTCCTGTACTACTATAAGCGTATATGTTGGAATTTGTAGATACTAGTAAATTATACTCTACCGTATCAGTGTTAGATTTTATAATTCTAACACCATCATAATTTACTATTCCTCCAGTTCCTGTTTGGTTGGTACCAATATAATTTGCTTTTATGGTACTAGCATCACTTACGGTCGATCCTTTCACAAACGATATACCCGCAGTAGAATTTCCAGAAATTAGGTTACAACCACTTGTACAGCTAGAAGGTAGAGAGGATGCACTAGAGTTTCCTATAACAGTATTTGAAGAACTATCAATTTCTATTCCTACTATATTCCCTTTGGCATAAATACCCGATTTGTTTGTTCCTATATAATTTCCTATTATTATCGTATTGTTCGAATTTTTTATACCAATCCCTCTACTATTTGAAGATATTATATTCTTATCTACTGCGTTTTCTCCTCCGATTGTGTTGTTTGCCGAACCCGCTTCCAAGTCAATCCCACGGCTTGCATTACCTTTTACAGTTTCACCATCGGCGTCAAGTCCTATTATATTACATGTCAAAACATTGCCCGAGCTGTTGTTTAGGGAAATTCCTTTATCAAAACCATATATTACTAATCCTTTAATTTGATTATTAGAAATATTAGAAAGGGTAAGGCCGTTACCTGTAAAGTTACTTCCCGATAAAATAATTTTTAATTCTGAAGTAGTACAGTTGGCTCCTGCTTGAGTTGTAGCATCAATTGTAAGTTGTTTAGTTATAGCAGGGAGAGGAGTAGTAATATTAATTTTGTGAATATCTCCACCGGGAATATTAAATCTAATAGTATCGTAAGCATCAGTGCTGTTAGCCTCTTGAATAGCAGCTCTAAGTGTACAGTATCCTTCACTATTTGAACAAATCTTGTCTCCAATATTACTATCACCAGCATCTTGAGTACTATTAACTGTAAACCTTCTGGAATCTGGATCCCCAAATATTGTGAAATCATCTATAATTCCCCTGGCTGGCTCAGTTCCCGTATTAGTAATATTTCCGATATGTAAATTGGGAGTACCTGTAAAATCAGAAAAAACACTTCCAGAAGGTGTCGCTCCTGGACGAACATTATTCATAAATATCTTCAGGTGGTCAGGAGAAGATTTCGATCTATCCCACTCTACACGCATAAGTGTCCACTGATCTGCCTGCCAGTATGGCTGGAAAGAAGCAAGAGGGATACTTATATTTCTGGTAGTTCCTCCATGAGTATAACTTAGATACAAGGGAGAAGTAACACTATTGGTTTTATACATCCTAAACCGATTATTATCATCACTTCGAACATTAAATAAATGTATCGCCTGGTTAGCGTTCGCTTCCACATCAGGTTTATAATAAAACTCAATAGCACCTTTGTCTTTTTTAAAGTTAGTACCGGGGATACTGTTTACCGTTATGTGCTCAGAATTAGCATCAATCCGTACTGCATTACTATTAACCCCACTCTCGTAGGTAACACTACTAGATGTTGCTCCCTTCCCCACCACCGGAGTTGTTAAGGCATTGGCGTTATCCAAAGTTGAATACCAAATAGGGTCTCCTGCCGTCAGTGGAACAGGAGTAGGAGTTGGAGTTGGAGATATTCCCGCCCCTAGACCCCAGATTTTAAACTCACTAATTACTCCTCTGGCAGGATAGTATGAATAGGGATAATAGTTACCATTTCCTATATAGAGAGCATTAAAGTTATCCATTTTGATCGGATTCATCACCCCACTCACACTTCCAGTCAGTGGAACCGTCTGCCAGCTACTGCCGTTATGATAGGTTATTGTTAGTTTTAGTTTATCTGCCTCAACTGCCTCGAAATAGTCCCAGGTAAGTGTAAATTTGATCCATTTGTTCACTACCCAATAACTTTGATATGTAGAAGAAGCAATACTTAGGACTCGAGTATCACTTGCAGGACCATGATCTGGTCCAGTACAGTTCTGGGTTCCTTGTACCTCACACCGTGCATCATATTTGAAATCAAGGGTATTATTACCGGAGTTGTTTCGTTTTAGTAATTCTATCCTATCGAAAATTAGCCCTCTAATACGAAAGAGGTCAAGTTCATCATTATAATTATAAGCAACATTTGGTTTATACCAAAATTCAACTTTTCCTACATCTTTACTCGCCTGACTTCCATCTACAATCACCTGAATATTTGCCTGAGCGGCTCCAAAATCTGCACCTGCTCGTGCCTCAGGGACTCCATTGTTAACAAATGTGGTGTTATATACTGCAGTAGGTGTATACCCAACAACTGGTTGCCATGCTGCTGTAGGATTGACAAGAGTAGAGTACCACAAAATATTAAATGCTGGAATTGGTGAAGGTGTCGGACTCCCTGAAGGAACAGTCGCCGTAGGTAATAGGTTGTAGTAACCATATAATTTAAACTCATCTATACGCCCACGAGGGAAAGCATACGGCCAGGTATCATCACCTCCTACAAACATTTTAGTTACTTGCCCTAAAGATGAGGAAACCGTACCGGTATGAGTATGGACAGGTTCTACGAGAGAACCTCCATTTACGCTATAAAACAGCCGAACCTGTTGATCTTGAGATAGAGTTATATCATAATTTAGTTCAAAATAAATCCAATCTCCTGAATTCCAGTTAAAGTTTGGGTAATTTATTTGAAGACTGTTATAGTTGTTGGCTCCAGATGCTTTTGCTCTATATTCAAATTGTAAATATGAAGGATTTGCATTTTTATATAAATGAATTCTGTTATTGTCATCCTTTTTTAATTGAATAATAGTCTGATTTAAGCTGTCAAAAACACCTTCGTTAGGTCGGTAGTAGAAAGTTATCCTGCCACGAGTTTCGTTTACAGCTGCATCATTTGTGTTGACGACAATGTTAGGATCCTCATTCCATTTATAAAAGTATGAAGCTGCTTTATTATCATTAGATTCCGAGACGAAAGGACTTCCCGGCAAAAAGTTTACCGCTCCTCCCACAATACCTGGTTGACCATATACAGGACTAGTAACAGCTGAGGCACTATCCATTGTCGAATACCACAAAGGAGTAGGAGTAGCGGTCGGAACAATACTTGGTGTTGGAGTGATTGATGGAGTCGGAGTTCCAGTAATTGGTAAAGTTGGTGTTGGGGTAGGGACAATTGTAGTTGTAAATATTTTAAACTCATCTATGGCCCCTAGTGCAGGATTACTCCCATCTTGTGTACGGTTACCAATATAAACGATTGGGGCATTAGGGCTGATAGCAATATTGTTTCCTAGTATTTTTTCAGCCTGGTTTGTATGAGGAGGTTGTATTCCATTAAGGAAAATACTCATCTGCTCGCCAATAAGCAAAGAATCATCATCATTCCAAATAACTCGCATAAATACCCACTCACCCGCTTTCCAATAATTTTGATAATCTGTAAGCTGGATTGTTTCCTCTCCTCCACAACTGGGTCCGCAAAGATAAGAGAAAACAAGTAGGTTACTCCCGGAATTATCTTTCTTAAAAAATCTAATTTCTTCATCATCATCCTGCCTGATAGAAAACAGGTTTACTTCTGTATTATAGTTAGCTTCAAAGTTTGGTTTATAATAAAACTCTACCGCACCTTCATTTAGAGAATAATGGAGTTCAGGAACAGCTTCTATATATATACTTTGTCCTGCCGTATCATAATACGATGCAGAACCAAAACCCGCAGGGCCTGGAATAAAAGATGCCCCGGAGAGAATACCTGGAACATTACCTACTTGAGGAGTCGTAATAGCCGAAATACTGTCCATTGTAGAATACCAAGAAGGCTGACCTGACCCTTGTGTATAGACAGGAGTTGGCGGTGGTGTACCAATGGGGGTTGCAGATGGAGATGCAATATCTAGATATATCTTGAACTCATCAATTTTTCCATTGGCATAATTCGTACCAGTAGGTGAAGAATTCCCAATAAATATTGCACTTGGATCAATTATAGAACCCGGATTAACACTTCCTTGTTTGATAGAAGGAAGAACTTCACCATTTACAAGAATAGAGAGTTGCTCACCAGGAGAAGCAAAAGCATTCCAGTTTAGAACAAAAGATACCCAATCCCCTGCACCAAAACTATAATCTGCTCCACTCACTTTGATTTCTGCATCCCCACAGTATTCACAAATATATTTTAGAGATAAGCTATCATCTACATCATTTAACTTCTTAAACTCTATTTTATTGTTTTCATCTCCGTAAACACTAAAAAATGTCATTTCTTTATCAGTAGTATGTACCTCAAGGGGAGAATACATAAATTCTACCGTTCCTTTTTCTAGATTATAGTCCGTATTTTTAATCGGATTATTGATCTTTATAACTTCATTATTAGCATCAAAACGCGCTGACTTTATCTCATAAAACTCATCATCACCAATAGGATAAGAATCTGTAACAAAGTCAACTCCGTTTAATACTTGTGCTGATGATCCTTCGATTGGATTGGTAACATCAGAAGAACTATCCATAGTCGAATACCAGCCAACCTCACCATAACCAAATGCCTGAGTATCTTCTTTTACTTCGTTAAATAAAAAGTTTTGGCTAAATATAAAGCTAGCAAGGACAACCCCCGCCATAATAACTGCTATAAAGCTACCAACAGCAGTAGGATAGTGTCTTCTACGCAAAAGAGACAAGTCTCTTTTTTCCTGTTTTACATTAGAGTCAGGAATATGACCTTTTGTAATAAATAGAATAGAGAGTAAAATACTTGCAAACACATCCAGTACAACAAGTTTTGGGATCAGGAGCATCTTCCCTAATAAACTCTCTTTTGAGAATTTTACTTGTAAAATATCCAAACGATTAGACAAACGCAAAATCCTCTCTATTAACTTTATTTTCTCTGCTTCTTTTTCAATAGGAATTCCTATGGTAGTGGCGACTATTTTGTTTAACTTCGAAACAAAGTCTTTTGAGGATTTATCCAAAACTACAAAATTTGCGGGAACCCGGAAATGTTGTTTTCTCTCTGTAAGTACAATGATTTTTACTTTTCCATTATGAAATTTTTTATTAGAAAGCAGGAAATACAAGAGCTCATTACCGCTATACTTGGGCAAGGTAGTATCTATAATCACGATCTCAGGATGTGTCAAATAAACAAACCCTAACCCTTCAATGCCGTTTTGGGAAGTATATAAGTTTAAACTATCTCCATTGATTTTTGACAAGCTATCTATAGAGAGTTTTAGTATCTCTCTTATTGCAAAATTATTATCGATTATTACTATGTTTTTCTCCATTATAAGTAGGTATCCAATATAATATTTTTTACGAAATCAATCTGACGACTTGCAATATCTAGCATAAGTAAATTCCTAGAAACATCAAGCCCAGCCACATAGGCCTTGCCATTACTAATATTCAGACTAACAGGGTTTTGTATTCCTGTATTTCCCACATTAAGATTAATAGGCTCTCCATTAATCACATAGGTTTCAGGATTAAATTCAAAAAGATATGAACTATGTAATGCGTATGCTGTCTCCCCCTCTATCAGTATTGCCTGAGTATCATAATTGCTCCCAGCTTGATTGAGCTCTATCCATTGCCACGGTGTCTCGCTATATTTATCATAAACCAAGATAGATTTGGCTGGATTGGTAGTAGCAAAAAATATTTTCTCTTTGTAATAAAAAATATCATTTATTCTGTATTGTACCTGTCCTTCAACTCCTATAGGATCATTTGTAGTATTTGAAATACTTATGCCAAGAGTCCCGTGATTAGTAAGATAGCTATAATCATATACTGTCTGGTTTAATATATTAGTTGGATGGTTTAATCTCCAATACCCCACAAGACCGGAGTCTTTTCTATCTGCCTCGAAATATCTAGTATCATTGATCTCTTTTATGGTTAAAATACGATTATAAAAACGAATATCATCAACAGTAGCATCAATTCCTTTGTCCATATTAGGGTTGTTTCCAATTCTCAATATTTGTGAAGGATTTGCAGAAGGAGATAATCCTGTATAAGTATCTGTTGCGACCTCAGACCCATTGATATACATCCTTGCAGTCATAGTCCCTTCCCCTCCCTCCATAACTACAGCAATATGAGCCCAGGTCCCGACAGTAAGATTACTTGGTGATAATAGAGAAATAGTGTCAGAACCTGCATGAGTAAAATTAACTTTGTTTTTGTTCGCCCCTGTACCGTACGATAAATACCAACCCAGAGTACCATCACTAAAGTCTAAAAACCGACTTAAATCTACACTGTTTGAGGCATCCGGCCTAACCCAAAGAGAGATTGTAAATGCTTCACCAGTAGACATTTTATTGTAAATGCTATTATATGCTATACCCACCACATCATTTGTAAACTGATATGCTTTTGAGTTCCACAAACCACCGGAGTTATCTGTCCCATCGTCTATTAGGTTTAGAGATGTGCTAGGTGGAAAGGTAGAATTTGGAATAGTAATTTCCCTGAACCTATCTGTAGTTGTCGTGGATTGTAGTAGAGCAATATTACTTTCTGCAGGAGCAATTGCACAATCTAAATATGCATTATCTTCTATCCAATCAGGGGGCAATCTAAAAGCTCCAGTAGAGCCACTAATCTTATTAGTAATTGCACTATACCTTGTAGATACAAAATAGTTATCTCCTAGATTTAAGCTACTTGGACTTATAAGTGTAATCTCGGGAGGAATATGGCAAACAAATCTATTGTTATGTAAATCCAACCCCACAAGACTGGTGAGCCTGCCTATTGCGGAAGGGAGTCTACCTGTAACATTGGTTGACGATATATTTAGTTGGGTAAGGCTAGTTAGATTCCCCATAGTATCAGGTATTCGTCCCGATACCGTAGCGTTAGTTAATTGAAAAGTTTCAAGTTTTGTTAATAAACCGACCTCCGGAGGGATAGAACCAGTAAGTTGATTGTTTTTACTACTGTGGTTTATCTGGAAGTTCTCGAGTTCGGTCAAATTTCCTATTTCTCTAGGAATTGATCCTGATAGTGCGTTATTATCAAGACTTATACTCGTGATATGTCCATTTACACAGGTGAGACCAAACCAAGTACAAGGTGAAGTTGGAGAAGATCCTGTTGTTATGGTATCCCACCCGGATTTATTACTCCAGTTTTCCCCACCTAGCGATTTATAAAATTTCACCAAACTTTCACACTCAAGTATAGGAACTCCACTACTTTGGTTACAAATAGATGGGTTTGTATTGTTTAGTGTAATCGTAGATAGCGCAGGTGGGCTTACCGCCTCAGGAGAGAGTGGAGGAAAGGACGCCTCCGGCTCATATACTCTGTACCCAAGATTTGTTTGTTCTCTTTTACTTGCTAGTTTAGAGACTATATCAGTCTCTGTATCAATATGCTTGACTGTAGTGTTTTCTACTAGATTACACCAGTCAGTATTAGCATACACAACTTCATTTCCAAGAGAGACAGAGTCGTTAGCTATCTTAGCTCTATCCAAAACCGGGGGAGCACTCCCAACTGCATAGTCTAGAAACTCTGCGTTTGTAGTTTCGCTCCATCTATCACTAGCCCAGTTAGAAAGAAAATAGTCTTCTGAAATCTCTTGGCTGATTCCAAAAATATCAGTCCAGTTTGCAATTATCGTGATTTTAACTGTATCCGGATCACCTCCATCTAAAGAAGGATTGATATCTCCCTCTGTACGATTTGCTTTTTTGATATACATACTGAAGTTTATCCTGTCATTTTTCCATCCGCCGGAGTTAAGTTGAAATTTGTTATTTACTAAATCAAGGCGTTTAGACTCCTCTCCATAGTTAGAGTCTTCCAGTCCCGCTAGAACCTCCGACCAGTTGTTGGTTTTATAGGAATATACTCCATTTATCGTATCTTTTATCGCTAATCCTGCCTCTAATCTAACCCTATCGTTTGCCCTGCCTCTATATGCATTCATTGCCAGTGCGAAGTTAGCACTCACAACTATGGCAAAAATTGCAATAGCAAGCAACAGCTCTACCAAAGAAAACCCTTTTAGTTTTTTATTGAATTTTTTCAATTTATTTGCCAACTTTCAGCATTAATATCTACTATTGTTTTAGTAATACCGTAACTTGCTTTTCTATAAGTGCTAGAAACTTCAATGATTCTCGACTCGTTTGAGTTCCCGGACGCCACAATATCTGCAGAGCAGAACTTAACAGGAACTTCGTTGTTTTCTTCCAATACCAAAGTAAAACTCTCGTTACCTAATCCATAGGAAGGATCTCGGCTTATCTTATAATACGCTTCCTCCAAGCAAGAAAAAGATGTGTTCTGTGCATAAATTTGGTTTGTATAACTGGTAGTAGAATTTGCAAAATCCATTGCTTGGTAAATAATCACAACTGCGGTTGTGATAAATAATGCAGAAAATACAAGAACTGTTGTAAGTGCGATATTACCTCTCATAAATCTAATAAATAGTTATTACTTATTTCTTTATTGACCGGGTTTCTCCCTCTCGAAGATAAACCTATTGTAATCTTTACTCCTACTAAATTATCTGCATTATCTTCAATACTTTCAAGTAAAAATTTTGTAACCTGTAAATCCCCTCTAGTTATGGCTGTCCCCCCGGCAAATAAAACGCCTTGTGTCAAAGTATATTCAAAGTCTTCTGGGGTTTGGTTACCTGGCCATTTTACTGACATAGAAAGTTTCCCCGTATCATTATCAAATATCGAATTTATTTCATCAACTGAAACTCCGTTTTTAAAGGAATCTTCAAAATGCTGAGATAGAAATATCATAGCCCTATCAACTTTTAAGCTCTCTCCTGATAACTGGTTACTATCTCCAATAAAAAAGAAAAACTGTACCATCACAAGAAAAAACATACCAAACAAAGCGAGATAAAGTACCACCTCAATTAGAGTTAGGCCTTTGATATTAGTATATCTTCTTTGCATTACTCTAAATAATAATTAATTAAACCTTGTGTATTGATCTCTATAACAACAGAAGACCCGCCATACTCAACAGAGAAACTAACAGGTTCAGAAGGACGAAACCCACCCTCGCTAAATAAAAACTCGTTTTCCCCAAGGACATTGGCTGTTACTCCTTCCGGATAGTTATGTGGTATGAACTCATCAGAGCCATTTATCGTTCCGTCATCTGATATGATCATTTCAAAGTTATTGGCGTTAATCCTTGCACCGTATCTTTTATTATCTTTTTTGGCATAAGCATACTGCTGATAAAGGAAAAGGTTGCTACTCACTTCCGCTCCAGCATCTATTGCTCTGTTTCTAGATAATTGAGATACAGAAAAGGGGGCTACAAATCCCACGACAATCGCAGTCAACCCTATTACAACTAATATTTCTATCAAAGTATACCCTCGCATATTACAATTGATTTATATTTCCTGTTAGCTGGTAAATAGGCCCCACTATAGAAATAGCCAGAACCGCAACCATAACTCCAATAAAAATCAAAAGTAGTGGTTCGATGATTGTACTCATATTACTTGTCATCTCCTCCACTTCTTCTGCATAATAATCATATAAATACAAAAGATTATCTTCTAGTGTAGCTGTTTTTTCTCCTATACCTATCATTTTTACATATAATGGAGGGAAGTGTTGCGGATATTTTTCCAGAAAGTCTGCTATGTTATTACCTTTCTGTATCTCTAATTGTAGTTGGTTAAATATCTTAGCATAGACAACATTATCACTTGTCGCTGCGGTGATTTTCAAAGCGTCAGCAAGCGGAATCCCACTTTCAAGCAAAATCCCAAGTGTCCTAGAAAATGTAGCTAAGATATTTTTCCTGATTAGGTCTCTTACTATCGGCATCTTTAGTGCAAATTTATCCCTCAAATCAATACCAGTCTGAGTCTTGAGAAACTTAGCGGATGCAACAACAAAAATCACCAATAATATCAGAATTACTACGATATTTTCCCTAGTGAACTTCGAAAAATTTAGGATAAACATAGTAAGCGCAGGTGGATCATCAAACGCATTAAATAGAGATTCCATTTTGGGGAGTATAAAGTAAATAACCCCAAGCATTTCCGTTGCTGTTAGAAGCAAAATTATAGCAGGGTAAACTAGGGCACCCTTTACTTTACGCAAAAGCTCATAATTTTTCTTTAAGAAGATTGCTAAGAAGTTGAGGTTTTTTTCTAGTGTTCCTCCTTGCTCTCCCACCTCAACAATTGAAATTATCACATTAGAAAAAATCTTGGGAAATTTTCGCATAGAAGAAGACATAACTTTCCCAGATCTTACATCTTTTAGTATTTCGGCATATGCTTCACGAAGTTTAGGGTCAGAAGACTGTTTACTAATTACCTCTAGAGTGTCTTCTAGGGAAAGGCCAGACTCTAGCATAACGGCCATATGTCTCACAGAAAGAGCAATATCTATACCAGAAACTTTATGAAAAAGATAGACTGTTTTGTTTTCACTAAGTTTAATCTCCATAATTATTGTTTTAAGGCAGTAACTCGCATAATTTCTTCTATACTTGTAATACCATTTTTCACTGCATTAATACCATCCTCTACTATTGTTTTCATCTCGTTTTCTTTAGCAACTTGAAAAATAGCATCTATGTTTTCTCTCTCCGAAATCATCCTACGGATTTTTTCTGTAATCTCTAAAATTTCAAATAG